>CAXTPP010000001.1:0-94394 GCA_964246185.1 uncultured Acetobacteraceae bacterium
AGCGGGAGGCGGTGCGCGCCGCCGCCGCCCGTCACGCCGGCCACCCGCCGCTGGACCTGGCCCGGCGCCTGGGCGGGCGGGAGCTGGCGGCGATGGCTGGCGCGGTGGTGGCGGCGCGGCAGAACCGGACGCCGGTGCTGCTGGACGGGTTCGTCTGCGCCGCCGCCATCGCTCCCCTGGCGTTGGCGGCGCCTGGCGCGCTGGACGGCTGCCTGGCCGCGTACGTCTCGGCGGAGGCGGCGCACCGGCGCTTGCTGGCCGAGCTGGGCCTGGAGCCGCTGCTCGACCTGGGGATGCGGCTGGGTGAGGCGTCCGGGGCCGCGCTGGCGGTGCCGCTGCTGCGGGCGGCGCTGGCCTGCCACACGGGGATGGCGACGTTCGCGGACGCCGCCGTCGCGGGCCGGGCGTGAGGCGCTGGGCCGAGTTGGTGGGGGCGTTCTGCCTGCTTACCCGCCTGCCTGCTGGCAGGCTCGCCGCAGTCCATCCTCCGCCCGGCGATTGCGTGTGGGCCTATCCGCTGGTGGGCGCTGCCGTCGGCTCGCTGGCGGCGGCTGTGCTGCGGCTGGGGCAGGCGGCCGGGATGGCGCAGCCGGTGGCGGCGGCGTGGGCGCTGGCCTCGGCGGTGCTGGTTATCGGGGGGCTGCACGAGGATGGGCTGGCCGACACCGCGGACGGGTTTGGCGGCGCACGCACCCGGGAGCGCAGGCTGGCGATCATGCGGGACAGCCGCATCGGCAGCTACGGCGCGCTGGCCGTGGCGTTCGGCCTGGCGCTGCGGGCCGTGCCGCTCGCCTTGTCCACCCGGCCGGAGCGCGCGCTGCTGCTGGCCGGGGTGCTCGGCCGGGGCGCGATGCTGCTGCCGGTGCTGCTGCTTAGGCCGGCGCGTCCGGACGGGCTTGGGGCGTCGCTGCGCGCTGCCGGGCGCGGGCGGCTGCTCGCCGGCTTGGCAACTTGCGCCGTCATGGCATACGCGGCGCCAGGGGCAGGGTTGGCCGCGCTGGCCGCGGGATTGGTGGTCACGGCCCTCGCGCAACGGCAGGTTGGCGGCTATACCGGAGACGTGCTCGGCGCGGCCGAGGTGACGGCGGAGTGCGCGGCGCTGGCCATGTTGGGATAGCGGTCCGGCTGGGAACGCAGCGGCTGCGCCCGGCGTTTCCCGAATGAAACAGGAGTGGTGCATGAGCGAGCAGACGAGCGCGTCGGGTCCGGTGTTGGCTGGCCCGGTCGAGGAGGTGCAGGGCGTGTTCCCAAGCGATGCCGCGATGCAGGACGCCTTGGGTCAGTTGCGCATGGTCGGCTTCGATCACGCCGACCTCAGCCTGCCGGCGACGCAACCGACGGCGAACGCGGCAACGCCGGAGCTGGGCGCGGCCAACCCGGTCACGGAGGACGACATGCGCCAGGCGCGCACCATGGGCACGAGCATGGCAGGCTACATCGGCGCTTTCGCGGCGGCGGGCGCCACGGTGGCGACGGGAGGTGCGGCGGGGGTGGCGATCGCGGCTGCGGCTGCGGTGGGCGCCGGGTCAGCGCTGGCGGCGAACGCGGTCGGGACAGCGGCCAAGGACTCTCAGGAGGAGGGTCGGGACGAAACGGCCGCGGCTGGAAAGCTGGTGCTAGCAGTACGGGCGAACACGCCCGAAAAGCGCGTCGACGCTGAGAAGATCATGCTGAAGGCTGGGGCTACGTCCGTGGCGGCCATCAAGCGTGAGCCCGACGCTTCTAGTCTTGATGCGTCAAGCTGGACGGGCTGACGGAGAGATGCCGGCTCCCAAGGGAGCCGGCAGATCTTTTAGACAAGCTTGAGGTTGCTCGCGGCAGCCTTGCCACGCTCCATCACGACGTCGTAGCTAACCTTTTGGTTTTCATCGAGGCCGCGCAGGCCAGCCGCCTGGACTGCCGTGATGTGAACGAAAACGTCCTTGCCGCCATCCTGCGGCATGATGAAGCCGAAACCCTTGGTGGTGTTGAACCACTTAACCGTACCTGTAGCCATAGCTGCGTCAACTCCGTCAAACTACCGCGCGGGTGCGCGGCATGTGTGGACAATCGTATCCGTGGACCACTTGACGGCAGCACCCTGTGAAGGGGGAGGCGCAGCAAGGCGGAGGCGGAAGCGCGATTGCGAGTGTGCCTGTTCGCAGCATTTGCACAGCAAGTCAATGTCAGTCAAGTGACACCTACGGCCTGGGAATCGATCCATTGGAAAGCGAGGCTGGGCTCTGCCTAGAACCGCCAAAGGCCGGAAGCCTTTGGAAACCGTTTTATAAAAAAGGATTCCAAAGGCTCTGCCTTTGGCGGAGTCCAGAAGCAGAGCCTCTGGCCTTGCTGGCTTGAAAGCAGAAAGGGCGGACCTTGCGGCCCGCCCTTTCCTTTCTTCCAAGCGGTGAGCGTCGGACTTAGAAGTCCATGTCGCCCATGCCGCCCATTCCACCCATGCCGCCGCCACCGCCGCCGCCGCCCATGGGAGCCTTGCGCTCCGGGCGCTCGGCGATCATGGCCTCGGTGGTGATCAGCAGGGCCGCGATGGATGCCGCGTCCTGCAGGGCCGTGCGTACGACCTTGGTCGGGTCGATGATGCCGGCGGCGACCATGTCCTTGAACTCGGCCGTCTGCGCATCGAACCCGTAGTTGTAGTCGCCGTTCTCGATGACCTTGCCTGCGATGACCGCGCCGTCCTCGCCGGCGTTCTCGGCGATCTGCCGCAGCGGGGTCTGCACCGCCTTGCGCACGATCTCGATGCCGAGCTTCTGGTCCTCGTTGGCCGGCTTCAGCTGCGCCAGGATCAGGCTGGCACGGGCCAGGGCGACGCCGCCGCCGGGCACGATGCCTTCCTCGACCGCCGCACGGGTGGCGTGCAGCGCGTCGTCCACGCGGTCCTTGCGCTCCTTCACCTCGACCTCGGTGCTGCCGCCGACGCGGATCACCGCCACGCCGCCAGCCAGCTTGGCCAGGCGCTCCTGCAGCTTCTCCTTGTCGTAGTCGGAGGTCGTCTCCTCCACCTGCGCGCGGATCTGGTCGCAACGGGCCTTGATCGCCTCATGGGCGCCGGAGCCTTCGATGACGGTCGTGTTCTCCTTCTCGATCAGCACGCGCTTGGCTTGGCCCAGCATCTCCAGCTTGACGTTCTCCAGCTTGATGCCGAGATCCTCGGAGATCACCTGGCCGCCGGTCAGGATGGCGATGTCTTCCAGCATCGCCTTGCGCCGGTCGCCGAAGCCCGGCGCCTTCACCGCCGCGACCTTCAAGCCGCCGCGCAGCTTGTTCACCACCAGGGTGGCAAGGGCCTCGCCCTCGACGTCCTCGGCGATGATCAGCAGCGGACGGCCGGACTGCACGACCGTCTCCAGCAATGGCAGCATCGGCTGCAGGCCGGAGAGCTTCTTCTCGTGGATCAGGATGTAAGGCTGGTCCAGCTCGGCGATCATCTTCTCCGCATTGGTGATGAAGTACGGGGACAGGTAGCCGCGGTCGAATTGCATGCCCTCGACGACATCAAGCTCGGTGTCGATGCCCTTGGCCTCCTCGACGGTGATGACACCCTCGTTGCCGACCTTCTGCATGGCTTCGGCGATCATGCGGCCGATGTCGGCCTCGCCGTTCGCGCTGATCGTGCCGACCTGCGCCGTCTCGGCCTCGGTCGTGATCTTGCGGCTGCGGCTCTTCAGCTCCTCGACGATGGCGGAAACCGCCATGTCCACGCCGCGCTTGAGGTCCATCGGGTTCATGCCCGCGGCCACCGCCTTGCTGCCCTCTCGGACGATCGACTGCGCCAGCACGGTCGCCGTGGTGGTGCCGTCGCCGGCCATGTCGTTGGTCTTGGTGGCAACCTCGCGTAGCATCTGCGCGCCCATGTTCTCGAACTTGTCCGCCAGCTCGATCTCCTTGGCGACGGTGACGCCGTCCTTGGTGATGCGCGGGGCGCCGAAGCTCTTGTCGATCACCACGTTGCGGCCCTTGGGGCCGAGCGTGACCTTCACTGCGTCGGCGAGGATGTCCACGCCGCGCAGCATGCGCTGGCGGGCGTCGCCGCCGAACCGTACGTCCTTGGCTGCCATGTATTTCTGCCTTTTCTAATGGATGGGAGGAGCGCCGGGAGGCCTCAGGCCTGCTCGACGATGCCCATGATGTCGGACTCTTTCATGATCAGCAGCTCTTCGCCGTCGATCTTGACTTCAGTGCCCGACCATTTGCCGAACAGGATCTTGTCCCCGGCCTTGACTTCCAGGGCAACGATCGCGCCCTGCTCGTTGCGTGCGCCGGGGCCGGCGGCGACGATCTCGCCCTGCATCGGCTTCTCTTTCGCCGTGTCGGGGATGATGATGCCGCCGACGGTCTTCTCTTCGGCTTCCAGGCGCTTGACCACCACGCGGTCATGCAGCGGACGGAACTTCATGGTTGCGATACTCCTCAGCGAACTGACACTGTTCATACCCGGCTGGAGCACGGTTGGCACTCACCCCGCCGGAGTGCCAGCCGTTTAGTCCCGGGCATGCCCGGCCGTCAACCCTGGCGAGCCGCGCTTGCTATCATGGCGGAAGTTCGCCCCGCGAGGCGCCGAATCCTGAACGTGCGGCAGTAACGCCGAAGAGGCGCTGAAAGCTGCGATGCCGGTTCGCAGGTCATCAGCTTGCAGGTCAGGCAACGGTGTTTGCCAGGATCGGATTCCGGCAATCCGGCTAATGCCTTGGTTCAAGCGCCAGAGAACTGCACAGTCCAGGAGCGGCCTGCACTAGCTGTCTCTGCAAATCAGCCAAGACAGGGTTGGTGGGACATATTTATTCTGTTTGCCAATGCGACTTCCCTTGAGAAAAACCGCGTAGAGTGCAAGGTAGTGCCACGCGCGTCCGCGAATCGTGACAAGGAGCTGATTTATCATGGCCGAAGACAACTCGACACAGGCAGTCCTTGGGCTGACAGCCCAGATCGTTTCCGCCCACGTGTCCAATAACACCGTGTCACGTGACGCCTTGCCGGAGTTGATACAGCAGGTTTTCTCCGCGCTGACCGCGGCCGGAACAGAACAGGCCGAGCCCGAGCAGCTGCAGCCGGCGGTGCCCATCAAAAAGTCGGTTTTTCCTGACTACATCGTGTGTCTGGAGGACGGCAAGAAGCTGAAAATGCTGAAGCGGCACTTGCAAACGTCATACAATATGACGCCCGAGCAGTATCGCGAGCGCTGGGGCCTGCCGCACGATTACCCGATGGTGGCGCCGCGGTATGCCGAGCACCGCTCTGAGTTGGCCAAGAAGATCGGCCTCGGCCGCAAGCCGGTGATCCAGATGGATGCCGCCGCCGCAGCCCCTGCCAAGCGCGGACGCAAGGCTGCCTGACTTCATTACAGGAGCGCTGGGTCATAGGAGCGTTGGGAGGGGCATCTCGCAACTGTCTCCCCCAATGTTTTCGAAAAAGGCAACCCAGCCGTACAAGACGCCTGTTGGACAACATTGTCCGCCGAATGACCGGCTGCCACGCTTAGCCTTGCGATAAAGGCGTCGCCCTTTCCGGGAGCGGGCGCCTCGCATGCATCGGCGGCCTGGCTTGTTGCAGTATCCCGCCTCCGCTAGCCTGTCCGCCAGAAAGACAACAATCCGGAGGAGGCCCTGCCATGCCCATCACGCGCCGGACCGCACTCGGCCTGCTCGCGGCGCCAGCCCTGATCCGCGCCCGGTCGGCTCGGGCGGCGGACGCCAGGGTGTTGAAGATCAGCCACCAGTTTCCGGGCGGCACGGTGGAGCAGGGCGATTTCCGCGACCGGCTGGTACGGCGGTTCGCGGCCGCGGTGACCGAGAAGACCGGCGGCTCGCTGACCTTCGAGATCTATCCCGGCAGCTCGCTCATGAAGACGATAGCCCAGTTCTCGGCGCTGCGGCGCGGGGCGCTGGACTTCACGCTTTACCCGTTGGCCTATGCGGGCGGCGAGGTTCCAGAGGTCAATGTCGGGCTGATGCCGTGCCTGGTGACCAGCTACGCGCAGGGGACGGCTTGGAAGACGGCGCCGGTTGGGCAGGAGCTGTCCGCCGTGCTGGACAAGCGCGGCGTGAAGATCATGACCTGGATCTGGCAGGGCGGCGGCCTCGCGTCCCGCGCGCAGGCGGTGGTGCGGCCGGAGGACACCAGAGGGCTGAAAATCCGCGGCGCGTCGCGCGAGATGGACCTGATGCTGAAGGCGGCGGGCGGGATCATCAGCTCCGTCACCTCCGACGAGACGTATGCGGCGATGCAGACCGGGTCGCTGGACGCGGCCCTCACCTCGTCCACCAGCCTCATCAGCTTCCGGTTGCAGGAGATCGCGAAGAACGTCACCACCGACCGGGGCGGGTCGTTCTGGTTCATGTTCGAGCCGCTGCTGATGTCCAAGGACGTGTTCGACAGCCTGACGCCGGACCAGCAGGCGGCGATCGTGGAGGCGGGCGCGGCGCAGGAGCCGTTCGCGGTCGAGGCGGCCAAGGCCGATGACCAGTTGCTCGCCGACATCTATGGCAAGGCTGGCGTCAAGGTGTCGGACATGAATGCGGACGACATCGCGCAGTGGAAGGCCGTCGCCAAGGACTCGGCGTGGAAGGACTTCGCGGCCCGCAGCGCCTCCTGCGCCAACATGCTGAAGCTGGCCGAGGCAGTGGCTTGAACCTGTCTTTTCAAGGCTTGGCCGCACCCGCGGTCGCCGCGCCCGAGATCGTTGCCGACGTCCCGCGGGCCGGGCTGCTCGCGCCGGTCCAGGCGGTGGTCACGGCGTTGAATGGCGCGCTTGCCATGCTGTCGGCGCTGGCGATCGGGGCGGCCGGCTGCGTGCTGACCTGGGAGGTGATCGGGCGCTACTTCCTGGGCATCCCGAGCGATTGGCAGGACGAGCTGTCCACCTTCCTGCTGGTTGGCGCAACCTTCGGCTCCGCGGCCTGGACGCAGGCCCGGCGCGGCCACGTCGGCATCGACGCGCTGGCGCAGGTGCTGCCGCCCAGGGTGGACCGGGCGCGGCGGGTGCTGGCGGATGCCTGCTCGCTGCTGTTCGTGACGTTCTTCGCCTGGAAGAGCTGGGCGCTGCTGGTGGAGGCGTGGCAGGAGGGCCAGACGACGCCGAGTTCCTGGGGGCCGCCGCTGTGGATCCCGTATGGCTGCATGGCGGCCGGCATGGCGCTGCTGGCGGTGCAGCTGCTGCTGCAGCTGCTGGGCAGCCGTCATTCGGACGCCGCCCCGGCGCATCTCGCGTAATGGGCACCGGGTGGATCGGCCTGCTGTATGGCGGGGCGACGCTGGTGGCGCTGTTCTCCGGCATCCCGATCGCGTTCGCGCTGGGCGGGGTGGCGACCGTGTTCATGATGATCTTCATGCCGGCCGCCTCGCTCGATACGGTGGCGCAGAACGTCTACGAGGAGATCGCCTCCATCACGCTGCTGACCATCCCGCTGTTCATCCTCAAGGGGGCGGCGATCGGCAAGTCCCGCGCGGGCAAGGACCTCTACGACGCGCTGCACACCTGGCTGCACCGGGTGCCGGGGGGATTGGGCGTGGCCGTGGTGCTGGCGTGCGGGCTGTTCGCGGCAATGGCCGGGTCGAGCCCGGCGACCTGCTCGGCCATCGGCTCCTCCGGCATCCCGGAGATGCGGCGGCGCGGCTACTCGCCCGGGTTCGCCGCCGGGCTGGTGGCGGCGGGCGGCACCCTCGGCATCCTGCTGCCGCCGTCCATCGTGCTGATCCTGTACGCCGTCGCATCCGAGCAGTCGCTGGGGCGGCTGTTCCTGGCCGGGCTGGGACCCGGCGTGCTGCTGGTGCTGCTGTTCTCGACCTGGGCGGTGGTCCAGTGGCGTCGGGAGCACCGGCAGGCGGCGCGGGTGGCGGAGGCAGGCGGGCCGCGCAGCGAGATCCTGCGGGCGGACACCTACACCATGCGGGACCGCATGGCCGCGCTGCCCCGGGTGGCGCCGTTCCTTTTATTGCTGACCGGCGTGATGGTGGCGCTGTACGGCGGCATCGCGACGCCTTCGGAGACCGCCGGGCTGGGCGCCGTCATGGCGCTGCTGCTGATCGCGGCGATCTACGGCGCATGGCGCCTGCGGGACTTGCGGCCGATCTTCGAGGGCACGCTGGGGGAAAGCGGGATGCTGCTGATGATCATCGGCATGAGCCTGCTCTACAGCTACGTGATGAGCTACCTGCACATCAGCCAGGGCGCAGCCGGCTGGATCGTCGGCCTGCACCTGTCGCGCTGGCTGCTGCTGGCGGCCATCCTGGTGCTGGTGGTGGTGCTGGGATTTTTCCTGCCGCCGGTGTCGATCATCCTGATGACGGCGCCGATCATCCTGCCGCCGCTGCGCAGCGCCGGGTTCGACCTGGTCTGGTTCGGCGTGGTGATGGCGGTGGTGATGGAGATGGGGCTGATCCATCCGCCGGTCGGGCTCAACATCTTCGTCATCAACCGGATCGCGCCGGACATCGGGCTGGGGCCGATCATCCGCGGCACGCTGCCGTTCGTGGCGCTGATGGCGGTGGGGGTGGTGATCCTGTCCGCCGTGCCCGGCATCGCGCTCTGGCTGCCGGATGCGGTTTACGGCCGGTAGCGCTGCTGGGCCCGCGCTTCGCGGCCTTCGAGCACGTTGGCGCGGGAGTTGTGGCAGCGACGCACGCCCACCATTTCGGTCGTGACGCATGGCATGGGACGGCATGATGGACGGGATGATGGCGCAGGCCTTGCCGGATGCGGCGCTGGCGGCAATCTTTGGTCAGGCCGCCGCGGCGCATGACCGGGACGGGAGCTTCCCGCACGCGAACATGCGGCTGCTCGCCCGCGCAGGCCTGCTGAATTTGACCGCGGCAGCGCAGGGCGGCGGCGGCGGCGCTGGGCTGGGACGCGCTGCGGCGCTGGTGGGTGCAGTGGCCGAAGGGTGCGCCTCCACCGCGCTGGTGCTGGCGATGCAGCTGATCCACGTGCATCTGTCGAGCCGCAACTCGCGCTGGCCCGCCCGGCTCCGCAACCTGGTGGGGCGCAGCGCGGGCGACGGCGCCCTGATCAACGCGCTGCGCACCGAGCCGGCGTTGGGCACCCCGGCGCGCGGCGGCCTGCCGGATACCCTGGCCCGGCGCACCCCGGACGGCTGGGCGCTGAGCGGGCGCAAGCTCTACGCGACGGGTGCGCCGGGCCTGAGCTGGATGCTCGTCTGGGCGCGCACCGACGAGGACGCGCCGCGGGTCGGCTTCTTCCTCGTGCCGGCGGACCGGCCGGGCATCGCCATCGTGCCGACCTGGGACCAGCTGGGCCTGCGTGCGACCGGCAGCCATGACGTGGCGTTCGATGGCGTCGCGGTGCCCGGCGATCATGCCGTCGATATCCGCCTGCCGGGCGAATGGCTGCCGGACCCGGCGCAAGTGGCCTGGAACACGCTCACGATCGCGGCGCTCTACACGGGCGTGGCGACGGCGGCGCGGGACTGGCTGGTGGCGTTCCTGCGGGAACGGACGCCGGCCAACCTCGGCGCTCCGCTGGCCACCCTGCCGCGGATGCAGGAGGCGGTGGGCGGCATTGAGGCGCTGCTGCTGGCCAACCGGCGGCTGGTGGCCGGGGCCGCGGCGGACCACGATGCCGCCAGGGGAGGCCCAGGCGGGCCAAGTCCGGACGAGTGCAACCTGATCAAGACGGTCGCCGCCGAGAACGCGATCCGCGCCGTCGAGGAAGCGGTCAAGCTCGCGGGCAACCACGGGCTGTCCCGTTCCAACCCGCTGGAGCGGCATCTGCGGGATGTGCTGTGCGCCCGGGTCCATACCCCGCAGGCGGATGCGGCTTTTCTGGCGGCGGGACGCGCGGCGCTTGGACGCTGACCTACTAAAAGTGAGGCTGGGCTCTGCCCAGACCCGCCAAAGGCCGGAGGCCTTTGGAAACCACTTCATTAAGCAAAAGAATTCCAAAGGCTCGCCTTTGGCGGTGTCCGGAGGCAGAGCCTCTGGCCTGGCTTACTTGACGGTCACCTTCAAGGGCCATTGATGCAAGGGATAGGGGCGATGGCGGACGCGATCGAGTTCATCGGCATGGTGCAGCCGCGCGAGCAGTCCGAGACGCGGCCGGCGCAGGGGCCTGCGATCGACCTGGGCTACTTGCGGGCCAGCATGGCGGCGCACGACCAGGGCGGCTTCGACCGGGTGCTGATCGGCTGGTACGGCAACGGTCCGGACGGGCTGCAGCTCGCTGCCCATGCCGCCGGCTACACCGACCGGGTCGGCTTCCTGGTGGCGCACCGGCCCGGCTTCCAATCGCCGACCAACGCCGCGCGCTCCTTCGCCACGCTCGACCAGCTCAGCGACGGACGGGCGGCGATCCACGTCATTTCGGGCGGCGACGACGCCGACCAGCTGCGGGATGGCGACCATCTCGGCAAGGACGAGCGGTATGCGCGCACGGACGAGTATGTCGGCATCCTGAAGCAGGTCTGGGCGGCGGAGCAGCCGGTGGACCATCAAGGGCGCTTCTACTCCTTCGCCGGCGCGTCCCCGGCGGTGCGCACGGTGCAGCAGCCGCGCATCCCGATCTACTTCGGCGGCGCGTCCGAGGCGGCGCTGGAGGTGGCGGGCCGCCACGCCGACGTCTATGCGCTGTGGGGCGAGACGCAGGCGCAGGTGCGCGAGATCATCGGCCGGGTGCGTGCGGCCACCGCCCGGCAGCGCGGCCCGGGTGCGGCGGCGGCGATGCGTTTCAGCCTCAGCTTCCGCCCGATCCTGGCCGCGACGGAAAGTGCGGCCTGGGAGAAGGCGGAGCGCATCCTGCACGAGGTGGTTCGGGTGCGCGGGGAAGCTGCGCTGGGGCCGGCGGTGGGCGACCCGGCGAACACCGGGTCCCAGCGGCTGCTGGCCGCGGCGGCGCAGGGGGACCGGCCGGAGGGACGGCTCTACACCGCCATTGCGCGGGCCACGGGGGCGCGGGGCAACACCACTGCCCTGGTGGGAACGCCGGCACAGGTGGCGATGGCGTTCGCCGACTACCATGCGCTGGGCGTGACGACGTTCCTGATCCGCGGGTTCGATCCGTTGGAGGACGCGGCGGAGTTCGGACGGGAGCTGCTGCCGGTGGCGCGTCGGCTGCTCGTGGCCCAGGCGGCCGAGTAGCCGAAGCCTTCTCCTTGCATCAGCCTCCAAACGTTGACCTGCTCGCAGCCCGGGTGATGGCAGCATGGCTGCCGCAAGGGCAGTCCTTCCCTCAATCGGTGTTCAGCTCGAATTTCACATGCACGATTTTAGCCAGCGTGTGGCCGGCCAGTTCGGCTGGCGGGGCCGGGTAGTCGGCGTTCTGCACGGCCGCCATGGCAGCGCGGTCCAGCACCGGCGATCCGGAGCTTTGCAGCAAGCTGGTAACGTGCACGGACCGATCACGGTAACTGAACGCCACGACCGCTTGGCCGGTCGAACCCATGAGCCGGGCCGCTGCGGGATAGCTGTGGCGCGCCTCGGCTTGCACGGCTTGCAGCAGCCGGCCTTCGAACGACGCCTCTGCCGCGGCGCCGGCTGCGGCAGGCGGCGCCGGCACGGCCTGCGGCGGCGCTGGGCCGGCGGGGGAGAGGCTGGCCAGACTGCTTAGCGCGGTCGCAGGTGCATCCTGGCTTGGCTTGGCGGCGGCATCTCTGGAACTGACTGACGCTGCACGGAGTTTTGCGGCCGCGACTTGCTTTTCGGCTGGCTTGGCACGGGGCTTAGGGCTCGGCTTCGGCGGCAAGCTCGGGATCGCTGCAGCTTTCGCTTCGGGAGCGACTTCGGAGTCGGCTGCGGTGGACGGCCCAGGCGTCGAGGCGGAGGCGATGGCGGCGTCCCGGCTGGCGTCCCGGCTGGCGTCCCGGCTGGCGTCCTCTGGCAGCCCGAAATCAGCTGAGGACGGTGCGGGCGCCGCCTCGAATTGCGGTGACGGCGTCGGCTCCGCTGCAAGCGTCACCAGCGTGATCACGGTTGCCGCCGGGGACGGCAGGGCTGAGGCATAGCCAAGACCCTGGACGGCCGAGATGATCGCAAGATGCAGCACGCCTGCCATGGCCACCGGAATGGCAAGGCCGTCCTGCAAGCGCCCGGACGAAAGCAGGCGTCCCCGCGGCAGAACCCACGCCATCCGGTGTCCCATAGCAGTGCTGCTCAAATCAGCGAAATCCAGGGCCGGGCTTCTCGGCCTCGTCGCGTCCGCAATTGGGGAAGGCCGCTGCAAGCCTAGCAATCCCCGGCATACCAAGGGCCGCTGTTCGTGGCTTGTTAAACTAATCTTTCATTGTCCAAAAACCTCAGATGGCAGCGCGGCCGCAGGCAGCGGGCGGGCGATCAGGAAGCCTTGCACCTGATCGACCCCCAGCCCAGCCATGCGGGTCCACGCCGCGGCATTCTCGATACCCTCGGCGATCACGGTGAGGCCGTGGCGTTTGGCGCCCATGACCGTGCGCCGCACATAGCGATAGGCTGGCTTCTTGGCGTCCGAGCGCAGCACCACCGCTTTATCCAGCTTCACGGCGCTGAACGGCAGGGCGAACAGCTCCTGCTGGTTGGCCATGTCCGGTCCCAAATGGAAATGGCCTGATCCATCCGCCGGTCGGGCTCAACATCTTCGTCATCAACCGCATCGCACCCGACATCGGGCTAGGGCCGATCATTAAAGGCACGTCGCCCTTCGTCGCGCTCATGGCGCTGGGCGTCGTGATTTGTTGGCCATGCCCAGCATTGCGCTATGGCTGCCGGATGCAATCTACGGGCGGTAAGACCGCATTTAGCTGGCAATCGACTCCGCAGCGCCCGCACGCAGTGCCGGATTCCAGACATTTAACGAGATGACCAGCATCCGTCCTGGCATGGCGGACTGAGCAGGTGCGTTGTAGGCAGACGTCGCAGGTGAGCGCCTGCTCGCTTTGCTGGTGCCTTACAGCGCCGTTCCGTCCTCGGCAGCTGCCCGAAATATCACCCGATCAACCAGGGATTACCTGTTGGATACAGATGCTCGTGAGCACCAGGGCCAAAACGTTTTGCGCGCAACTGACGGGGCGATGAGGCGCACCGAATTATTCGGTATTATCCAACATAATATTCTTGCTTGGCAATTTGCAAACCGCATCAAATTAATGCCAGGTTGCTCAGGCCATTGAGTTCAACTCCCAACCATTAACTGGACATTACTGAGTGGATCAACGCAACAACCCTCCTAGTGGTCCGATGCCAACGCGCACTTCAGCGGGTTGGCTGAATCGGCCCATCAAATCAAGCTAGTGCTCTGACACATACTGAACCCTCACAATGCGTCAGAGCGCTAGAAGCTTTAACTCCGTCGAGCGGTTAGCGTTTGGCGTGGACAATAAGCGCCCGGAGCGTTATAGCCGCGGCAGTCACGGTATAATACTGGTGAGCGGATTTTTTGATTTGCGATGTTGGCTAGGGATTCCGGTTTGGTCTGATCATGTGGTTCTGTGGTTCTGTGGTGGTTGACCTGGTTGGAGGGCCACGATGCCTGGCCGAGCTCTTTGTATCTCGACCGACCGGTCGGCTGGCGAGCTGCGCTGGCTGGCGCGCAGGCAGGCTGATCCAGCCGCTTCGGCCCGGATGTATGCGATTGCCGACGCGTTGGACGGCCTGTCGCGAGCAGGGGCGGCGCGGCTTGCCGGAATGGAGCGTCAGGCATTGCGCGACGCCGTGGCGCGCTACAACGCCGAAGGTCTGGACGGCGTGCGCGACCGGCCGCGACCGGGCCGCAAGCCGCGGTTGACCGAGGACGAGCGCACGATGGTGGCCAAGCTGATCACCGACGGTCCCGATGCCGGGGCGACTGGCCTGTCAGCCTGGACGCTGGCCGACCTGTGCGCCGAGATCAAGCAGCGCTGGTCCAAGACGCTGCATCCGGCCAGCCTGTCGCGCGTGGTCCGCAGACGAAGCGCGTCGGCCAGAAGGGGCGCACCTGCCACCGCTGGTGGACGCGCGGGCAGCGGCCGCCTGGCTTGTGCGATCAGCGACATCCCTGGGCGCCCATGCTGGCCGCAGTGCAGCCTGCGACCGGCGAGGGTCTCTGCCTCGTCATGCCGGAAATCCCGACCGCAGTGATGAACACCTTTCTCGCCGGCTTCAGCGCCACGCGTGCGGCCGACGAACACGCGCCGATGGTGATGGACGGCGCCGGCTGGCACCGATCCGGCGAACTCGACGTGCCCGACAGTGTCAGCCTGGTGATCCTGCCCGCCTACAGCCCGGAGCCAAACCCGATCGAGCGCATTTGGCTGTATCTGCGCAAGCGGCATCTCTCGCATCGCCTGCTCGACAGCGACGACGACATCCTCAACCCGGGCTGCGCCGCTTGGAACAAACTCACCGCACAACGCCTACAATCGCCGACCAGCTACCCATACCTGGAACAGGTCAGGTGTGAGGCTCACCGGTATCAGGTGGACAAGGCCAGAGGCTCTGCCTTTGGCGGGCCTGGGCAGAGCCCAGACTTGCTTTCCAACAGACCAAAATATGAGGCTGTTGATGTAAAAGCCGCCCCGCCAGCGGCCCTGGTTTTACGATCCGGGCGGAAGCAAGACGGTCTTGATGCCTCGACGCTGCCAGGCCTTGTCCAGGGCGCGGCCCCAGTCCTTCAGCTCGAACTCGTCGCTGACGATCTCGCTCACCTTGACCTGGCCGCTCTCCAAGTAAGCCAGGGAACGGCTGAAATCGTCGATTTGGGCGAAGGAGCCCTTGATGGTGATCTCGCACCGGAAGACGTCGAACGGGTTGACGGGGAACGTCGCTCCTGCCGGATAGACGCCGTAGATGAGCACCACGCCACCGCGCCGGGTCTGCCGCATCGCCTCGGCGCACATCTCCGGCGCGCCGGTCGCCTCGACGACGTAGTCGAACCCGTTGGGGCTGATCGCCTTCAGGGCGCGGCGGTGCTGTTCTGGATCATTGCGGTCGATGGCGACCACGCGGTCGGCAGAGAGGCGCTCGGCCAGCGCGAGCTTCGGCCCGGCCGGCGCGGCGACGGTCAGGGAAGCGGCACCGTTAAGCTTGAGCAGTTGCGCGAGCACCTGTCCGGTCGGCCCTGCGCCGAACATGAGAACGTCCGCGCCAGGCTTCACGTCCAGGACTTCCACCCCGTGCACGGCGCAGGCGGTCGGCTCGACCATGATCGCCTCGCGCCACGGCAGGCTCGGCACGGCGAACACATCGCTCGCCTTCACGCGCAGGAACTCCGCGAACCCGCCATCCATCTGGATGCCGTAGGCCACCAGGTTCTCGCAGCGCAGGTACTGGCCCCGGCGGCAGTAGAAGCAGCGTCCGCACGAGCGGTTGCAGTTGGCCACGACGCGGTCGCCCATGTGCCAGCCGGTCACTGCATGGCCGACGGCCGCGATCTCGCCAGTGAACTCATGGCCGGGGATCAGCGGGAAGCGGGGACTGAACTCTCCCTCATGGATGTGCAGGTCCGTGCCGCACAATCCGCATGCCTTGACGCGGATGAGCACGTCGTCGTGCCCGACCGAAGGCTCGTTGACGTCTCGGTACGCGAAAGAGCGCGGGGCGTCGTAAACGATGGCTTTCATCCGTGGGTTGCTCCTGGTTCAGCTTGCTTGCATCCACCCGCCCATGCCGCTGCGGGTCATCGGCGGCGGCTAGACCTCACGCTCGCGCACAGACTGGCCGCCGAGATAGGCGTCGGCTAATCCGGGGTCCTCCACGAGGTCGGCGGTCGCGCCCTCGGACTCGATCGTGCCACGGTTGAGCAGGTAGCACCGCGTCGTCAGCTCGGTGGCAAGCTTCACGTTCTGCTCCACCAGCAGCAGCGCCATGCCCTGCCCGCGCACGGCCAGCAGCATGTCCCGCACCTGGGCGATGGCGATCGGCGACAGGCCGCTCGACGGCTCGTCCAGCAGCAGCAGCCGCGGCGCGGACATCAGCGCGCGGCAGATCGCCACCATCTGTTGCTCGCCGCCGCTGAACCCGCCGGCCATCTGCCGCCGCCGGGGGCGCAGCCAGGCCACTCGGTCGAGCGCCTGTTCCAACCGTTGCCGGGCCACCCGCGCCGGCGTGCCGTAGGCGCCCAGCAGCAGGTTGTCCTCCACGGACATGGCGGGGAACAGCTGCCGCCCCTCCGGGCACAGCGCCACGCCCTGGCGGACCAACTGCTCGGTCGAGGCCTGCCGCATGTCCGCGCCGCCGACGCGCACGGCGGAGGCCACCACCGGGACCCGGCGCATGATCGCCCGCAGCAGGGTGGTCTTGCCTGCGCCGTTCGCGCCCAGCACGGACACCGCCTCCCCCGGCATCACTTGCAGCGACACGCCGCGCAGGGCCGGGGCGACGCCGAACGTCACCGTCAGGCCAGTGATTTCGAGGATGGCGTCAGGCGCCAAGGTAGCACGCGATCACGTCGGGGTTGCGCCGCACCGCGTCCGGCGTGCCTTCCGCCAGCTTGCGCCCGGCGTTCATCACCATGATCCGGTCGGCCAGCCCCATCATCAGGTGCATGTTGTGCTCCACGATGAGCACCGTGACACCCAGTTCGTCCCGCACCCGGCGGATCACCCGGGCCAGCGCCGCGCCCTCGGACGGCGCCATGCCGACCGCTGGCTCGTCCAGCAGCAGCAGGGAGGGACGGGTCGCGAGCGCCACCGCGATCATGGCCAAGCGCTGCTCCGCGTTGGACAGGGTCGTGCATGCTGCCTGTCCGCACCCGGCCAGCCCGACCAGGGCGAGCAGCGCCGCCGGGTCCGCGGCGTTGCGGCCCCGGGTGGCCGCCGCGACCCTGAGGTTGTCAGCGAGCGTCCAGCGCGCGAACAGGCGGGTGGTCTGGAAGGTGCGCGCCACGCCCGCCTCGACCGTGCGGTGCGCCGGCAGCCCGCCGATTGGCCGCCCATCGAGCCTGATGCCGCCGCTGCTGGGGCGGTAGGTGCCGCTGAGCAGGCCGAGGAACGTGGTCTTGCCGGAGCCGTTCGGCCCGATGATGCCGCAGATCACGCCCGCCTCGACGGACAGCGCCAGCCCGTCCACGGCGCGCACGCCGCCGAACGACCGGCTCAGCCCGTCCACTTCCAGCAGGATGCTCATGGCTTGCTGGGCCGGCCGGGCCGCCAAGCCAGGGCGGCGTCCAGCGCGCTCATCAGGCCGCCCGGCAGCAGGATGACCACGATGATGAACACCAGGCCCACCAGCAGCAGGCCGATGCCGGAGGGCAGGTTCAGCATGTCCGGCACGCCCACGATGAAGGCGCTGCCGAGCAAAGGCCCGAGCACGCGCCCGGCGCCGCCCACGCTGAGCGCCACGAACATGACGAAGCCCACGCTGTAGTCGAACATCTCGGGCGAGAGCGTGCCGTTGTACTGGGCGATCAAGGCGCCTGCCAGGCCGCCGATGCCTGCCGACAGCACGAAACCGGCCAGCTTGGTGCGCGCGGTGGGCACGCCGACGTGCTCGGCCAGGTCCTCGTCCTCCCGCACCGTCAGCAGGCGCCGGCCGAGCCGGCTGCGGCTCAGGAAACGGACCATCGCCATCGTGGCCGCCGCGCAGGCCGGGATCACGGCGTTCAACTGCTCGTTGCCGTCGAACACGAAGGGCACGGTGGCGCCGAGCGGCCCCCCGGTCAGCGACGCCCAGTTGTTCAGCACCAGCGCCACGATCACGCCGAAGAACAAGGTGCCGATCGCGAAGTATTGGCCGCGGGTGCGGGAGAAGATCGCACCGATCAGCAGGCCGCTGGCGCAGGACAGGCCGAGGGCGGCGAGCAGCGCCAAGGCTGGCGGCAGGCCGGCGTCCAGCGCCAGGGCGGACCCGTAGGCGCCCAGGCCGTAGAACGCGCCCTGCACCAGGCTGGGATAGCCGCCCAGCCCGGCGATGACGTTCAGCCCACTGGTCGCCACCGTCCAGATCAGGATGGTGGCGAACACGCTCGAGTAGAACGAGTTGGACTGGGCCAGCAACACCCATCCCGCCATGCCCAGCAGCACGAGGCCGCCATAGTCGCGCGCGGCCAGCAGCGCCGGCCGGCTAGGCGACACGGCGGATGCCCGGGCTGAACAGGCCCGAGGGACGGAATACCAGCATCAGCAGCAGCACCGCGAAGCCGAACAGCGTCTGATACGCCGCCGACACGTACACCGCACCCAGCGTCTCGACCACGCCGAGCAGCAGGCCGCCCGCCACCGCGCCCCACACGTTGCCGAGGCCGCCCAGGATGACCACCACGAAGGCGTTGAGCAGCACCGCGTCCGCCATGTAGGGGAATACCGCGTAGGTGGGCGCATAGGCGAACGCGGCCAGGCCGGCGAGCAGGCCGGAGACGAAGAACGCCGTCACGTACTGGGTCTGCGGCCGGATGCCGAGGATGGCGGCGGCCTCGCTGTTCTGCGACACGGCGCGGATGGCGCGGCCCACGGAGGTGCGTTGCAGGAACAGCTCCAGCGCGAGCAGGGACAGCCCCGCCGTCAGCACCAGCGCCACCGACACCGCCGGGATCTCGATGCCGCCGAACCGCACCAGCGCGGCCTCGTAAGGCGGCGAGAGCGAGACGTGGTCGCCGCCCCAGATGGCCAGCGCCGTGTTGTCCAGCACCAGCAGCAGCCCGAGCGCCACCGCAGGCGCCGCGAGCGGCCGGGTGCGGACGAAGCGGTAGGCCAGCCGCTCCGTCAAGGCCGAGAGCACCCCCGCGAACAGCACGCCTGCCGCCACCGCCAGCCAGAACGGCAGCCCTGCCCCCTGCTGCAGCCAGAGCATGACGTAGGCCGACAGGGTGATGATCCCGGCCTGGGCGAAGTTCGGCACGTCCATCACCCCGAACACCAGCGTCAGGCCGGCGCCGAGCAGCGCGAACAGGGACCCGAGGACGATGCCGTTGGCCAGCGTTTGCAGCAGCAAGGCGCTACGGCCCCGCGCAGCCGTCCGCCACGACCTGCTCGCGCGTGACCTTCAGGCCGTCCATGAAGAACATCATGGCCGCGCCGACCGTCTTCTGCTCCGGGCACCAGCGCACGCCCTCCGCCAAGGTCTGCGCGTCACGGCCGTGGAACAGCTTGCCGTCCGCCGTCGGAATCCAGCCGCTGACGGTGTGGTCCGGCACCGGCATCGCCAGCATCGCCGCGTAGATCGCGTCCCGGTCGGTCACGCTGCCCGCCTTCTGCATGGCGGCCGCAAGCACGTAGGGCGCATCGTACGCCCACATCGTCAGGTCGTCCGGGTACTCCTTGAAGCGGGCGAGGAACTGCTTGAAGAACGCCTGGGTGGCTGGCTCCGGCGAGGTCTGCGGCAGCGACCCGGCGAAGTCGTAGCTGTCCTTCATCACGTCGATGTAAAGCGGGTCGCCGATGATCTGCTGGGCCTGGGTGGGCGTGGCGCCCGCGTTGTGGATCACCGGGATGTCCCGCACGCCGGACTGGTAGAGCTGCTTGGCGACCGGCAGCACCTCCTGGGTGACGCCGCCCAGGTAGATCGCGTCCGGCTTGGCCGCCATCGCCGACTGGATGAACGGCGCGAAGTTGGTGGTGTTCGGCGGGTAATTGACGTCGGAAACCACCTCGACGCCGTATTCCTTGGCCGCCTTGGCCATCCAGGTCTCCAGCCCCTTCGAGTACGGGTCAGCCTCGGAGCCGATGAAGCTGATGCGCGACTTGTGCAGCACGTTCTTCAAGTACCACACCCCGCCGGGCACGTAGGCCGGCGTGTCGGACCGCAGCAGAAAGACATGCTTGTCCACGTCCAGGATGCTTGGGAAGGTGCTGTCCAGGATATTGAGCACCGGCAGCGGCGCGCGGCGGAACTGGGCGGCGTAGATGCGGGTGTTGTCGGCCAGGACCAGCACCGGCACCTTGTCCACCTCCACCAGCTGGCGGTAGTCGGAGATGCCGACGGTGGCGGGGCTGGACTCGTCGTCCAGCACCTTGATGGCGATCTTGTAGCGCTTGCCCGCGACATCAAACCCGCCGGCCGCGTTGATCGCTTCGGTCGAGAGCTGCATGGCGTCGCGCTCCGGCGGGCCGAGCGTGGAGAACAGGCCAGACAGCGGCAGGATAGCGCCGATGGTGACGGTGTCGGCCGGTTGCGCCATGGCGGGTGCGGCCATGATGCAGGCCGCGAACCAAGCCGCGGCGCTCAGCAACCCGTAGCGACGGGACTTCATCCGTTGTCTCCCTCGAACCGCCGCATGCCACTCAGGGCCGCGGCGTTGAAACGACCTTGGCGGACCGGCTGGGGCCGGTCAATCGCCTAGCCCATGACCGAGTGGATGAACGCCACCGTGCGCTCCGCGATCAGCCCGGCATCGTGGTCGAGCGTCGCCACGTGATAGGAGTTGTCGAGCCACAGCAGCTCCACCCGGCCCGAGCCGAGCGAGGAGGCGATCAGCCGCGCGTTCGCCGGCTTGACCACATGGTCGTCGCGCGACTGGATCACCAGCGCCGGGCAGGCGACGCGGCCGAGCAAGTCCCGGGTCACGCCCGTCAGCGCGTAAAGCTCGGCCAGGCAGCGGGCCGGCGTGGCGGGATAGGCCAGCTCGCGCTGCGCCGGGTCCTTGATGTCCGAGCCGATGCCCGGGAGCATGGCCGCCGGGTCTCCGAAGGCCAGGCCCGCAAGACCGGCCGAGTCCATCTGCACGACGGCGTTGATCGGCACGATGCCGCGCAGCACGTCCGCATGGCGGCCTGCGGTGAGCAGCGTCAGCGTGCCGCCCATGGACAGGCCGGCCATGAACACCGTGGAGCAGCGGCCGCGAAGCTCGTCCAGCGCGGCATCGATCGCGCCCACCCAATCCCGTGCGCCGGTGCCTGCCATGTCCTCCGGCGACGTGCCGTGGCCGGGCAGGCGCGGGGCGGAGACGGTGAAGCCGGCCGCCGCCAGCGCCTCGCCGAGCGGGCGCATGCTCTGGGTGGTGCCGGTGAAGCCGTGCGAGAGCAGCACGCCCACGTCGCTGCCCTCGAACAGGAACGGCTCTGCGCCGGCCATCACGGTTGGATCGTCCATACTCATCGCTCCTTTGATAGGGCCGCCAGCGCCCGGTGCAGCACGGCACAAACCATGCTCCCCCCGTCCGCTTCAGCAAGGGCAGCGCGGTCCGGGGGCGGATGGCGCTACTGGATGGTGTAGCCGCCGTCCACCACGAGGTTGGCCCCGGTGATCATGCCTGCGCCGCTGCTGGCGAGGAACAGGGCGGCGTGGGCGATCTCCTCCGGCTGTACGAAGCGACCGGTTGGAATCTTGCGCTTCATCGCCTCGCCGACCTCGCCGGCCCAGGCCTTGCGGCCGAGTTCCGTCTCCACGACGGTCGGGGATATCGCGTTGACGGTGATGCCGTGGGCCGCCCATTCCAGCGCCAGCACCTTGGTCATGCCGAGCAGCCCAGCCTTGCTGGCGCAATAGGCCAAATGCCGGTCCAACGCCACGAAACCGGCCTGGGACGCGAGATTGACGACCCGCCCCGCGCCCGCGCTGCGCAGGGCGGGGAACGCGGCGCGCGCCATGAGGAACGGCGCGCGCAGGTTGATCGCCATCGTGAGGTCCCAGTCCTCGTCCGTCACCGCCTCAGCCCGCTCGAGCCGCACGATCCCGGCGTTGTTGACCAGGATGTCGAGGCGGCCAAGCGCGTCGGTCGCCGCTGCCACGGCGCGGGCCGCCTCCCCGGGCGCCGTGATGTCGCTCACGTGCGCATGGTGCCCATGACCCGGCAACCCCGCCGCCATGTCCGCCGCCGCCGGGCTCAGGTCCACGACCGCGACCTTGGCGCCGTGCGCCGCAAGGGCATGGGCGATTGCGCCGCCGATCCCGGCCGCGCCGCCGGTGACGAGCGCCGCCTTGCCGGTGAAGTCGAACACGCTGGCTGGCATCACGCCTTTTGCCGCTTGGCGAGCAGCGCATCCGCGTTCTGCAACGTGACCGGAGTCCAGGGCACGCTGTAGTTCGCCGCCGTGCCGCCGTCCCAGGCCATCTGCGCGCCGTACTCCTTCCAGGCATCGCTTTCAGGCTGGTAGCCCCCGCCCACCAGGTGGCGCAACGCCACGTCCAGCGCGCCCTGCGCCTGCGCGTGGGCGTCTTGCAGGATGCTCATCATGTCGCCCGCCTTCACGGCCAGGATCGCGTCGGTCACGCCGTCGATGCCGACGATGGGGATCGTCTTGGGGTCGATTCCAGCGGCCTTCACCGCTTCCAGCGCGCCCAGACCCATTTCGTCGTTCTGGCCGATGACGCCGTTGATCTGGCCAGGGTGGGCCGTCAGCCAGTTCTCCATGAGGGACTGCGCCTCCGCCCGGGACCAGTTCGCCGTCTTGCGCTCCAGGACCTTCATGCCCGGGTTGGCCGACAGCACCTGCTGGTTGCCGCGCCCACGCTCGATCTCGCCGCTCTGGCCGATCGGACCCTGCAGAACGACCACGTTGCCCTTGCCGCCCATGGCCTTGACGATGGCTTCCGCCTCCATGACGCCCGCTTTCTCGTCGTTGGAGCCGACGTAGGAAAGCAGGTCGTCGCCCGCCACACGCGCGTTGGAGCCGACCACGGGAATACCGGCGGCCTTCGCCTTGCGGACCGCGTCGGCGCCCGCCTGGATGTCGATCGGCACGAAGACGATGGCATCGAAGCGCTGCGTGATCATGGTGTCGAACTGGTTGGACTGGGTCAGCGCGTCATACTGCCCGTCGAACACGGTGATGACGGCCTGGCCGCTGCGCGCCGCCGGGTGCGCCTTGATGGCGCCGGTCCAGAGCTGCATGAACTCCGCCTTGAGCCCATAGACGGCAGCGCCGATCTTGTAGCTCTTGCCGGCCTGCGCCCGGGCGATGGCGGGCATGGCCAGTGCGGCTGCGGTTCCGGCCAGAAGTGTCCTGCGCTGCAACATTCGGATGCTCCTTATTGCTTGGTTCAGTCTCGCTTGGTTCAGTCTGGCTTGGTTCAGTCTGGGCTGCGACGCGAGGTGTCGAGCAGCACCGCGAGCACGATGATCGCGCCCTTGATGACCTGCTGGTAGTACGAGGACACGCCCATCAGATCGAGGCCGTTGTTGATCACCGCGATGATCAGCGCGCCGAGCAGCGTGCCGGCGACGCTGCCCACGCCGCCGGTCAGGCTGGTGCCGCCAATCACCACGGCGGCGATCGCGTCCAGCTCGTAGCTCAGCCCCGCCTGCGGCAGCGCGGAGGTGGTGCGCGCGGCGAGCACCATGCCCGCCAGGCCCGCGAGCGCCCCGGAGATGGCGTAGGCCGAGAAGATGATCTTGCGCGTGCCGATCCCGCTGGTGCGCGCGCTGCGTTCGTTGCCGCCGGTGGCATAGACGTAGCGGCCGTAGGTGGTGAAGCGCAGCACGGCCCAGGCCAGCAGCGTGATCGCCGCGAACAGCGCCACCGGCACCGGCACCCCCGCCACGAAGCCCTGGCCGAGCTTGAGGAACCCAGGGGCAAGGTGCGGGACCGGCATGCCGTCGTTGGCGATGAAGGTGAGGCCGCGCGCCACGCTCAACATGCCGAGCGTGGCGACGAACGGCGGCACCCGCAGCCGGGCCACCAGCGCGCCGTTGACCATGCCGAGGCCGAGCCCCGCGGTGATGCCGAGCGTTATGGCGCTGCCTGCGTTGCCCGGGGCGGCGCCGGTGACGAGCGAGGCGCCCAGGATGCCGCACAGGGCGAGCAGGGAACCCACCGACAGGTCGATGCCGCCGGTCAGGATCACGAAGGTTTGGCCCACGGCCAGGATGCCGTTGATGCTGGCTTGACGCAGCACGTTGAGGATGTTGAGCCGGGTCAGGAAATACGGATTGAGCAGGCTCAGCCCGAAGCACAGCGCCACGAACGCGATGACGATGCCGTAGCGCGACAGCATGTGCCCGATGGCAAGGCCTGGGCGGGACAGGCCCCGGCCTGCCATTTTCAGCTCGCTCACGACGCGAGCTGCATCAGGCGTTCCTGCGACGCGTCCGCCCGGTCCACCACGCCCGCGAGCCGGCCGCGGCGGAACACGGCGATGCGGTCGCTCATGCCAAGCACCTCCGGCAGCTCCGACGAGACGACGATGGCGCACCGTCCGTCCGACACGAAGCGCGACAGGAACGCATACACCTCTCGCTTGGCGCCCTCGTCCACGCCGCGGGTCGGCTCGTCGCACAGCAGGATGCGCGGCTCGGTGCCGAGGCAGCGGGCGAGCACCACTTTCTGCTGGTTGCCGCCGCTCAGGCTGCGCACCGGGGCGTCGATGGAGCGCGCCTTGATGCGGAACAGATCCACCATGCGCAACACCTGCGCACGTTCCCGCTTGGCGGAAACCAACGGCCCAGCAGACAGCCGGGGCAGGCAAGACAGCGTCGCGTTCTCCCGCACCGACCCGGTCATGACCAGGCCGGTCGCCTTGCGGTCCTCCGTCACCATCGCCATCCCCGCCTGCAAGGCGTTTGCCGGGCAGGTGATGCGGACCGGCTGCCCGTCGATGCGGATTTCGCCGCTGCTGGCCGCCGCCAGGCCATACACCGTCTCCAGGAACTCGCTGCGGCCTGCGCCCATCAGCCCGTAGATGCCGAGCACCTCGCCCCGGCGCACGTCGAGCGAGATGTCGTCGAACCAGCCATCCCGGCCCAGGCGCCTGACCTCCAGCATCGCGTGCGCATCCGGGGCGGGATGCGTGCGGTACTCGTCCCGCAGCTCGGCGCCCAGGATAAGGCGCACCAGGCCAGGCCGGTCGATGTCCGCGACCCGGCCCGCGGCCACGAAGCCGCCGTCCCGGAACACGGTGTAGTCGTCGGCGATGGCGAAGATTTCGGTCAGCCGGTGGCTCACGTAGATCACGCCCACTCCCTGCGCCGTCAGGGTGCGGATGGCGCCGAACAGCACCGCCGTCTCTGCCTCGCCGATCGCGGAGGTCGGCTCGTCCATGATCAGGACGGTGCTCCGGTGGCTGATCGCCTTGGCGATCTCGACCAGCTGGGTGCGGGCAAGGCTGAGGCTCCGCATGGGCGCCGCCGGCTCGATGCGGAAGCCCAGGCCGTCGAGCAGTTCGGCCGCCTGCCGGTTGAGGCGCCTGCGGTCCACGATGCAGCCCAGCCGGCGCGGCTCGCGGCCGAGGAAGATGTTCTCGGCCACCGTCATGTCCGGGATGGGCGAGAGCTCCTGCATGATGATGGCGATCCCGGCGGCGAGCGCCTGCGCCGGCGTGGTGAAGTTCACTTGGCGGCCATGGATCGCGATGCGGCCGGAATCGGGACGGAGCAGGCCCATGAGCACGTTGAGAAAGGTGCTCTTGCCAGCGCCGTTGCCGCCGCACAGCGCGTGGACCGTGCCGGGGCGGAGGGTCAGCCTGCCATCACGCAAGGCACGGACGCCGGCGAAGCTTTTGGCAACGCCTTCGGCCTGCAGCAACGGCCGTGAATCCAATGTCTGCTCCCTGCCGTCACGCCTTGGTTGCATGCCAGGCGAGTGTTGGGGTGACGCTTGGAGATATCGCCAGGCGTGTCAAGCCGTCGTTTGCGGCGCGGCCTTACTGCAGCCCCAGCAAGCGGGTGACGCTGTCGCCGTGGATGTCCCTCACCTGCACGTCGCTGCGGTTCCACCAGCCGCCGCCGAGCGCCTGGAACAGCGCGGCCGTGTCCGCAAGCCGGGCGGCCTGAGCCTGCACCAAGGTCAGGCGCGACTGCAGCGCGACCGATTCCGCGTTCAGCAGGCCAAGGTAGGCGATCGCGCCCAAATGGAGCTGCTCCTGCGTGATGGCGAGCGCCGCCTGCGCTGTCTTGTCCGCGAACGTCGCCACGCGGACGGCGTCCGCGTCGATCTGCAAGGCGTGCAGCGAGTCGGCGACGTTCTGGAAGGCGGTGATGACGGTGCTCTGGTACATCGCCGCCGCCTGATCGAACGCGGCGCGTGCGCCGCGTTCGCGGTGCAGCAGGGTGCCGCCGTCGAACACCGGTTGCGTCACGCTGGCGGCGATGGTCCAGAACCCGTTGCCCGGCGTGAACAGGCTGGTGAATAGGCTGGCCTCGCTGCCGCCGAACGCAGTCAGGTTCAGCAGCGGCAGCCGGTTGGCCACGGCAACGCCGATCAGCGCGCTGGCCGAGTGCAAGCTGGCCTCCGCCTGCTTGATGTCCGGGCGCTGCTGGACCAGCTCGGACGGCAGGCTGACCGGCAGCTCCTCCGGCAGGTGCAGGCTGTCCAGGTCGAATGTTTCCGGGACTGCCTCGCTGGGCAGGCGGCCGCTCAGCGCTGTCAGCACGTTCCGCTGCTGCGCCAACTGCTTCTGCAAGGGCGCCAGGCTGGCCTCCGCCTGGCTGATCGCCGCCTCCTGCGCCAGTTCGTCGATCTTGGCGATGGCGCCCAGGGCCAGCTGCTTCTTGAGGATTCCTCCCAGGCCGCGCGCGATGCCGAGGATGTCCTGAGTCGCCTGCAACTGGCCGCGTATGGAGGCTTCCACGATGGCGGCGGCCACCAGGTTGGATGTGAGCGTGAGGTAGGTCGCCTCCAACTGGTAGCGTTGCTGGTCGGCCAGCGCCACCAGCGATTCCACCTGCCGCCGGTTGAGGCCGAACACGTCGGGATTGTAGGCGACGCTGAGCTGCGCCGTATTAAGGCTGTAGTACGGGTTGCCGGTAGAGGATGCCGGGGACAGCGAACCAGTGGCTGTCTTGTTGCGGCTAGGCGTGAAATTGGCGGACAGGAAGGGCAGGTAACTGCCTTCCTGGGCGAGCACGCTCTCCCGCGCCTGCCGCAGGGACGCCTGGGCTGCGGCAAGGTCCGGATTGTGCAGCAAGGCCCGGAGAATCAGCTCGTTGAGCGGGCGGGAGTGAAACAGCTCCCACCACTCGCCGGGGATGTCGAGGCCGGGCACCAGGTGCTGGGTAGGGTTCAGCACCGTGCGGTCGGCGATCAGCTGGGCGGGCAGCAGCTCCGGCGTGTAGCCGGCAACCGGGGGTGCGGCCGGCGGCTTGAAGTCGGGTCCGACGGCGCAGCCGGCAAGGCAGAGGAGAATGAGGATGGGCCTCATTCGGCAGGCTCCAGCGCTGGGTCCTCGCTGAACCCTGCCCGGCGGGAATACAGGCCGATCAGCACGGGCAGGATCACCAGGATCAGGACGGGTGCCAGCAGGATGCCGCCCACCACCACGAGCGCCAGCGGCTTCTGCACTTGGGAGCCGATGCCGGTGGCGAACGCGGCCGGCAGCAGCCCGACGCAGGCTGCGATGCAGGTCATCATCACCGGGCGGAACCGCGTCTCGGCCGCATGCAGCACCGCGGCGGCGCGCTCCATGCCGGCCAGGACCAATTGGTTGTAGTAGGAGACCACCAGGATGCCCTCCATCACCGAAATGCCGAACAGGCCGATGAAGCCGATCGCGGCGGACACGCTGAAAGGCGTGCCGGTGAGGAACAGCACTAGGATGCCGCCGATCATCGCCATCGGCATCACGCTGGCGACCAGCAGCGTATCGGTCAGCGAGCCGAAATTGACGTAGAGCAGCAGGGCGATCAGCCCCAGCGCGATCGGCACCAGAACTTCCAGCCGGGCGATCGCGGCCTGCAAATCCCCGAGCTGACCCACCCATTCCACGTGAAAGCCGCCGGGAATTTGCACCTGATCGGCGATCTTGCGTTGCGCCTCCAGCACGGCGCTGCCAAGGTCCCGGCCGCGCACGCTGAACTTGATCGGAATGTAACGCTCCTGCCCTTCGCGGTAGATGAAGGACGCGCCGGACACCAGGTTTACACTGGCCACGTCGCTGAGTGGGATGGATACGTTGCCGTTGCCGCTTGGATTGGGCGCGCCGATACTGATGCGGCGGATCGCATTCAGGCTGGACCGATCCTGAGATGCCAGCCGCACCATGATGGGAAAATTGCGGTCGCTGCCGTCCTCGTAGACGTTGCCTGCCGCCTGTCCGCCGATGGCGGTCTGCACCGTGCTGTTGATGTCGCCCGGAGCCAACCCGTAGCGCGCGGCCTTCAACCGATCGATGTCGATCTTGACCGTCGGCTGGCCGAGCGAGTCGAAGATAGACAAGTCCGTGATGCCCTGCACCGTCGCCAGCACGGCCTTGATCCGCTGCGCGACAGTTTCGAGGGTTGCAAGATCGTTGCCGAACAGCTTGACGGAGTTCTCCCCTTTCACGCCGGAGGCCGCTTCCTCAACGTTGTCCTCAATATACTGAGAGAAGTTGAAATCGACCCCCGGGCAAGCCTCGGACAGCTTGGCCGCCATGTCAGCGGTGAGCGCCGCCCGGTCCACGCCGGCTGGCCACTCGCTCGCTGGTTTCAGGGGAACGAAGAATTCTGCATTGAAAAACCCAGTGGAATCGGTGCCGTCATCCGGACGGCCATGCTGGGAAACCACGGTCACGACCTCCGGAAAGCCTTTCATCAGCTTGCGCATCTTGTTCACGTAGTCATCGCTGCCCTCCAGCGAGACCGAGTTCGGCATAGAGGCGCGTACCCAGAGATTGCCCTCCTCTAATTTGGGCAGGAACTCCAGTCCAAGGCCGCCTGCGCATAGGAATGACAGCAGCAACAGAAGCAGAGCCGATCCTAACGACAGCAGCGGGTTGGCAACGGCGAAATACAGCACGGGAGTGTAGGCCCGGCGCATCCCCCGCACCACGAGGGTCTCAGCCTCCTCGACCTTGGCAGGGAACAGCAACGCGCTGAGCGCAGGCGAGACGGTGAAGGTGGCGATCAGGCCACCGATGATGGCGTAAGCGTAGGTCTTGGCCATCGGTCCGAAGATGTGGCCCTCGATCCCGGTCAACGTGAACAGCGGGATGAAGCTTGCGATGATGATGGCGGCGGCGAAGAAGATCGCCTTGTTCACCTCCCTGGCCGAACTCGCGATGACTGCGAACTTGCCGCGAAGGCCGGCGTTGGAGGCTGACCCTTGGACGATGCCGGAGCGGGCGAACCGCTCGCTCGGCTTTTGCGCCAGGTGGCGGAAGACGTTCTCCACCATGATGACGGTGGCATCCACGATCAAGCCGAAGTCGATCGCGCCAACCGACAGCAAGTTGGCTGATTCGCCGCGCACGACGAGGATGGTGATGGCGAAGGCAAGCGCAAACGGGATGGTGGCGGCCACGATGATGGCGCTTCGCAGCGTGCCGAGGAAAACCCACTGCACGAGGAAAATCAGCACGATGCCCACCACCATGTTCTCAAGCACGGTGTGCGTCGTGAGCTTGATGAGGTCCAGCCGGTCATAGATGCGCTCGATGTGCACGCCGGGCGGCAGGATATTGCTGTAATTCAGCTCGTCGATCAGTTTGGCAGCCGCCTTGATGGTAGGCGCGCTCTCCGCACCCCGCCGCATCAGCACGATGCCCTGGACGATGTCGTTGTCGTTGTCCTGGCCGGCGATACCGAGCCGGGGCAGGTTGCCGACCGCCACCGTGGCCAGATCCCGCACCAGCACGGGAGAGCCGTTGTTGGCCGACACCATGGTGTTGCGCACCTCGTCCATGGTCCGGATCAGGCCGACGCCGCGCACCACCGCCGCCTGCGCGCCGAAATTGACTGTCTGGCCACCCACGTTGACATCGGCGTTGTTTAGCGCGGCCAGAACCTGCGGCACCGTGACGCCGTACTGAAGCAGTTTGGCCTGGTCAATCGTCACATCGAACGTTTTGGTCTTGCCACCCCAGCCGGTGACGTCCACGACGCCCGGCACTGCCTTGAAGCGACGCTCCAGTATCCAGTCTTGGATCGTCTTGAGGTCCATAACGGAGTAGCCTGGCGGCCCTATCACCCGATAGCGCAGGATTTCCCCGATGGGGCTCTCCGGCGAGATTTGCGGCTGGGCTCCGTTGGGCAACGGCGACAGTTGCGAGAGTCGGTTGATAACCCGCTGTTCCGCCTCGTAGTAGTCGAAGTTATAATTAAACTGCACCTTGGTGTCAGACAGCCCGAACAGCGAAGTCGTGCGGATCGCGGTGACGTTCTGGATGCCAGCCATCTGTATCTCAATCGGGATCGTGATGTTGCGTTCGATCTCCTCGGCCGACTGCCCCGTGCTCTGGGTCACGATGTCGATCAGCGGCGGCACCGGGTCAGGATAGGCTTCGATGTTCAGGTTGAGGAAGCTGGCAACCCCCACGGCGAACATGCCGAGCATGAGGATCACGACCAGCACGCGCTGCTTGATCGCGAAGGCGACGACGGCGTTCATGGCCTCAATCCGGCTGTGCGGCGCGGTCGATGAACAGCGAGCCGCTGGTCACGACCGTGTCGCCCGCCTTGAGGCCGTCCAGCACCTCGACGAGGCGGCCATCGTTGTGGCCGAGCTTGACCTTGCGGATGGACAGCGTCTTGTCCGGTCCCACCAGCCAGACGTGAGGGTTGTCCGCGTCATAGACCAGCGCCTCTTCTGGGACCGCTGGCTGCCGGTCGGCCTGCCCGGTGATGATGCGGAAGGTAGCGAACATCTCGGGCTTCAGCGCCCCGTCCGCATTCTCGATCTCGGCATGGATCGGCAGCCGGTGGGTGTTCGGGTCGATGCTGGCGGCCACGTAGGTGACCCGGGCGGTGAACACGTGGCTGGGAAAGGCGAGCACGCTCACCTCCACCATGTCGCCCAGGTGCACCAGGGGCGCGTCCACCTCCCGCACGTTGGCCACCAGCCAGACGCGCGAGCTGTTGCCGATGGTGAACACCGGAGTGGAGCCGCCGTTGAGCTGGGTGACGATGTTCTGTCCGATGCCGGCCTGGCGCTGCAGGATGGTGCCGGAGATCGGCGCCTGCAGCAGGGCTTCCGGGCTGAACCGGGTTGGGTCGAGGGATGTCTCCATGGCGGCCACCTCCCGGTCGCCCTTGCCCAGGATGCGCAGGCGGTTGCGCACGGCGCCCAGCGCCACCTCCGCGTTGTTCAGGGTGCCATGGGCGGTGGCCAGGTCCGATTGGGTTTGCTGCCAGTCCTTGAGCGAGCCGCCCTGGGCCAGGTACAGCTCGTGCTGCCGCTTCTCCGACGATGTGGCGAGCACCAGTCCCGCCTTGGCTGTCCGGTCGCCCGCGATGGCGCTGACCAGGTCGTTGGCCGCCTGGACGAACTCGCTGGCCTGCATGCTGAGCAACGGGTCCCCGGCGTGGACCACGTCGCCCGCCTTGACGAACAGCTTGGTCACCCGGCCGGTATAGGGCGAGAACACCTGGGTGGACAGGTCGTCGTCGATGGCGATCTTGCCGTCGGTGACCTGGGAGGCGGAGAACGCCGCGTCCTTGACCTGGGCCGTCTTGAAGCCGGCCCATTGCTGGTCGGTGGGCTTGAAGCTGTCGGACGATGCCGCCTGCGGCGCGGGCGGCGCTGCCGGCTTCGTGAGCAGGCTGCCGAGCAGCAGGTAGGCGGCGAGCAGAGCCGCGCCGACAGCGACGACGGCTACTTGGAGCGCCCGGGGAAGCCGCCGGGCAGGCCTGCGATGGACCTGGGCGTCGTTCTCCTCGCCTAGCTTCGAGCGGTCAGGCGGCGAAGGCTGTGACAACATGTCCATGAACGGCACCTAAATCCTGCAGCGGCGACCCAATGGTTGCCTTCTGCGTTAATCCCGGACCTTGCCGTCCGGTCAGGCAACCGCCCGTCTCATACAATGTCCCAACTTGGACCGCCATGCGGCTGGCCTCGGCCGGGTAGGCCCGCACGCCTTCAGAAGTGGGCTATGACGTCCCCCGCTGCGAGGAAGGTGTGGTTATGGTCCGGTGCAAGACCCCGGGATGGGCTGCCATCGAACGCATTGCGACTGGACGCCCAGTATCCCACTTCGGGCCGCATTTCCAGTTGCGGCGAGAGCCAATGCTGCCAGCCAACCGTAAACTCGTAGTAGTCCGCCTTGATGCCGGTCCGCTGGCCCTGCGGATCATGATAGTATTCCGGCCGGAACGAAAAGTTATTGAGCGGGTCCGGTGAGTAGTTGATGTAGGCCAGCGCGCCGATGGCGCTGGCCTGGCAGCGCAGCCTGGCAGGGTTGTCGCACTGCGCCAAGTTTGGTCCATTGATCGGGATGAACTGCGGCGAGAACGGCGTGCCGCCACCTTGATAGATCGCTACGGCCTGCGCGTTGTTGGCGTTCGGCACGTTCCTTTGATATTCATAGTAGCTTTCAAACGACAAATGCCAATGATCGTTGAATTTGTGATAATAGGTCGTGCCATACCAATTCAGGTTGTTGTATCCCCACTGGGCTCCGTTGATAGCATTGACGCAAGGATAGATATTGTCGTTACCCTCATTGAAGTTATAGCGTATGCAGGCGGTAAATGATGGCTGATTTCCAGGGTCTTTGGGAAATGTGGCACCTGTATACAGCGCATTAAATGGTATCCCGTTAGGAACGTTGTTGTTGATGTGCCACAGCGGCGTCTCCGTGCCGTCGCTGATGCCGAGCTGGACAAACAGATTCTTGGTGACCGCCAAGGTGGTCTGGATGCCCGTGTTGGTGTAGTTGTCATAATTGTAAGTAAGCGAGTGGGTGTACATGTAGTTGTTTGGTGCCAACTGCGCCTCGATGTCCGGCAATGAGATGTAGCGGCCGAAGCGGATCATCAGGCCTTGCATCACCTGCGGGACGAAGACTTCGCCATAGACCATGGGGAAATCGTAGCCGTTGGGATTGTTGTGCTTGAGCAGCTGGTAACTGGCGAGGCCGTAGGACGTGGTGTAGCGGTAGTTCTCGCCATAGATGCCGGAAAGCCTGAAACCCCAGTCAACATGGTCCTGCTGAACCGTGTCCGGCGTACGCTCGATATAGACTACGGCCTGGTCGAGCTGGACGGTGTTCGGGGTGTAGGCATAGCCGATCGGCGCATTGCCTGCCGGTTGCCGCGAGTTGCTGCTGACGTTGGCGCCGACATCCACCCAGCCATAGATCTGGATGTGGTTGTCGGACAGGAACTTGCCGGTGCCGGTGTTCGCGATGGCGACCATGAGCGGGCTATCGACCGAGTTGGGCCGGTTCACGCCAAGGCTGGTCGTGCCGCCGTACGGCCATTCCGTGAACGGCATCGGCGGGGTGCTCTCAGGCGTTGCCGGCCAATCGGCCCGACGGCCTGGCGGCGCGTTGGGATCGGTGGGTGCGGCCGCCTGTCCCCATTCGAGCTTGTAATAATTGAGCAGCCGCACTGCGACGTTGTCGCCGAGGTAGGTGTCCAGGCAGGCGTAGTTTTTGTAGGGATCAGGGTTGGCCGTGCAATCGGCGGTCGGCGCAGTCTCCGGCGCGACCGGGGTGGGCGCCTTCGCCGCGGATGGCGACTGCGCCGAGGCGGCAGCCGTCCACATCAAGGCGCTTGCCGCGATCGCAGTGCCCGAAACCAGTTGCATCAGGCGGCTCATGGTAACACTCCCAAAACAGGCCTGCGCAAGCGACAGGCAATGCTGCACAGACCCGCTATCGCGGTGCAGCATCTAAAATCGATGTGTTTTCCTGACGTGTCCGTGCCCGGAAGGTGCTGCCTTCGGCATTGATGCTTCATTACAACACCGAACTGACGGCACGGCGGTGGGGTGTCTTGCTGCTCCGCTAAGGGCTAGGGGCAAAACCGTTTGATTTGTTGCAGGCAGATGACGGCGCAGGCGAGTGTTGTGAGGGCGAGGTGGAGATCGGCGCGGCGCTCGCTGCGGATGCTGAGGCGCCGGAAGCGGGCGAGCCGGGCGAAGCTGCACTCCACCACCCAGCTGTTCCGTCCAAGGTGGGCGCTGCTCCATGCCACGTCGCGCGATGCGGGCCTGATCCCACGGACCCGGCACTTCCGGCGGCAGCGTCGGTGATCGTATCCCTTGTCGGCGTGCAGCTTGTCCGGGCGCTTGCGTGGCCGCCCGCGGTGCCTGGCCCGCACGCCCGGCACGGCGTCCAGCGTGGCTGTCAGCATCATGCTGTCGTGGCGGTTGGCGCCGCTCAGCGTGACGCCGAGCGGCGTGCCGCGGGCGTCGGTGAGGAGGTGACGCTTGGTGCCCGGCCGGCCGCGATCCGTTGGGTTCGGGCCGACCTCGGCACCCGCTTTTTTGCCGCCAGGCTGGCGCTGTCGAGGACCGCCCGGCTCCAGTTCAGCGACCCTGCGTCGTTCAGCCGCTCCAGCAGCACCCGATGCAGCCGGACCCAGACCCCAGCCGTACCAAAAAACTCTGCCGCATACGCCGAGAGATTTATGACTGTCTTTGGTTGGATCTCTCAAAATTGGCCCTTTCAGGCCGAGGTGACATCTTGACCTTCAAAAATGGATTGCTCGCCCGTAAGCGTCTAATACGGCCTCGTGCATTGTCTCGCTGACTGTCGGGTGCGGGAAAACGGTGCGCATCAAATCCGTCTCCGTCGTCTCCAAAGTGCGGGCAATGGCGTAGCCCTGGATCATTTCTGTCACTTCCGCGCCACACATGTGTGCGCCCAGCAACTCGCCAGTGCCAGAGTCGAACACCACCTTCACCATGCCCTCTGGTTCGCCCATCGCCAAAGCCTTGCCGTTGCCCACGAAGGGGAAGCGACCGACGCGGACCTCGTGCCCGATCTCCTTAGCTCGCGCCTCGGTCAGCCCGATTGAGGCCACTTGCGGCCGGCAGTAGGTGCAGCCGGGAATGTTGGTCCAGTCGATCGGGTGCACATCATTCAGCTTGGCAATCTTCTCCACGCAAATAACGCCCTCGTGGCTCGCCTTGTGCGCCAGCCATGGCGCGCCCGCGATGTCGCCGATCGCATAGACGCCGGGTTCGCCGGTGCGGCAATACTCGTCGATCACCACATGCGTCCGCTCGACGACGACCTTGGTGCCTTCGAGCCCGAGATCCTCCACGTTGCCGACGATGCCAGCGGCCGAGATGACGCGCTCTACGGTGATCTCCTGCACCTTGCCGCTGGATTCTACGGTGGCCGTGACATTGTCGGCGCCCTTCTGCACTGCCGTGACCTTGGCGCCGGTGATGATCTTGATGCCTTGTTTCTCGAACGCTTTGCGGGCAAAGGCGCTGATCTCGGCGTCCTCCACCGGCAGCACGCGGTCGAGAACCTCCACCACCGTCACCTCAGCGCCCATGTTCCGGTAAAACGAGGCGAACTCTATCCCGATCGCGCCCGAGCCGATCACCAGCAGTGATTGGGGCATCATCGGCGGCACCATCGCTTCGCGGTAGGTCCAAATCAGCTTGCCGTCCGCCTCGATGCCGGGCAACTGGCGCGCGCGTGCGCCGGTGGCCAGGATGATGTGCGGCGCGGCGAGCACCCGCTCGCCGACCGTCACGGTGTTCTTGCCCGCAAGCCTGCCGATGCCGTCGATGACGGTGACCTTGTTCTTCTTCAAAAGGTGGCCCACGCCGGACGCCAGTTGCTTGGATATCTTACGCGACCGCTTGACCACGGCCGGCAAGTCAAAACGGATGTTGTCCGCGGCGAAACCGTATTCCGGCAGGTTGTGCAGCAGATGGTTGATCTCAGCCGAGCGCAGCAACGCCTTGGTGGGAATGCAGCCCCAGTTGAGGCAGATGCCGCCCAAGTGCTCGCGCTCGACCACGGCCGCCTTCATGCCGAGTTGGGCCGCACGGATGGCGGCCACATAGCCACCGGGGCCGCCGCCGATGATGATGATGTCGAATTGGTCAGCCATGGGTCACTCCATATGACCGCCCTTGCTCAACCTTTTTGAAAAGGGAAGGCGGTTTCCTGCTTGCTCTTGCTCGGAGAGCAATCTGGGCAAGAGCCGCCAGGTTACAGCATCAAGCTCAGCGGGTCCTGCATGATGGCTTTGAACGCGGCCATCCACTCCGCCGCCACTGCCCCGTCGATCACCCGGTGATCCACGCTGAGCGTGCCTGTCATCATCATGGCGGGGACCACCGCGCCCTCCCGCACCACGGGGCGCAGCTCCCCGGCGCCGACGGCCAGGATGCCCCCCTGCGGCGGGTTGATTATGGCGGAGAACGACTTCACCCCATACATGCCGAGGTTGGAAATCGAGAAGCCGCCGCCCTGGAACTCTTCGGGCTTGAGCTTGCTGGCGCGCGCCCGAATCGCCAAGTCTTTCATCTCGTTGCTTATCGCAGCCAGGCCCTTCTGGTCCGCCCGGCGAATGATGGGCGTGATCAGCCCACCTTCCGTCGCCACGGCCACGCTGACATCCACGTCGGCATACATCGCGATGCCGTCTTCCGTCCAACTCGCGTTGGCCGCCGGAACCTGGCGCAGCGCCACCGCCACCGCCTTGATCACCAGGTCATTCACCGAGAGCTTGAACGATGCCGGGCCATCCTTAGCGGAGCGGGCGTTCAGGTCTCCCCGCAGCTTCATCAGCGCGTCGATCTCGATGTCTGCGGCGACATAAAAATGCGGCACGGTCTGCTTGGCTTCCGTCAGCCGACGGGCGATCACCCGGCGCATGGTCGTATGCGGCACAAGGGTGTGCTTGCCCGCAATCGGGGCGGGGCGCGCCACGGGGGCCGGCACCGGAGCAGCCGCTGCCGCAGGCGCGACTAGCGGCGGTGCCAAGCCCGGTACTAGGGGAGGAGCAGTGGGCGGTGCGGGAGGCTTGGCGGAGCGCGCCGACTCCACATCCACCTTGATGATGCGCCCATTCGGCCCCGAGCCACGGATGCCCTCTAGGGTCAGGCCGGCTTGCTGCGCCATGCGCCGGGCAAGCGGGGAGGCGAACAGGCGCATCCCATGGTCGTGCCCATTCGGCAGCGGCGCAAGCGTTGCCGTTGCGGGCGGCTGAGAGGCGAACGGCCCCGGCGGCGGCGCACCCGACGCGGATGAGTCGGCTACCGGCGAATTCGCCATGGCGCCTCGTGGGTCGGCGCTGGCCGGCACACTTTCCCCTGCCTCCACCAGGATCGCGATCGGGGCATTCACCGGCACGCCTGCCGTGCCGTCAGCGACCAGGATGCGGCCCAGCACGCCCTCGTCCACCGCTTCGACCTCCATGGTGGCCTTGTCGGTTTCGATCTCGGCCAGCACGTCCCCGGCAGTGACGTTGTCACCCTCTTTCTTGAGCCAGCGCGCCAGCGTGCCTTCCGTCATGGTGGGCGACAGCGCGGGCATCAGGATATTCGTCGCCATCAGACGATCTTCCGCACGGCATCCACCACCCATTGCGGCTGCGGCAAAGCGAGCTTCTCCAGGTTGGCCGCATAGGGCAGCGGCACGTCCAACCCAGCCACCCGCACGGGCGGCGCGTCCAGCCAGTCAAAACAGTTCTCGGTGACCTGCATCGCGATCTCGGCGCCGATGCCTGCGAAAGCCCAGCCCTCCTCCACGCACACGACATGGTTGGTTTTCTTCACGCTTGCCACGATCGTCGCGGTGTCCAGCGGGCGCAGCGAGCGCAGGTTGATCACCTCCGCCTCAATGCCTTGCTCGGCCAACATCTCCGCCGCCTTCACCGCCACGCCGACCATGACGGAAAACGCGACGATGGTGACGTGCTGGCCCGGCCGCTCCACCTTTGCGCGGCCGATCGGCAGGGTGAAGTCCTCATCGGTTGGGCACTCGAAAGTCTGGCCGTAGAGGATCTCGTTCTCCAGAAACACCACCGGGTTCGGGTCCCGGATGGCGGTGCGCAGCAGCCCCTTGGCGTCCGCAGCGGACCAGGGGGCCACGACCTTGAGCCCTGGCACATGCGCATACCAGCTGGCGTAGCATTGGCTATGCTGCGCAGCGACGCGGCTGGCGGCCCCGTTCGGCCCGCGGAACACGATCGGGCAACCCATCTGCCCGCCTGACATGTATAGCGTCTTGGCGGCCGAGTTGATGATCTGGTCGATCGCCTGCATGGCGAAGTTGAAGGTCATGAACTCCACGATCGGATGCAGCCCGGCCATCGCAGCGCCCACCGCCATGCCGGTGAAACCGTGCTCGGTGATCGGCGTGTCGATGATGCGGCGCGGGCCGAACTCGTCCAGCAAGCCCTGGCTGATCTTGTAAGCGCCTTGATATTGCGCGACTTCCTCGCCCATCAAAAACACCGCCGGGTCCCGGCGCAGCTCCAGCGCCATGGCATCCCGCAGCGCATCGCGCACTGTGGTGGGTGCGGTCGGCCCCCAATCCTTCTCAAGCGCGGCAACGGCCATCGCGGGTATGGCGTGAGAGGCAACCTGCTCCGGCCGCTTCGGCTCCAGTTTCTGCGGCGCTTCCTTTGTGGGCTTCTCCACCGCGGCCTCGCCGCCCTCGCCGCCCAGTTCGGCGATCGGCGTGTTGACCGCCACGCCTTCCGTGCCTTCCTCGACCAAGATGCGGGCCAGCGTGCCTTCGTCCACGGCCTCCACCTCCATGGTGGCCTTGTCTGTCTCGATCTCGGCAATCACGTCTCCGGCGCGCACATCCTCGCCGACCTTCTTGAGCCAGCGGGCCAGCTTGCCCTCCGTCATGGTTGGGGACAGCGCCGGCATCAGCACCTGGGTGGACATTCGGGCTCAGGCCTCCAACAACACGTCGGTCCACAATTCGCTTTCGGCGGGCTCCGGGCTGACCTGGGCGAACTCTGCCGCCTCCGCAATCCGTGCCTTGATCGCGGTGTCGACCTGCTTCAGCGCGTCCTCGTCCATGCCGAGTTCCAGCAGCTGGTGCCGGGCGTGTTCAATGCAGTCGCGCTCACCGCGCATCTTCTGGATTTCCTCCCGTGTGCGGTACTTGCCGGGATCGGACATCGAGTGACCACGATAACGGTAAGTCTTCATCTCCAGCAGGAACGGCCCGTTGCCGGCACGGCAATGCGCCACCGCCATTTCGGCCGCCTGCCGCACCGCCTGCACGTCCATGCCGTCCACGGCAGCGCTGGCCATGCTCCAGGGCGAGCCATTGTGCGACAAGTCTCGCGAAGCCGTAGCCCGTTCGACGCTGGTGCCCATGCCATACATGTTGTTCTCGATGACATAGATGCACGGCAGCTTCATCAAAGCGGCCAGGTTAAAGCTTTCGAACACCTGGCCCTGGTTGGCAGCGCCGTCGCCGAAATACGTCACGCATACCGCGTCGTTCTCGCGATACCAGTTAGCGAAGGCCAAGCCGGTGCCCAAGCTTACCTGCGCTCCCACGATGCCGTGCCCGCCAAAGAAGTTCTTCTCACGGCTGAACATGTGCATGGAGCCGCCCTTGCCTTTGGAGTAGCCCCCCGAACGCCCTGTCAGTTCCGCCATCACGCCGCGCGGCTCCATGCCGGTTGCCAGCATGTGGCCGTGGTCGCGGTAGGAGGTGATAACCTCGTCACCCTCCTTGAGCGCGCCCTGCATGCCGACAACGACAGCTTCCTGCCCTATGTACAAGTGGCAGAAGCCGCCAATCAGCCCCATGCCGTAGAGCTGCCCCGCTTTCTCCTCAAAACGGCGGATCAGCAGCATGTCGCCGTATGCGCGAAGCAAGTCGTTTTGCGGCATAAAGGTATTGAGGCGAGCAGCCTGGTCGCCGTGCGTAACGTCTTGGGCAGCTTGCGCCATAAAAATCGCCTCCGGTCATGCCTTCTTCAGGTAGCGCCGCCTTGGTGCAGCGGCAAGGGAGCGCGACTCGCTACTGTGCAATGCGAAGATAGCTGCTCATCCTGCTGCAAACGTGCTAACTCGGCTGGAATGCCAAACGCGCCACCACCATCTCGTTTGATCCCGTTTTTAGTGTTTGGCGGCATCATCGTGCTAGCGCTATTGGCGTGGCAGCTGTTTCCAACTCTTCAGGCCTGGGTAGCAAACCAGAATTGCGTGGCAACTGGACGCACCAACTGCGACTAATACTGCACATAACGAGAGTGACGATCTATTTCAGCATAGATGCGCATTCGGTTATGAAAACGTCCATCAAAACCTGGAGACTTCTAACCAGAGATATTTCTGACCTTTTTGGCGTGGGCGGCGTAGGTTTTTGGGTCTTGCAGGTGGTGCAGCAGGCGCAGTGACAGGTCCACCATGGTGCGGCACTTGGAGACGACTTTGGTGCGGCGGCGGAAGCGCGCGAGGTCGTGCCGCACGTTGCTGTTGTCCTGCTCGATCGGGAAGGTCAGGTCCTTGCCGGTGAACAACTGGCCCGGCAGGACCACCCGGCGATAGCCCTCCCAGTCGTCGGTCACGAACGTCTTGCCAGCTGGCCTCACCTTGCCGATCAGCCGGCGGCAGGTTGCATCACCTCCACCCAGAACCATCGCGCAGCGATCCTCCGGCGGGATGCCAGCGAAGCTGACAGAGGCCACGGCGCGCCGCTGATCCACGTCATAGCCGCGCCAAGCCCACAGCTTGGCAGACTTTTTTCAGGCAGGGCCACATCTCGTCCACCTCCACCGTCACCACGGCGGCCGAGACCTCCGGCTCCGACAGCGACGCAGCTTGCGCGCGCACCCGTTTCAGCGCCGCCACATCGCTCACGCCCAGCAGTCGGCCAATGGCGCTGAGGCCCATGCCCCATGCCATGCAGCAGCACCGCCAGCGCCTTCATGGCAGCCGGCTTGCCGCGCAAAGGCGTGTCAGTGAAGTTGCAGCCGCACGCCCGACAAACGGGAGCGCTGATACCCCCGCACCCGGCCGCTCTCGGCATAGTCCGAAGCCCCGCACCGCTTGCAACACAACGCATCCAACAGCAGCCGCAGCCCCCACAAACACAGGCCAACAGCTTGCCACAAGCCACCCCTTAGCCCAAATCAGAACTCTCCGGCATTGATACTCTATTGCAAAACCGAACTGACGGCACGGCGGCGGGATGTCTTGCTGCTCCGCTAAAGCTAAGCCCGCCTCCTGCAACTGGGCTAAGCGCGGGCATCGGCCACGTCGCCTGCGGCCGGTGATTCCGAGTTGACCCGGCTGCTTCAAAGCCCATACCGTTCGGCATGAAGGCGGCAACCATCAGCAGCGAGCTCGGCAGGATGACGCCAGACCCCGCCCGGCGCAGGCAAGGCATCGCGGCGTGATGGACCGGCGCGCGTTCCTGGCCGCACTGGCCGCGCTGCCCGCTGCCGCCGCGGCGCAAACGGCGCGGCTCGCCTTCACCGGCATCCCGGACCAGGACGAGACCCGGCTGGTCGAGCGCTTCGGCCGGGTCGCCGACTATTTGCAGGACCAGCTTGGCCTGCCCGTCACCTATGTGCCAGTGAAAAGCTACCCAGCCGCGGTTACCGCCTTCACCAACGGCCAGGTGCAGCTGGGTTGGTTCGGCGGCTTTACCGGCGTGCAAGCGCGGCGGGCGACGCCGGGGTCGGACGCCATCGCGCAGGGGGTGGAGGACGACCACTTCAAGAGCCTGTTCATCGCCAACGCCCGCAGCGGGATCGCGCCCGGCGCCAGCTTTCCCGCCGCCATCGCCGGACGCTCGTTCAGCTTCGGCGCGCGGGCGTCCACATCCGGCCGGGTGATGCCCGAGTACTACATCCGCAAGCAGTTCGGCCGTGCGCCGGACCAGGTGTTCTCCCGTGTCGGCTTCTCCGGCGACCATACCCGCACGCTGCAGCTGGTGCAGTCCGGCGCCTACGAGGCGGGCGCCATGGACTACACCGTGTTCGACCTGGAGCGGCAGGCGGGCCGGGTCGATCCGGCGCAGGTTTCGGTAATCTGGGAAACGCCGCCGTTCCCCGACTACAACTGGACGGTGCGCGCCGGCGTGGACGCGGCGTTGCGGCAGCGGCTCCAGGCGGCGCTCATCGCCTGCCGTGACCCGGCGATCCTGCAGCCCTTCGGCCGCTCCGGCTTCATCGCCGCCGCCAACGCCGATTACGCGCCGATCGAACAGGTCGCCGAGGCCGCGGGCCTGCTCGACTAGACTTGTCCGTACTCCTGGAACTGCGGGCCGCCAGCGCCGGGTATGGCGGCCGGCCGGTGCTCGACGGCATCGACCTCGTGCTGCGCCGGGGCGAGCGGGTGGCGGTGCTGGGCCGGTCCGGCGCGGGAAAATCGACTCTGCTGGGCCTGTTGCACGAGCGGCTCGCCGGGGAGGCGGCGCTGGTGCCGCAGGCCGCGGCCCTGGTCCGCTCGCTAAGCGTGTTCCACAACGTCTACATGGGCCGGCTCGACCGTCACTCGGCGCTGCGGAACCTGCGCGTCCTGGCCTGGCCGCTCGCGTCCGAGCGGGCGGAGATCGCGGCTGTGCTGGCGATGGTGGACCTGGCCGACCAGCTGATGGCCCAGGCGGGCGCGCTGTCCGGCGGGCAGCAGCAGCGCGTCTCGGTGGCCCGGGCGCTCTATGACGGCCGCCCCGTGGTGATCGGCGACGAACCGGTCTCCGCGCTGGATCGGGTGCAGGGGGCCGCGGTGCTGCAGCGCATGGCCGAGCGGCATGAGACGATGGTGCTGGCGCTGCACGACGTGCCGCTGGCGCTCGAATACGCCGCGCGCATCCTGGTGCTGGAAGGCGGCCGGCTGGTGCTGGACCGGCCGGCGAGGGACTGCTCCGCCGCGGAGCTGACGTCCTATTACCGCTGAGCGCCGCCGGCTGGGCTACACGGCGGCCAGCCTGGCGTTCGTGCTGGTCGCCATCGCCTGCGCCTGGTTGGGGGATTTCAGCGTCACCACGCTCAACCCTTGGGCGGAGCTGGGCCGGGTGGCGCGCGGGGCGCTGCATCCGGACATCCTGGCGGTGACCCTGTCGAGCGTCGTGCTGACCGTCGCCTTCGCCGTGCTGGGCGTCTCGGGCGGGGCCTCGGCCGGGTTCGCGCTGTCGCTGGCCTATGGGCAGTCGCGGACGGTGCGGCTGGGCTGCGCCGCACTGCGCTCGGTGCACGAGCTGTTCTGGGCGCTGCTGCTGATGCAGGTGTTCGGGCCGTCGCCGCTGGCCGGGCTGCTGGCGATCGGCATCCCCTACGCCGGCATCTTCGCCAAGGTGTTCGCCGAGATGATCGAGGAAGCGGACCTCACAGCCGACCGCGTGCTGCCGCCCGGCACCGGCGCCGTGTCCCGCTTCGCCTATGCCCGGATGCCGGAGCTGTCCGTCCCGATCCGCACCTATCTGCTCTACCGCCTGGAATGCGGCCTGCGCTCCAGCTTGGTGCTCGGCTTCATCGGCTTACCGACCATGGGATTCGAGCTGGAGAGCTATTTCCGGCAGGGCCACTATGGGGAGGCCGCCGGGTTCGTGGCCGTGTTCTACGCCTTGATCGCCACCCGCCGCCTGTGGGCCAGGCCGGTCACGCTGCCCTTTCTGGCGGCGGGCAGCGCCGCCGCGTTGTGGCTGCTCACCGCGCCGGTCACCGGCGGGTCCGTCTGGACGGCGTTGGGCCGCTTCCTGGGGCATGACGTGGTGCCCCGCCCGTTGCGCGGCGCGAACCTGCTGGACCCGGCGACGTGGACCGCGTTCAGCGGCTGGCTGTGGCCCATCCTGCGCTGGCAGGCCGCACCCGGCGTGGTGAACACGCTGATCGTGTCGCAAGTCGCACTGGTCGCCACGGCGGTGATGGCGTTGCTGCTGTTCCCCCTTACCTGCCGCCGCTTCGCCGGCGTCGCCGGCGGACCGGCGACGCGGGCGCTGCTGGTCGTGCTGCGCTCCACGCCCGACTACATGGTGGCCTACGTGCTGCTGCAGCTGCTCGGCCCGTCCATGCTGCCGGCGGTGATCGCGCTCACGCTGCACAATGGCGGCATCATCGCCACGCTGCTGGGCCGGCAAGCCGATGCGCTGGCCTACCGTGCCGACGCGCCGCACGGCACGGATTTATACTTCTACGAGACGCTGCCGCGGCTGTATGGCCAGTTCCTCGCCTATGCGCTTTACCGGTGGGAGATCATGGTGCGGGAAAGCGCCATCTTCGGCATCCTGGGCGTGCGCACGCTCGGCTACCATGTGGATGCCGCGATCTCCGAGCTACGGCTCGACGTGGCCGTGGTGCTGCTCGTGGCGACGGGCGCGCTCTCGATCGGGGTGGACGCGCTGTCCCGCGCGCTCAGGCGGCGGCTGCGCGTGGCAAGGCGGGCGTCGCCGAGCTACCCAGTCAATCCTCTTCCCGCCGCAGCAGCGCGTCATCCACCTGCTGCAGCAGCAGGTCGAACGTGACCGGCTTGGGGTGGTAGTCGTCGCAGCCGGCTTCCAGCGCGCGGGCACGGTCCCCGGCCATGGCATGCGCCGTCAGCGCGATGATCGGGATCGGGTTCGCTTCCGCCCGCAGCGTGCGCGCCACCGTCCAGCCGTCCATCACCGGCAGGTTCATGTCCAGCAGCACCAGGTCGGGCCCTTCCGCCGCCACCTGGCTCAGCGCCTGCTTGCCGTCATGGGCCAGCACGACATCGAACCCGCGCCGGCGCAGCCGCCGGGACAGGAAATCCCAGAGTTCTTCATGGTCCTCGACGAGCAGGAGCTTGGTCACGCGCGCAGCCTCGCTGGTTGGCAGCCGTACTAGCGACGCTTGGCAGGGCCGTCTAGTTTCCCTCTCTGGCCGTTTGGAGGCAGCACGCCCATGGACATGACACCGACGGACGCCATCATCCCCGGCCAGCCGCGGAGCCGGTCGGTCTTGGTTGCGCTGAACGCCGGGGCGGTCGTGGTGGCAGGCCTCTACCTGGGCCGCGACCTGCTGGTGCCGCTGGTGCTGGCGGGGCTGCTGGCCTTCGTGCTGGCGCCCGCCTGCGCCTTGCTGCAGCGCACCCGGCTGCCCCGCGTGGTTGCCGTGATGGTGGTGGCCGCGCTGGCCTTCGGCGCCATCGGCGGCGTCGGCCTGGTGGTCGGACGCCAGGTGGCGACGCTGGCTGGCAGCCTGCCAGCCTACCAGGCCACCGTCACAGGTAAGTGGCGGGCGCTCAGCACGGGCGGCGGCCTGGTTGCGCGGCTGACCACAGGCATGGGCGGCGGCACGCCGGGCGACGCCCAGGCAGGCGGCGCGGCCGCGGCGCTGGGACTGGCCGACACGTCCGGCCTGGCGCTCGCCCGCACCCTGGCGCAGCCGCTGCTCGGGCCGCTGGCCACCGCCGGCGTGGTGCTGGTGTTCACCGTGTTCATCCTGCTCTCCAGCGAGGACCTGCGGGACCGGCTGGTGCGCCTGGTCGGGCGACGGGATCTGCACCGCACCATCCTCGCCATGAACGACGCGGCCCGGCGGCTGTCGCGCTACTTCCTGTTCCAGCTGGCGCTCAACACCAGCTTTGGCGGCTTGATCGGCGTGAGCCTGTGGCTGGCCGGGCTGCCGAACCCGGTGCTGTGGGGCATCTTGGCCGCCTTGATGCGCTTCGTGCCCTATGTCGGCACGCCCATCGCCCTGCTGCCGCCGCTGCTGCTGGCGGTGGCCGTCGTGCCCGGCTGGTCGCTGGCCATCCTGGTGCTGGCGCTGTTCATCGGCACCGAGCTGGTCATGGGCCAGGTCGTGGAGCCGCTGATTTACGGCCACAGCACCGGGCTGTCGCCGATCGCGGTGATCGTGGCGACCGCCTTCTGGGCCTTCCTGTGGGGACCGGTCGGACTGCTGCTCGCAACGCCGCTGACGGTTTGCCTGGTGGTGATCGGGCGGCACGTGGAGGCGCTGGCGTTCTTCGAGGTCATCCTGGGCGACAAGCCGCCGCTGGAACCGGCCGAGACGTTCTACCAGCGCGCGCTGGAGGGCAACACCGCCCTGCTCGCTTCCGGTGCCCGCCAGCAGATCGCCGCCTCGTCGCTGACGGAATATTACGACACCGTCGCTTTGCAGGGGCTCGCCCTGGCTCAGGGGGACCTGTCGCGCGACGCGCTGGAGTTCGAGCGGCTGGAGGCGATCCACTCGCAGATCGAGGTGCTGCTCGCCTTTCTCGCCAGCAGCTTCGCCGGAGCCTCACCGGCCCTGCGGACGCCGCCGGGCGCATGGCAGGCGGAAGGCGCCGTGGTCTGCATCCCCGGGCGCGGGCAGTTGGACGACCTTGCGGCCACCATGGCCGTCCAGGCCCTGGCCACCGCCGGGTTCGGAGCCACGATGACGCCGAACCTGATGCTGGGTTCGTCCGCTGCGGCCCCGGTGGACCTGCGGCATGTCCGGCTTTGCTGCCTCTCCGTCCTGGAGGAAGGCAGCAGCGTGTCCGGCGTGCGCTACTTCGTCCGCCGCATGCAGAAGCAGATGCCCGACGCGGCCATCGTGATCTGCCTGTGGCACGCCCCGAGCGACAGCGCGCTGCTGTCCGCGCTGCGCTCGCAGGGCCAGGACGAGCATTTGGTTCTGTCGATCGGCGAGCTGCTTGCGTTGGCAAACGCGCTCTCCCTGCGCAGCAGCCGCCAGCCGGCCTGACCGCGTCAGGCCGCCATCTTCTGTTTGGCATTCTGATAGACGGCCGTTTCGAGCGCTGCGAAGCCGGCGAGGGAGGCCGTATCTGCGAACGGGAAGATCTGGGTGGCCCAAAACCCGCCCAGCCCGTTCTGGCGGTCAATCCAAAAGAACAGGTTGGGAAGCCCTGCCCAGCTGAGCGCCCCGGCGGGCCGCCCGGTCGGAGCGGCTTCCTCGTTGATCATGAAGGTCAGGCCCCAGGATTTCGGCATTCCGGGGAAGAACTCGGCATAGTTCGAGAGGGTCGGGATCACGCCGGGCAGCCCTTTGACCTTGAGGTTTCCCAGGCCATTCGCCGCGGCCATGCGGACTGTCTCCGCCTTCAGCACCCGCCCGTGCTCGCCCGCGCCATCGTTGAGATACGTGCGGATGAAGCGGGCATAGTCGCCGACCGTCGCATAGAGCCCGTGGCCGCCCATGTGCATCTCCGGCTCCTGCGGCAGCTCAAAGCCTGGGATGGGCGCCAACGTCCCATCCGGGTCACGCTGGTGCATGCCTGCGAGCCGCGCCCGCATGTCCGCGCGGATGGCGAAGCTGCTGTCGTTCATGCCGAGCGGCGTGAATATGCGCTCTTGCATCACCTCGCCCAGCCGCTTGCCGCGCAGCGCCTCGACGACCTGGCCGCACCAATCGATGTTGATGCCATATTCCCAGGCCTCGCCGGGATCGAACAGCAGCGGGGCGCCAAGGGCCGCCTTGCTGCCGGTGATCACGCTCAGCTGGCCGGTAACCGCCGCCGCGTCGCGCAGCTTCTCGTTGAAGAACTCGTAGCCGAACCCGGCGGTGTGCAGCATCAACATGCGGGTGGTGATGTCGCGCTTGGGCGCGCGCAGCTTCGGCCGGCCGGCCGCATCGACGCCATCCATGACCTGGACACGGCCGATCTCCGGAACGTAGGTCTTTGCCGGGGCGTCCAGGTCGAGCTTGCCTTCCTCGACGAGCTGCAGGATGGCCGTGCCGGTGATCGCCTTGGTGCAGGAGAAGATGGCGAACACCGTGTCGGCCGTCATGTCCGCATCCTGGCCGAGCGCCCGCTTGCCCGCCGCGCCCTCGTAGATCGTGCCGTTGCGGTCGGTGATCGCGGCGGCCACGCCGGGCAGCCCCAGCCCTGACTCGACGGCGTGCCGCAGGATGGAGTCAGCCATGGTCGTGAAGGGGTTGGGCATCGTCAGCTCCATTTTCTGGATGTCGTTGCCGGCGGGTACGCGCCGGGTGGGGAGTGAGATCACTGCTTCGGGGCGGCAAGCGGCTCCGACGGGGTCTGGATGGGAGGCATGTTGGCGTCCGGCTTGGGCGAGTTAGCTGAACCCGGCAGCCCATTGGTCACGTTCCCGAGCACGACGTCAACCACGCGCGGCAGGACATCCGGAGCGGGCTGGCCTGCATGCAGCGATGATTGGGCCATGGCGCCCCGCGTCGAATCCGGGCGACAGGCTGGCCATCAAAAACATCCAGCACATGTCTCTCACCTGCATGAAGGTCCGGTCAGGCTGGCCTGGGCAACTGGCCCTGCAACGCCTGCAACTGCGCGAGATTGGTGCGCACCAGGGCGTCGCCGCGCCGGGACAGGTCGGCCAGCTTTGGATTGCTGGTCGTTGTGTTCAGGACCACGTACTGGAAGTTCAGAATGTCCTGATGGCTGGCTATCTGATCGGCGAGGAACGAGCGGTCGAACTCCTGGCCCTGCCCAAGCCGCAGCCGCGCGGCGCGGATGCGCAACCTCGACGGCAGCACCGTGGGAGGCTTGATGCCGGACTCGGCCGCGACCGGGCGCAGCTCCGCGTCAAACTGGTTGGCTTCCGCCAACAGCTTGGCCGCGATCGCCCGCACTTCGGGCGACTTGGCCTGGGTCTGGGCGAGCGTGCACTCGTCGCGGTCGAAGCCAATGATGTCGAAGGCGTTGGTCACGAACTCCAAGTCGCTCCCGCTCATGTCACCGCTGGGCGAGCTTGCGCTGGCCTGGGTCGTTTGGCAGCCGGCCAGGGCTGCGCTTGCCCCGAGCAGCGGCAGCAGCAAGGCGGCGCGCCGTGTCGTTGTCGTCATAATTGGTTTTCCCGCTTCCGTAGCCGCACGCACGATACCTTAGAAGACGTAGAGGACGCGCGCCGTCGCACCGAAGGCCTGATTGAACCCGCCGACGTTGACGAAGTCGTGGTTCAACTCCAGCAGCACCTGCGCCCTGGGCGACACGAACAGCGAGGAGGCGACGCGCAGCCGCTCGAACTCCGACTTGTTGCCGTTGGGGAAGCCGTTGGTCGTTGCGGTGCCGCCAAGTATGCTCTCCCAGCCGATGGAGCTTTGGAAGGCGCGGGTCCAGTTATAGTTGAACCAGGCTTGCAGCCGGAAATCCGGGTCCTGCTTGGTGCGCAAGCCGCCTGGGCTGGTGACGTCGCCATAGAACCGGCCATCGAAGCCCAGGTCATACGAGAAGTGCTCGCCGATGCCCTGGTCCCAGCCAAGCTGGAAATCCCCAGTCCAGCCCGTGCCGCTCTGGGCGCCCGCCAGGTTGACTGCGGAGTTTTTGTCGTAGGTGCCCACGGGCGGATAGACGAACCCGGTCACGACGAAGTATTCTTTCTTCGCGACACTGGCGTAGGGCCAGATGAACGCCGACAAGGCCACGTTGGAGGCCCCGAATGCGCTGCCCAGCCTTGTAGAACCGATATGGCCGTCTGACTCGGAGCCAAAGACCTCGATCGCCTGCACGCCAGCCGGCATGCCAGCGATATAGTCGAGATGCACGTAACGGGCGACACCCACGTTGACCTCAAGGCCGCTGCCCTTGATCGTCGGGCCACGGGCGACGTTGAAATTTGTGTCATGCTGATACTCGTAGTAGCCCAGGACCACGTTGGTGCCGTCCGGAGCCGGCACGAACTCGTTCGGCTCGATCTCCTGCGCCGAGGCGATGGCTACCCCGCCCACTGACAGCAACCAGCAGGCAGCTGCGCCGGCAAGCCATCGCCTGAGAGCACGCAGCGCTGTGCCATGATAGTGCATGATCACGTCCCTTCTCCACCGGTTATCTGCCCGGATCCTTGGATTGAACACTGGCGGGCAAACCTTGTGCCGCCAAGTGAGGAAAGTCGCGGATTTGCGATCGGCTGGAACTGTCACATAAACAGCACATGTCCAGTGGCCAATTTTGGGCCGCCTAACCAGTGGCAACAGCAGCGGAGGCACATGCCTGCAAGGATGGGCACAGGGATCGCGGCAGACCTGATCGCCGTCATCGTGGCCGTGACGGACAATCAGCCGCGGGTGCTCACCCTATCGGGTGGCGCGTTGCCGGCTGGCCCGTTCACCTCCAGCCACCGCTCCCTGCAATCCGGCGTGCGCGCCTGGGTGGAGGAGCAGACGCACCATCCGCTGGGGTATGTCGAGCAGCTCTACACCTTTGCCGACCGGGATCGGACACCATTTGGACCGGAGCAGCAGGTCATCTCGGTCAGCTACCTGGGCCTCACGCGGGAAATGACGGCCTCGGGCGCCGCGAACTGGCGGGGCTGGTACAGCTACTTTCCTTGGGAGGACCGCAGGAACGGCCTCAGCCTGGACGAAATCCTGCCGCGCCTGGCGGAGTGGGCGCAGCAGGAGGCCGGCGAACAGCGGCTGCAGCGCGAGCGGCGCATTGCGATCAACTTCGGCGCCGGGCCGCACCCTTGGAACGAGGAGCTTGTGCTGCAGCGTTACGAACTGCTGCATGAGGCCGGGTTGGTGGCGGAGGCCGGGGATGCGCGCCGCGCCGGGAGCGCTGCCCCCCTGCCCGGGCAGCGCATGGTGCACGACCATCGGCGCATCCTGGCGACCGGCATCGCGCGACTGCGGGTCAAGATCAAGTATCGTCCCGTGGTGTTCGAGCTGATGCCGGACACCTTCACCCTTTTGCAACTGCAGCGCACCGTCGAGGCGTTGGCCGGGCAGTTGCTGCATAAACCCAACTTCCGCCGCCTGATCGAGCAACAGGCGCTGGTGGAAGAGACTGGCGAGACGACGACAGACACCGGCGGACGCCCGGCCAAGCTGTTCCGTTTCCGGCGCGAGGTGCTGCTGGAGCGGGCCGCCGCTGGAAGCAAGTTGCCGCTCGCCCGCGGGCCGTGAAGGCTGGTGCCATGAAGGCTTGACTCTCTAATACTCAGCCTTAGTATAACAGGATGCCTATGGCGGTTGGATGCAACGTCTGGCATGGACTATATACTCTAACTGAGTTTATTGGTGGGCTATGATCGAAGCTTCTGTCCTCGAACGCACTGCCCCGCTCTATGAGCGCGTCCGGCGCGTCGTGCCGCCGATCGAGTGGCCGTTCTTCGCATCCGACGTGGACGCCATCCTGCGCCTCAAGCAGGAGCGCCGGGCGGTGATCCTGGCGCATAACTACCAGACGCCCGAAATCTTCCACTGCGTCGCCGACATCGTCGGCGACAGCCTGGCGCTGGCCCGCCGCGCCATCGACGTGGACGCGGACGTGATCGTGCTGGCCGGCGTCCATTTCATGGCCGAAACCGCCAAGCTGCTGAACCCCGGCCGTACCGTGCTGATCCCGGACGCCAGGGCCGGCTGCTCCCTGGCCGAGTCGATCACAGCGGCGGATGTGCGGGCGCTGCGGCTGCGGCATCCCGGCGTGCCCGTGGTCACCTACGTCAACACCTCGGCCGCGGTGAAGGCGGAAAGCGACATCTGCTGCACTTCCGGCAACGCGCGCCGGGTGGTGGAGAGCCTCGGCGTGCCGCGCGTCATCATGATCCCCGACGAGTACCTGGCGCAGAACATCGCCCGCGAGACGGGGGTGGAGATCATCAGCTGGGCCGGGCATTGCGAGGTGCACCAGCGATTCACGCCGGGCGAAATCCGCGGCCTGCGCGAGGCGCACCCGGGCGTCACCGTCTTCACCCATCCAGAATGCCCGCCAGACGTGGTGGCGGAGGCCGACCTGTCCGGTTCGACCGCCATGATGGAGGAATACGTCCAGCGCCACGCCCCCAAGCAGATCGTGCTCGTGACGGAGTGCTCCATGAGCGACAACCTGGCGGTGCGCCACCCGGAGGTGGACTTCATCCGGCCCTGCAACCTGTGCCCGCACATGAAGCGCATCACCCTGGCCAACATCCGCCACGCGCTGGAAACCATGACGGAGGAGGTCACCATCGACCCGGCCATCGCTGGGCGGGCGCGGCTGTCCGTCGAAAGGATGCTTGCACTGTGAACCAGATTCTGAGCCATGACCCGGTGCTGGTCGTGGGCGCCGGCCTCGCTGGCCTGCTGACGGCGCTGCACCTCGCGCCGCAGCCGGTCACGCTGCTGACAGCCGGAACGCTCGGCGCGCTGTCCTCCAGCGCCTGGGCGCAGGGCGGCATCGCCGCTGCCGTGGGCGACGGCGACGATGCGGCCCTGCAGCTCGCGGACACGCTGGCCGCCGGCGCGGGCCTGTGCGACGCAGCCGCCGCCCGCCGCATCGTTGACGCCGGCCCGGACGTGATCGACGTGCTCACCCGCTACGGGGTCCGGTTCGACCGTGACGCTGGCGGGGCGTTGCAACTCGGCCTTGAAGCCGCGCACAGCCGCCGCCGCATCGTCCACGCGATGGGCGACGGCACCGGCCGCGAGATCGTGCGCGCCCTGGTCGCCGCCGTGGCCGGCACGCCGTCCATCACCGTGCTGGAGGGCGTGGCCGCCCGCCGCCTGATCGTCGCCGGTGGCCGCGTGTGCGGCGTGCTGGCGCAACGCAGGACGGAGCGCGGCGTCGAGACGGTGCGGCTGCCCGCATCCCGCGTGGTGATCGCCACCGGGGGCATCGGCGGCCTGTTCCGTCACACCACCAACCCGGTGGGCGCGTGGGGCGCCGGCCTCGCCATGGCGGCGCACGCCGGCGCGGCGCTGCGGGGCATGGAGTTCGTGCAGTTCCATCCCACCGCGCTCGACATCGGCCGCGACCCGATGCCGCTGGTGAGCGAGGCGGTGCGCGGCGAGGGCGCCACTCTGATCGACGGCGACGGCGCGCCCGTCATGGCCGGGTTCGCCCGCGGCGACCTCGAACCGCGGGACGTGGTCTCACGCGAGGTCTGGCGCGTGCTGGCGGGCGGCGGCTCCGTCAGGCTGGACGCGACCCGCATCGCAGGTTTCGTCGACCATTTCCCGGCCATCGACCGCACCTGCCGCGCCGCCGGCATCGACCCGGCGCTGCAGCCCATCCCGGTCCGCCCGGCCGCGCACTACCACATGGGCGGCATCGCGGTGGATGGGCGCGGGCGCAGCACCCTGCCCGGCCTGTGGGCTTGCGGCGAGGCGTCCTGCACCGGGCTGCACGGGGCGAACCGGCTGGCCAGCAACTCGCTGCTGGAAGCCGCGGCGTGCGCCCGCTTCGTGGCCGAAGACATCGGCGGCAGCCTGGCTCAAGCGCAGGCAACCCTGCCAGGGGTCTTGCCGCCAGCGCCCGACGCGACGGCGGTGCGCCCGATCGTGTCGCGCCACCTCGGCGTGCTGCGGGACGAGGGCGGCCTCGCGTCCGCCGTGCGCTCCCTGCTGCCGATGGCCGCCACGTCCGACCCGGCGCTGGTAGGCTTGCTGGTGGCGGTGGCAGCCCTGCGCCGCCCCGGCCGCGTCGGCAGCCACTGGCGCACGGACGGCGACGCTGCCAGCCCCCTGGAGATGCCGGCGATGACGCTGGACGACGCACTGGCCCAGGCCTGGGAGCTATCGCAGTCCGACTTCGCCAGGAGCGCCTGAGCCGTGCCGCTTCGCCCCATGCCCACCGTCATGCTGGAGCCGATGGTCCGCGCGGCGCTGCTGGAGGACCTCGGGCGCGCCGGGGACCTGACCACGGACGCCATCGTGCCGCCGGGTTTGCAGGCGGCGACGGCCCTCGTCGCGCGGCAGCCCGGCATCGTCGCGGGCCTGGACCTGGCGGCGCTTGCCTTCCACCTCATTGCGCCGGACATCACGATGGAGGTGCAGCGTCCGGATGGCGCGCGGCTGGCGGCGGGCGACACCATCGCCACCGTGCAAGGGCCTGCCGCGGGCATCCTGACGGCGGAGCGGGTGGCGCTGAACTTTCTGTGCCACCTGAGCGGCATCGCCTCCGCCACCGCCTCGGTCGTAAACGCCCTGGCCGGCACGGGCGCCCGCGTCACCTGCACCCGCAAGACCACGCCGGGCCTGCGCGCGGTGGATAAGCATGCCGTGCGCGCCGGCGGCGGCAGCAACCACCGCTTCGGCCTGGATGACGCCGTGCTGATCAAGGACAACCACGTGGCCATCGCAGGCGACGTCCGCACGGCGTTGGCACGGGCGCGGGCGCATGTCGGCCACCTGGTCAAGATCGAGCTGGAAGTGGACACGCTGGCCCAGCTGGAGGAGGCGCTATCCGTCGGCGTGGACGCCGTGCTGCTCGACAACATGGACGTGCCGACGCTGCGGCGTGCGGTGGCGATGGTGGCTGGGCGCGCCATCACGGAGGCGTCCGGCCGCATCACGCCGCAGACCGCGCCGGAGATCGCAGCGACCGGGGTGGACCTGATCTCCATCGGCTGGCTGACCCATAGCGCGGGGGTGCTGGACATCGGGCTGGATTATCGCGGCAGTTTGGCGGCGTGACCGAGTTCGAGCGTGGCTGGACCGCCGCCCTGCTGGCCGCGCAGGCCTGGCACGAGTCCAAGGCCAAGCAAATCCTGGTCCAAGCCAAGCGCACCCGGTTTCCGAAGAACCTGGAGCAGCAGGCCGAAACCCACCGCCACTCCGCCGAAGTGCTGCCGACCCTTACCCACGAGGCTGCCGATTGAGCGCCATGTAGAAGTGTAGCCACAGCCTTACTTTACAGCACGGAGCCTCGGTGTTAGGGCCGCGGCAGCAGTGAACAAGGCATGATGCGAGCAATTTGGCAGGCGGGCGGCGTCGCCTTGGTTCTGCTTGCCATGCTCTGCCAGGCGCACGCCCAGCGGGGTGCGCCGACCCCCACGGAGGGCAATTCGCCTTCCGCCGCCGAGCCGGACGTGGTGGGCGAGGCCTCGGCGGCTCCGGAGCAGTGGGCGATTCACGGTCAATCGACCTTCGTCACCCAGTTCCACCCGGCGTTCGCCTCGCCCTACCGCGGCGCCAACAGCCTTGACCCGGGCCGCCGCGGCGACGAGACGTTCGATCTCACGCTCTATGGCGGCGTGCGGCCATGGCATGGCGGGGAAGTCTGGGTCAATTTCGAGGTGGACCAGGGATTCGGCCTCAGCAACACGCTGGGCGTGGCCGGGTTTCCCAGTGGCGAGGCCTACAAGAGCGGCCAGGCTGACCCCTACGTGCGGCTGCCGCGCGTGTTCCTACGCCAGACGATCGGCCTCGGCGGCAACAGGGAGCGCGTGGAGCCGGACCTGAACCAGCTGGGCGGCTCGCAGGCGCTCGACCGCGTGGTGCTCACGGTGGGCAAGTTTGCGGTCACCGACGTGTTCGACACCAACAAGTACGCCCATGACCCACGCAACGACTTCCTCAACTGGTCGGTGGCCGACATGGGCGCGTTCGACTATGCGGCGGACGCCTGGGGCTACTCCTATGGCGCTGCGTCCGAATGGTACCAAGGCCGCTGGACCGCGCGCGGCGGCGCGTTCGTGCTGTCCAGGGTGCCGAACGGCAAGGCGCTCGATACCAGCTTCAGCCAAGTGCAGTTCCTGGCCGAACTGGAGGAGCGCCACACGCTGCTCGGTCAGCCCGGCAAGCTCAAGCTGCTGGGCTTCGACTCGCGCGGGCGGCTCGGCAAATACGCGGATGCCACGGCCATCGCGCTCGCCAGCGGGCAGCCGGCCGACATCGCGGCCGTCCGCCGCTACCGCAGCAAGGCTGGCGGCGGGCTGAACCTGGAGCAGCAGGTGGCGGACGGCATCGGCGTGTTCGCCCGTGCCAGCCTCTCGGAAGGCGGCATCGAAGCCGACGAGTTCACCGACATCAGCCGGAGCCTGTCGTTCGGCGTCTCGGCCGCGGGAGACCGCTGGGGACGGCCAGGTGACACCACGGGGCTCGCGATGGCAATCAACGACATCACCCGCACGGCGCAGAACTACTTCAACGCCGGCGGCCTCGGCGTGCTGATCGGCGATGGCAGGCTGCCGAACCGGCGGCCGGAGACGATCGTGGAAACCTACTACAGCCTGGCCACGACCCGTTTCGCACGGGTTTCGGCGGACTACCAGTTCATCAGCAACCCGGCCTACAACCCGGACCGCGGCCCGGTGTCCGTGTTCGGGGTCCGGCTGCACGGCCAATTCTGAACGCTGCAAGTTCTGGGCGCTACGGGCGCAAATAGGTCCAGCCTTGCTCCTGCAGCTCGCTGAGCCGCACCACGCCGGCCGGCACGATGCGCGCTTCCGGCATCAGCACGACTTCCCTGCTCTCGGCCTTGCTCATCGCTTGCAGGGTGTTGTTGCAGCCGGACAGCACCAGCGCCGGGTGCGCGGCGTGCTCGGCGGCCAGCCGCTCCCTCACCGGCGACGTGTCCTTGCGCAGCATCGTGAGCCCAGGCCCAAAGGCCACCAGCTCGATCTCCACCGGCTCGCCCCGGGTGGCGTAGTAGGCGTACATGTTGTCGATGTTGTTCAGCACCCCATTCATCTTCTCCGGAGCGGCCTCGTCCATTTGGAACGCGACGTGATGGCCGTGGGCCGGTTCGGCTGCCGCGGCGGGCAGCGCTAGGCAGGCCGACATGGCGATCAGGCGCAAGCGCATGAGTTGGCTCCTAAAGGTCAGAAGAACGACTCGAAATGTCCGATGACTTCGCCGGGCGCTTCCTCCGCCAGGTAGTGCCCGCTCTGCACGCCGGCGCCAACCACTTCCGCCGCGCAGTACTCGCGCCAGATGGCTACCGGGTCGTACCAGCCGCCGACCTTGCCGTTCTTGCCCCATAGCGCGAGCATCGGGCATTGCACCTGGCGGCCCTCGGCGCGGCTCATGCGGTCGTGCACCAGGTCGATGGTGCAGGCGGCGCGGTAGTCCTCGCACATGCCGATGATCGCCGCCGGGTCGTTCGCAGCGGCCAGGTAGTCGGCCAGCGCCTCGGGCGCGAAGAACGGCGGGATGCCGGCGCCGTGTCCGGTGTGGGCGGCGAACCAGGTGCCGGGCGACTTGTCGATCAGGTCCTCGGGAAACGGGTGCGGCTGGGCGAACCAGAACCAATGGTAGTAGCCGAGCGCGAAGGACATGTCCGCCCGCTCGAAATGCTCGATGGTCGGCACGATGTCCAGCACGGCCAGCTTGGTGACCCGGTCCGGGTGGTCCAGCGCCAGCCGGTGCGCCACCCGCGCGCCGCGGTCATGCGCACCGACGGCGTAGGCCGCGTGGCCGAGCTGGCCCATCAGGTCCGCCAAATCCCGCGCCATGGCGGTCTTGGCGTAGGGCGCGTGGTCCGGGGTCGCGGGCGGCTTCTGGCTGCCGCCGTAGCCGCGCAAATCCGGGCAGACCACGGTGAAGCGCCGGGCCAGCGCGGGGGCGACGTGGTGCCACATGCAATGCGTCTGCGGGTTGCCGTGCAGCAGCAGCAGGGCGGGTCCTGCGCCGCCGGTGCGGTATCGCACGACGCCGCCGGGCACGGTGGCGGTGGCCAGGGTGAAACCGGGAAAGAACATGCCACCTCCTGCGCTGGGCAGGGTGGCCTATGCAAGGCGAGTGCGGCGGATGAGTGGCAATGATGGCGTGGTGGTGATCGGCGCGGGCGTGGCCGGGCTGGCGGCGTCGGCGGCGCTGCGGCGTCGCGGCGTGACGGTGACGCTGATCGAGGCCTCGGGGCGGATCGGCGGGCGCGCCCGCACCACCGTGCCCGCGCTGCTCGAAGCGCCGTTCGACCACGGCGCGTCCTGGCTGCACGCCGCCCGCCGCAACCCGCTCGCGGCCATGGCGACCCGGCTGGACGACCGCACCATCGACAGCGATGCGGTGCGGACGGAGCGCACCCGCCTGCCCGGCCGTTTCGCCACGGCGGCCGATCTGGCCGGGTACGCGGCGGCCGAACGCGCCTTTTACGCCCGCACGGCGGCGGCGCTGCCCGGCCCCGACGTCACGCTCGCCGACGCGCTGCGCCCGATCGACCTGCCCTGGCTGCCCACCGTGGCGAACTGGGAGGCTCCGGTCATCGCCGCCGCGAACGCCTCGGCGCTCAGCCTACGCGACTGGCGCGCCAACCGGCTGGAAGCGCCGAACTGGGAGGTCGAGGGCGGGCTCGGCGCGTGGATCGTGCGCCGGCTCGGCCCGCCCGCCGGCCCGGTGCGGCTGGGCGTCGCAGCCGATTGGGTGCGCTGGGACGGGCACGGCGTGAGCGTCGAGACCGTTGGCGGCGTCATCCATGCCGCTGCGGCTATCGTCACGGTGTCCACGGCGGCCATTGGGCAAATCCGCTTCATCCCCGAGCTGCCGGATACGGTGGAGCAGGCGATTTATGGGCTGCCGATGGGCCTGCTGAACAAGGTGGCCCTGCGCGCCGCCGGGGCCGACCGGCTCGACCTGCCGGATTCGTGCAGCATGGACCAGTTCGTGCCGGCAATGGACGACCTCACGATGACCATGCTCGCCTGGCCGCACGGCCGCGACCACGTGGTCTGCTTCGTCGGCGGCAACCAGGGACGCGAGCTGAAGGCCGCCGGCGGGATCGAGGCCTTCGTGCGCGGGCAGCTGCGCGCGCTGTTCGGCGCGAGGGCCGACGCCGCGTTCCGCCCGGGAGCGGTGGTGACGCGGTGGGAGAACGACCTGCACTCGCTCGGCGCTTACGCCTACGCGGAGGCAGGCTGCGCCGGCGCGCGCGCGGTGCTGGCCACGCCGCTGGCCGGTGGGCGGCTGGTGTTCGCAGGCGAGGCGACGCGCACGGACGGGCTGGCAGGCACGGTCGGCGGCGCGTTCCTGGCGGGGGAGGAAGCGGCTGCGGCTGTGATCTGTGATTCACGCTGAGGATCAGCGCGTAGATAGGCTGATCCGATGCGGCTGATGCGTGTCAAACGGCCCGATTTGCAAGAACGATCGTTTCCTGACGGGGTTCGGGGCAAAACCCCATTCTACTTCTCGCTGAGCTTTCAGCACGCGTCCTTGATGATATCGATGAATGCTCGCAGCCCAGCCGGCACATGGCGGTGGCCGGGGTAGTAGAGGAACAGCCCGGGGATCGGAGGGCGCCAATCGTCCAGCACGGTAGCGAGCGCTCCTGTCTCGACATAGGGCTGAGCTGAGTGGTCGGACACGTAGGCGATGCCTTGCCCCGCCACGGCGGCCTCGGTCATCAGCCCGAGGTGGTCCAGCGTCAGCGCGCCGGGCACGTCGATTGCCACTTCCTGGCCATGCTTGCTGAACTCCCACTGGAAGCGCTTGCCGCTGGGCAGGCGGAAGCGGATGCAGGCGTGCCGCCGCAGGTCGTCGGGCGTCCGCGGCGTGCCGTGCGCGGCGAGGTAGGCGGGGGAGGCCACCGCCACGAAGCGGGTTTCGCCGCCGAAGCGCACGGCGACCATGTCGGACGGCACCGCCTCGCCCAGCCTGATCCCCGCATCGAATCCCTCGGCCACGACATCGACCAGCCTGCCTTCCGTCACCAGGTCGAGCGACATCTGCGGGTGGCGCGCCAGGAAGGCCGGCACGACCGAGCCCAGCAACCGCCGCGCGGCGATCTCGCTGGCGTTGATCCGCAAGGTCCCGCTCGGCTGCGCGCGGAAGGCCTCGACCTCCTGCAGCGCCAGGTCGAGATCCCGCAGCACGGGTTGCAGGCGCGCGGCCAGGCACGCTCCGGCCTCGGTCGCCGACACGCTGCGGGTGGTCCGGTGCAGCAGCCGCGCGCCGAGGTTGGCCTCCAGCGCGCGCATCATGTGGCTGAGCGTGGAGGGCGACAGGCCCAGCTCGTCGGCGGCCTTGCGAAAGCTGCGGTGCGCGGCGATGACGGCGAAGGCGGTCAGGTCGCTGAGGGCCGGCTTGCCAGTCATGGGTAATTCTCATCAGCTTATGCAAGATCGTGCGGATAATAACATGAATGGGGATGATTAGCTTCGTGTAGATGGCGCGGCGCAATCCTGCGACACCCAGCGCGAGGTTCCGCTATGGCGAAGACATGGTTCATCACCGGCGCATCCGCCGGCTTGGGACGGGCGATGACGGAGAACCTGCTGGCGCGCGGCGACCGCGTGGCCGCGACGGTGCGCAAGGCAGGCGTGCTCGACGGCTTGCAGGCGCGCCATGGCAGCCGCCTCTGGGTGGCTTCGCTGGACGTGACGGACACGCGGGCGGTGCGGGAGGTGCTCGATCGCGCCTTCAATGACCTGGGCCGGATCGATGTCGTGGTGAACAACGCGGCCTATGGCCTGTTCGGCGCGGCCGAAGAGGTGAGCGACGAGCAGATCCGGCATCAGATCGACACCAACCTCATCGGCTCGATCCAGGTGATCCGCGCCGCCCTGCCGCACCTGCGGGCGCAAGGCGGCGGCCGGGTGCTGCAGCTGTCGTCGGAGGGCGGGCAGATCGCCTACCCGAACTTCAGCCTGTACCACGCTGCCAAATGGGGGATCGAAGGCTTCGTCGAGGCGGTCGCCCAGGAGGTGGCGCCGTTCGGCATCGAGTTCACGATCGTTGAGCCAGGCCCCACCCGGACGAACTTCGGCGCTGGCCTGGCCAGCCCGCCTCCGATGTCGGCCTATGAGGATACTCCAGTGGGCGACATGCGCCGCGCCGTGATGGCCGGAGCGTTCCCGATCACCGGCGACCCGGCGAAGACGGTGCAGGCCATGATCGACTCCGTGGACCGCAGCCCGGCGCCCCTGCGGCTCACCCTCGGCAGCGGCGCCTACGACAGGGTCCACAACGCCCTGACCGGCCGCGTCGCCGCCCTCGAAGCCCAGGTTGGTATCGCGCGCTCGATCGAGATCGACGCATGAAGGCCTGTTCGCCGCGGCCGGGGGAACAGCCGATGCCGTATTCCCGCGGGATAGCGGCACAGGAGCAAACGTGCCCATTGGGTACGCCCCCGGTCATGTCGTAAGGTGCATGGTCTCAGGAGAACAAACCATGACCTTTCGCAGGCTGCCCGCCGCAGCCGCCTTCCTGCTGGTTGCCTCGCCAGCACTTTCCCCAGCATGGGCGCAATTGGGGCCTGTGCCGCTCGGCAGCCTAAGCGTGCAGCCCAACGGCGCCACCGTGGCGCGCCCGCTGACGGGCAAGCTGTCCGACCAGCTTTCCGTGCTCGACTTCGGCGCCGCGTGCGACGGCGTGACCGACGACAGCGCCGCCGTGGCCGCCGCCGCCGCCAGCGGCCGGCACGTCGCCATCCCGGACGGCCGGGCCTGCAATGCGCCCGCCGCCGCCCAGCCCCTGACGCCCTTCGGCACCTTCACCGGACCCGGCAAGGTCGTGGACTCGTCCGGCACGCCCCGCGGGCCGAAGGCATCGGGCGTAACCGTCAACCCGAACCCGGGCAGCTGGAACGCCGCCGCCAGCCAGAACGACAGCTGCACCGCCAGCTTCCAGTGCTGGGGCAAGTGGGATTACGGCCACGTGTTCGACGCCGAGGAGTTCTTCGTCGCCGACACCAACGGCGGCCACACGCTGGGCCAGCCGGCGCACGGCTACCAGTACATGCCCGGCGCCATCCCGCACCAGGCGTTCTTCACCAACAGCAGCGGCTGGAACCAATCGACGAGCGCCAATGACGGCCGCACCGGCGCCGTCTACAGCCGTATCGTGGCGCAGCAGAACGGCCAGGGCGACATGATCCTGAACGAGGGCGAGCTGCTGTGCACGGGCGTGCCCACCGGCGCCGGCGGGGCGGCCACCACCGACTGGCTGGCCAATCCCGGCTGCTCCTGGGAGGCCGGCGACATCACGGCGCTGGCCCCCAACCAATACTTGCAGCACAGCGAGTGGCATCTCGGCGACGGCGGCAACGACGTGGCGGCGGTCGGCCGCACCATGGGCTACTCGCGCAGCATGAGCTTCGCTGCCCTCGGCACCTTCCAGGGCTCCACCACGGCGGGTTCCACCTTCATCAGAGTGCCGAACGGCACGCTGGCCAAGCTGGCCGTCGGGCAGGTCGTGGCCGGCGCGGGCATCCCGGCGGGCGCGGCGATCACGTCGCTGAACAGCCAGTACAACGTCGTCATCCTCACGGCGGCAGCGACCGCCACGGCGTCCAACATGCAATTCAACGTGCTGTTCACCGGCAGCACCACCGCCGGGTCCACGAGCTTGGCCGCTTCCAGCACGACGGGGCTGGCCGCCGGGCAGACGATCGCCGGGCCAGGCATCCCGGCGGGCACCACCGTAACGGCCATTGGCGGCACGACGCTGACGCTCAGCAACGCCGCCACTGCGACCGCCAGCAATGCGGCGTTCTCGTTCAGCCAGGACGAGAACAACCACTGGGTCAACGACTTCATCACCTGCAACGGCTCCGTTCCATGCGACGCCGCCTACGAGGTGATGGGCAAGTGGCGCATCGGCCTGGACTTCACCGAGATCGCCACCACGATCGACGCGGCGGTGGCGATGCAGGCGGGGCAGAAGGTCTACCTCAACGGCCACTGGGGCGACGGCGAGGGCAACCCGGGCAAGACCCATCTGGGCACCGACTGGCTGACCTACGACGCGGGCAGCAGCACCATCCAGATGGCCGACCGCGGCAGCCCGGTGCTGGAGTTGAGCAACCCGCCCAACGCGGCCGACTTCCTGGAGATCACGGGCGCTCCCGCCGGCGGCTACATCGCCCTGAACTCGGTGGGCTCCGACAGCGCCATCGGCCTGCTCATGCAGGACAAGGGCGGCAGCGGCCTGATCGGCATCTCCAACGGCGCGCTGGTGACCAAGCAGGTGGCGCCGGGCAACGCCAGCGGATACCTGCAGCTCAGTCCCGGCACGGCGGGCCAGCCATACAGCATGCAGGTGCTGAACGGCACCGCCACCGACCTGAACCTGGCGGGCGCCAGCGGCGGCGCGGTGCATCCGCAGGGCGTCTTCCGCATCGACATGGCCACGCCTGCCAGCAGCACCGCCCCCTGCGCGGCCGGCCAGACGACGTTCGACGCGAACTACCAGTATGACTGCGTGGCGGCCAACACCTGGAAGCGCGCCGCACTGTCCAGCTGGTGAGTCAGGCCGCAGGTTGCGCCGGTTGCAGAAGGCAGAGCCTCGTTTTGCCTCCTTCAGATGTGCAGCGCGCGGCCCGCGACGGCCAATGCCGCCTCCTTGACGGCTTCGTTCAGGCTTGGATGGGCGTGGCAGGTGCGTGCCACGTCCTCGCTGCTGGCGCCGAACTCCATCGCGGTGGCAATCTCGGCGATCAGCGTGCCGGCGTCGGGGCCGATGATGTGCGCGCCCAGGATCTCGTCGGTCGCCTTGTCCGCCAGAATCTTGACGAAGCCGTCCGTGGCACCCATCGCCCGGGCACGCCCGTTGGCGGTGAACGGGAACCGCCCGGCATTGTAGGCCCGGCCCTCAGCCTTCAGCATCTCCTCCGTCGCGCCGATGGAAGCCACCTCCGGCCAGGTGTAGACCACGCCCGGGATGACCGCGTAGTTCACGTGGCCCGCCTGCCCGGCCAGGATTTCGGCCATGGCGACGCCCTCCTCCTCCGCCTTGTGCGCCAACATCGGCCCAGTGACGATGTCGCCGATCGCGCAGATGCCCGGTACGTTGGTGGCGAAACGGGCGTCGATCTTGACCCGCTTGCGCTCGTCCAGCGCGACGCCGGCCGCTTCCAGGCCGAGCCCCTGGTAGAACGGCCGCCGCCCGATCGCCACCAGCACGATGTCCGCGTCCAGCGTCTGCGTCTCGCCGCCATCGGCCGGCTCCAGCGTCAGGCGCTGGCCGGTCGCGGTCTTCTCAGCTCCCGTGACCTTGGTCTTGAGGCGGAACTTGATGCCCTGCTTGCCCAGCACCCGCTCGAACGTCTTGCCGATCTCGCCGTCCATGCCGGGCACCAGCCGGTCGAGGTATTCGACGACGGTGACCTCCGCGCCGAGCCGTCGCCATACGCTGCCCAGCTCCAGCCCGATGTAGCCGCCGCCGACCACCACGAGATGGCCGGGAACCTTGTCCAGCTCGAGCGCGCCGGTGGAGGAGACGATGGTCTTCTCGTCCACCTCGACGCCGGGCAGCGGGATGCTCTCGCTGCCGGTCGCGATGACGATCGCCTTGGTCTCGTAGTCGGTCCCATCGACCGTGACCCGGCCCGGGCCGGCGATGCTGCCCTCGCCCTTGAGCCAGGTGACCTTGTTCTTCTTGAACAGGAACTCGACGCCCTTGACGTTGGCGGCGACGACCTCGTCCTTGCGCGCCTGCATCCGCGCCAAGTCGAGCCGCACGCTGTCGATGATGACCCCGTGGTCCTTGAAGCTGTGGCCTGCCTCCTCGAAGTTCTCCGAGGATTGCAGCAGCGCCTTGGACGGGATGCAGCCGATGTTCAGGCACGTCCCGCCGAGCGTCGCCCGCTTCTCGACGCAGGCGGTGCGCAGCCCGAGCTGGGCGGCGCGCAGGGCGCACACGTAGCCGCCCGGCCCAGCGCCGATGATGATGACGTCGAAGGATGCGCTCATGATGTCTCCAGCGTCCACCGCGGCGGACGCACCAAAATCAAGGCTTTTAGATGGTCATTGACCCGGCGAAAGTCGATGGCTGGCGGGGCGCCAAGCATTCCAATCGCCAGCTTCGCAGGGCTCTGCCCTATGCCCGCAGCGGGAAAGCCGTCCCCTTCGCATCTTTCCGGCTGCCATTTTGCTGGTCAGGTACGGGGAAAAGCCAGTTTTCCCTCACGGATGCCGGGATTCCTGCTCACCGACCGAACACCAGGCGGCTTGCCGTCTCGGCGGCTGCCATGGCTTCTATGCGCGCCTGGTTTTCCGCCGCAAAAGCATGCAGCGCAGCCTTGCAGAGCTATGCATGCATCTAGTCAGTGGTCAGCTCTCTCAGCAGGGTCGCTGGCATCAGGTTGAGCAGCGGCGGGTCCGGGTTCTTCAGGGGCGGAAGGGCTGCCGTATTGAACGGAACCAAGTGGCGACGCTCCATCTTGGCACCCTCTCCGGAATGAAGCTGCCCTGTTTTTGTGTGGTGTTTGGGGTTTGGTTTAGGACGGTTCTGCGATGGCGCCCCCTTGTTGCTGCCTCGCAGGCCACGGGTGAGCGCTATCCCGGCGCCGAGTGCAGCCGGACGGGGTTGCACCAGCCCTCGATGAAGCTGAGGCAGGCCATCTTGGCTTCGGCCTGGCAGGCAAAGCGACGCCGCTTCAGCCGCTCGCCTTCGAGGGCCGCCAGAAAGCTCTCGCACATGGCGTCGTCGCAGGCGCCGCCGACCGAGCGCATTGACGCCCGCCTGCCCGCCCGCCTCGCGGCAGCGATCGCCGAACGCCAGGGACGTGCGTTGGCTGCCCTGGTGGCTGTGATGGATGACGTCGTCCGGCCGGCGTTGGCCGGTCGCCATCTCCAGCGCATCGACCACCGACTCTGCGCGCAAATGGTTGGCCATCGACCAGCCGACGATCTTGCCGCTCCAGGCATCCAGCACGACCGCCAAATGGAGAGACCCGCTCGCCGCCGGCACGACGGCAATGCCGGCTGCCCACGGCTGGTTCGGCTTGTCGCTTGCAAACTTGCCATCCGCCAGGTCCGGCGCCGGCCGCGCTTCGCGGTCCCGACGCATGGTGGCGGTCCCAGCCCGGCGGCGGCTTGCGCCAGGCGTGACAGCCGGCCTCCGACACGCCGAGCGCGCGGGCCATTGCGGCAACCGGCAAGGTCGCCTGGTTCGCACCCATGAACTCGAAGACCCGGACGGCGCAGGCGGCCCATCTCGTCACGCCCGTGGCCGGCAAGCCTCGCCTTCCCCTCCCAGCCGCCATCCTGGCGCATGGCCAAGGCCACCCAGGCGCGAGTGGACTGCACAGACGCCTCGAACTCCCGGGCCAAGTCCGCGGGATCCGGCCGGCATGGACCAGCTCAACCATCTGCCGACAAACTTCAGGCGAATACAGACTTCAGGCGAGTAAGGAGCCCAGGCACGACGCATTCAGGAGACACCCAGCAAAAACTAGAAAAACTCCACCAAACCGGGTCAACCTCAGTGTTCTCCTGCCCCGCGCTGGCCGCGGGCGTTGATGCGCAGGCTCAAGGCGTCTGTCGCCGCCCCGGCGGTGGCAGGCATCACGTCGCTGACCCGGCAACGGCCCGCGCCCCGCAGGTGACCAGGATGGCGCGGAAGTCGTTGACGTTGGTGCGGGTCGGGCCGGTGACGACAAGGTCACCCAGGCTCGCGAAGAAACCGTAGCCGTCATTGTCCGCCAGCCGCGCGCGGCCGTTCACGCCGAGTGCGGCGGCCCTGGCCAGCGTGTCCGGCGCGAGCAGCGCGCCCGCGTTGTCCTCCGTGCCATCGATGCCGTCGGTGTCGCCGGCCAGCGCATGGATGCCGGGGTGGCCGTCCAGGGCCACGGCCAACCCCAGCAAGAACTCCGCGTTGCGGCCACCGCGGCCCCCGCCGCGCACCGTCACGGTGGTTTCCCCGCCGGATATCAGCACGCAGGGCGTCGGCGCGGGCTGGCCGTGCCGCGCGCACTGGCGGGCGATCCCGGCCATCACGCGGGCCACCTCGGAGGCTTCGCCCTCGATCGCGTCACCCAGGATCACCGGCGCCACGCCGGCGGCCCGGGCGATCTCGGCGGCGGCCTGCAACGAGGCTTGCGGCGTGGCAGCCATGATGGTCCGTGCCCGGGCGAAGGCGGCGTCGCCGGGCTTCGGAGTCTCGGCCGCCGGGTCATGCAGCCAGGCCTCGACCGCAGGCGGCGGCACGATCCCGTAACGCGCCAGTACCGCGCGGGCGTCGGCGAGCGTGGTGGCGTCGGGCACGGTGGGGCCGGAGGCGATCACCGAAGGGTCATCGCCCGGGACGTCCGAGATGACGATCGAGACCACCCGGGCCGGGGCGGCCGCGGCGGCGAGGCGGCCGCCCTTGATGGCGGACAGGTGCTTGCGGACGCAGTTCATGTCCTGGATGCCTGCGCCGCTCCGCAGCAGCGCGCGGTTCACTGCCTGCTTGTCCGCCAGGCTGACCCCGTGCGACGGCAGCGCCAGCAGCGACGAGCCGCCGCCCGAGATGAGGCACAGCACGAGGTCGTCGGCACTTAGGCCATGCACAAGTTCGAGTATCCGCAAGGCAGCCGCCTGCCCGGCCTCGTCCGGCACGGGGTGGCTCGCTTCCACGACTTCGATGCGGGCCAGTCCGCCCACGCCGTGGCCGTAGCGCGTGACCACCAATCCGCTGAGCGGGCGGTCGGCGGGCCAATGCGCCTCGACCGCCGCGGCCATGGCCGCCGCCGCCTTGCCGGCGCCGACCACGACGGTGCGGCCGGGCGGCGGAGCCGGGAGGCAGGGCGGCACGCACACGGAAGCCGCGGCAGCCGCGACGGCCGCCTCGAACATCCGCAGCAGCAGCGCGCGCTCCTCCATCTTGCTCGCTATTCCGCCGCCGCGGCGAGCGCCGGGGTTTGGCCGATCTCGTGGCAGGCCAGCTTCTCCAGCACCCGCACCATGCCGGAATGGTCCCAGCCCTTGCCGCCGGCGGCGGCAGCGGCGTTGAACAGCTCCTGGCAGGCGGCGGTGTTCGGCAGGCTTAGGCCAAGACTACGCGCGCCTTGCAGGGCGAGGTTGAGGTCCTTCTGGTGCAGCTCGACCCGGAAGCCCGGCGCGAAATTACGCTTGACCATGCGCTCGCCATGCACCTCCAGGATGCGGGAGTTGGCGAAGCCGCCCATCAGCGCCTGACGCACCCGGGCCGGGTCTGCGCCAGCCTTGGAGGCGAACAGCAGCGCCTCGCCGACGGCTTCGATGGTCAGCGCGACGATGATCTGGTTGGCGACCTTGGTGGTCTGGCCGTCGCCGTTGCCGCCCACGAGGGTGATGTTCTTGCCCATCAGCTCGAAGATCGGCCTCACGGCGGCGAAAGCCTGCTCCGGACCGCCGACCATGATGGTGAGGCTGGCAACCTTCGCGCCGACATCGCCGCCCGACACCGGCGCGTCGAGGTAGTCGCAGCCGAGCTGGTTGATGCGGCGGGCGAACTGCTTGGTGGCCACCGGCGCGATGCTGCTCATGTCCACCACGATCTTGCCCGGCGACAGCCCCTCCGCAACGCCCCCCGGCCCGAACAGCACAGCCTCCACGTCTGGTGTGTCGGGCACCATCGTGATGACGATGTCGGCCGCCTTCGCCACCTCGCTCCCGCTGCTGCATGGCACGGCGCCCTGGGCCACCAGCTCCCCGGGGATCTGCGACCGGTTGTGGACGAACAGGGTATGGCCGCCCGCGATCAGGTGGCCGGCCATGGGACGGCCCATGATGCCCAGGCCGATGAAACCGATGCTGCTCATGATGCTCTCTCCGGTGTCAGGATGCAGGCGTGCGCGAGGGCTCGAACCAGCCTAGCCCGGCTGTGGTCGTCGTGCGCGGCTTGTACTCGCAGCCGATCCAGCCGTCATAGCCCAGCGCGTCGACGCGGCTGAACATGAATGGATAGTTGATCTCCCCGGTGCCCGGCTCGTTGCGGCCCGGGTTGTCGGCGCGCTGGATATGGCCGATCTGGCTGAGGTACGCCTTCAGGGTGCGCGCGAGGTCACCCCCCATGACTTGCGCATGGTAGATGTCGAACTGCAGCTTCAGGTTCCCGCTGCCGACCTCGGCGATGATGTCCAGCGCCGGCCGGGTCTGCGAGACGAAGAAGCCCGGAACGTCGCGCGTGTTGACCGGCTCCAGCACCAGCTGCAGACCGTCAGCCGCCAGTTCGCCCGCGGCGCAGCGCAGGTTCCCTGCCAGGGCCGCACGCGCCGCCGCCGGGTCAGCGCCGGCAGGGAGGATGCCGGCAAGGCAGTTCAGCCGCGGGCAGCCCAGCGTGGCGGCGTAGTCGATGGCGCGCGCCACGCCGGCGCGGAACTCGGCCGTGCGCTGCGGATGGCAGGCGATGCCGCGCTCGCCGGCCGCCCAGTCGCCAGCCGGCAGGTTGTGCAGGATGAGCTGCAGGCCGTTGGAATGCAGCGCCTTGGCGAGGGCGTGCTTGTCGAAGTCGTAGGGGAACAGCATCTCCACCGCCTCGAACCCGGCCGCCGCCGCAGCGGCGAAACGGTCGAGGAACGGCAGCTCGGTGAACAGCATCGTCAGGTTGGCCGAGAATTTCGGCAATGAAGCCTCCCATTGCGCCCGGCGCGTCGTTCGCGCCTGGCGTCTGTCAGGCGATTGGCGGCGGGCGCCGGGTCAGCGCGCCGCAGTGGTCTCCAGCGCCTTGGCCGGGGGGGCCACCCTCATGTCCTGGCCCTTGCGGATCGACAGCGACGGATCGAGGCAGAGCACGTCCTCGAACTCGTTCACGCTGTCCACCTCGGCGCCCATCGAGATGTTGGTCACGCGCTCCAGGATGAACTCGAGCACCACCGGCACCTGGTGTTCGGCCATGAGCGCGTGGGCCTGGGCGAACGCTTCCTTGAACTCGTTCGGGCTCTTGACCCGGATGGCCTTGCAGCCGAGCCCTTCGGCCACCGCCACGTGGTCCACGCCGTAGCCCCTCACCGCATCGCCGTCAGCAGCCGTGTTGATGTTGTCGAACGCGAGGCTGACCTCGAAATCCATCTGGAAGCCGCGCTGCGACTGGCGGATCAGCCCGAGGTAGGAGTTGTTGACCACGACATGGATGAACGGCAGCTTGTGCTGCGCGCCGACGGCCAGCTCCTCGATCATGAACTGGAAGTCGTAGTCGCCGGACAGGGCGACGATCTTGCGGTCCGGGTCGGCCGCGCGGACACCGAGGGCGGCCGGCAAGGTCCAGCCGAGCGGGCCGGCCTGGCCGCAGTTGATCCAGTTGCGCGGGCGATAGACGTGCAGGAATTGCGCGCCGGCGATCTGCGACAGCCCGATCGTGCTGACATAGCAGGTGTCGCGGTCAAGGATGTCGTTCATCTCCTCGTACACGCGCTGCGGCTTCAGGGGCACCTGGTCGAAATGGCTCTTGCGCAGCATGTTCTGCTTGCGGTGCAGGCAGGACGCCACCCACTCACCGCGGTCGCGCAGCGTGCCGGCCGCCTGCATCTCCCGCGCGACCTCGATGAACAGCGCGAGCGCCGCCCCGGCGTCGGACACGATGCCGAAGTCCGGCCCGAACACGCGGCCGATCTGCGTCGGTTCGATGTCCACGTGGATGAAGGTGCGGCCCCTGGTGTAGACGTCCACTGACCCGGTGTGGCGGTTGGCCCAGCGGTTGCCGATGCCGAACACGAAGTCCGCCTCCAGGAACGTGGCGTTGCCGTAGCGGTGGCTGGTCTGCAGACCGACCATGCCGGCCATCAGGCCGTGGTCGTCCGGGATCGTGCCCCAGCCCATCAGCGTCGGGATCACGGGCACGCCGGTCAGCTCGGCAAACTCCACCAGCAGGTCGCTGGCGTTCGCGTTGATCACGCCGCCGCCGGACACGATCAGCGGGCGGTCGGAGGCATTGAGCATCTTCAGCGCCCGCTCGGCCTGCTTTCGCGACGCCGCCGGCTTGTAGACGGCGAGCGGCTCGTAGGTGTCGATGTCGAACTCGATCTCGGCCATCTGCACGTCGATCGGCATGTCGATGTGCACCGGGCCGGGACGGCCGGAGCGCATGACGTGGAACGCCTGCTGGAACACCATCGGCGCCAGCGCCGGCTCGCGCACGCACACCGCCCATTTCGTGACGGCCTTGGCGATGGTCTCGATGTCGACGGCCTGGAAATCCTCCTTGTGGAGCTTGGCGCGCGGCGCCTGGCCGGTGATGCACAGGATCGGGACAGAATCGGCCTGCGCCGTGTAAAGCCCGGTGATCATGTCCGTCCCGGCAGGCCCGGACGTGCCGATGCAGACGCCGATGTTGCCGGCCTTGGCACGGGTGTAGCCATCCGCCATGTGCGACGCGCCTTCGACGTGGCGGGCCAGGATGTGGCGGATGCCGCCATGCTTGCGCAAGGCTGCGTAAAACGGGTTGATCGCCGCGCCAGGCACGCCGAACGCGACCGAGACGCCTTCCCGCTCCAGGACGAGCACCGCCGCATCCACGGCTTTCATCTTGGCCATCAACCCGCTCCCTTGCGTCTCGTTGCGGGCACTCTGCCAGATGCATCTCGTAAATGCGTCCATTCCCGCATCGTGGAAACTGGACGCAGGCGGGCTTGTGGAACAGCGTGCTAGGCGTTTGCCAGCCGGCGTTTCCAGGCGAGCGAGCGCATCGGCCCGGAACTTTTCCGTATGCCGGGAAACCTGCGGAAGTCATTATCCGGATCAGCCGCTTAACGCTCGCCACGAGGTTGCGGCGGAGAATGCACGACATGGCGCAGGACACAGCGAAGCCGCGGGCACAGGGGGCGGTCCGGGCCAGGCCGCAAGCGAAGCCCGTCCGCGGAAGCGACCAGGTGCAGTCGCTGGTGCGCGCGCTGACGCTGCTGAACCGGATCGCGGAAGCGCCCGACGCCGGCGCCACGCTGACCGAACTCGCGCAGCAGGTCGGCCTGCCGCCCTCGACGGCGCACCGGCTGCTGACCACCCTGGAGCAGGAGCGTTACGTGCGGTTCGACCATGACGGGCGGCTCTGGTCGATCGGCGTGCAGGCCTTCGTCACCGGGTGCAGCTTCACCAGGACGCGCAGCCTGGTCGGCGTGGCCCGGCCGCACATGCGACGCCTGATGGAAGACGCCGGCGAGACGATCAACCTGGCCGTGGAGGACGACGGCATGGCGGTCTATCTCGCCCAGGTGGAGTGCCGGCAGATGATGCGCGCCTTCGCCAGGCCGGGTTCGCGGGCGCCGCTGCACTGCTCGGCCGTCGGCAAGGCCATCCTGTCTGCGGTCAGCGACAAAGCGTTGTCGAAGATCCTGCACCAGCACGGCATGCCCCGCCTCACGCTCAAGACCATCACGTCGCCGTCCGCGCTGCGGGCCGACCTGGCGCGGGCACGGGAAGCCGGCCACGTGATCGACGACGAGGAACACGCGGTTGGGCTGCGCTGCATCGGAGCGCCGCTCTTCGACGAGACCGGCGATGTCATTGGCGCCATCTCCGCCTCCGGCCCGATGGCCCGCATCAACGATGGCCGTGTCGGGCAGCTGGCCGACTTGGTGCGGCGGGCGGCACGGGCCATTTCGGCGGACATGGGCGGAGCTTCGCCCTGCTAGAGCATCATCCGACCGAACTGGGGCACCGGTCGGGTAAAGGTGCTCGCAAAAACAAAGCCTAGGTGTCGGCGCTGATCTCAGCTTCCAGCGCCTGCAGCTGCTGGTCCAGCGCACCTTTGTCCGCCACCTCGTCCAAGGCATCCAGCAAGCTGCGCCGGCAGCGGTCATGCCCGCCGTCCATGTCGACCGCCCCGCGCACCCCGGCCAGGCAGTCGGCGTAGGCGTTGCCCGCCGCCATCGCCGCATCGCCGTGGGGCGCCAACAGCTCCCGGATGCGCCGGTCCACCCAGCCCGGCGTCGAGGGCGTCTCCTCGGTCAGCGACGAGCACGTCACCGCACCGCCCCCAGCGCCCAGGCCAGCACGCCCTTCTGCGCGTGCAGGCGGTTCTCCGCGCCGTCGAACACCACCGATTGGGCTCCGTCGATCACCTCGGCCGTCACCTCCTCGCCGCGGTGCGCCGGCAGGCAGTGCATGAACAGCGCGTCCGGAGCGGCCGCGCGCATCAGCCGGCCATCCACCTGGTAGGGCGCCAGCAAGTTATGGCGGCTCTGGTTCGGGTCGTCCGCCATGCTCACCCAGGCGTCCGTCACCACGCAGCGCGCGCCTGCGACGGCGGCGGCGGGGTCGGTGCCGACGGTGACAGTGGCGCCTTCCGACCGCGCCCAGGCGAGCGCCGCCGGGTCAGGCTGCAGGGACGCGGGGCAGGCGATGTGCAGCGTGAAGCCGAAGCGCACCGCCGCCTCGATCCAGGAGCGGGCGACGTTGTTGCCGTCTCCGACCCAGGCCACGACCTGGCCCGCGACCGGCCCGCGGTGCTCCTCGAACGTCATGATGTCGGCCATCAGCTGGCATGGGTGGGACTTGTCGGTCAGCCCGTTGATCACCGGCACCGTCGCGTGCAGCGCCAGTTCCGCGAGCTTGGCCGCGTTGTCGGTCCGCAGCATGACGGCGTCCACGTAGCGGGACAGCACCCGGGCGGTGTCGGCCACCGTCTCGCCGCGGCCCAGTTGCAGCTCGCTGCCTTGCAGCACCACCACGTCACCGCCCAATTGGCGCATCGCCACCTCGAACGAGACACGGGTGCGGGTGGACGGCTTCTCGAACACCAGCGCCAGGGTGCGGCCGGCGAGCGGGCGGGAGGACGGGACGCCCGCCCGCTTGAAGCCGCGCGCCACGTCCAGCATCTGCCGCAGCACCGCCGGGTCGAAGTGCCGCAGGTCCAGGAAGTGCCGTGGGCTGCCCTCTTCCGGTTCCGGCCCGTCCTCCGCGCGCGGGCGGCGGAGCGCGCCGCTCATTTCGCCGCAGCTTGGGCGTAAGGACGGCAGCGGCGCACGCCACGGCGGATCATATCCAGCGCCGTCGCCACATCCTCGTCCGTGATGACCAGCGGCGGCACCAGGCGCACCACGTTGTCCCCCGCGCTGACGGTCAGCAGCCCTTCCGCGGTGAAGGCGGATTGCAGGTCGCCGTTCGGCACCCGGCACTTCAGCCCGAGCATCAGGCCCGCGCCGCGCACGTCCTCCAGCACGTCCGGCTCGTCCCGCACAAGCTGCTCCAGCGCGTGCCACAGCGCTCGGGCCTTGCGGTCCACCTCGTCCAGGAAGCCCGGCGCCAGCATCACGTCCAGCACCGCGTTGGCCGCCGCGCAGGCGAGCGGGTTGCCGCCGAACGTCGTCCCATGGGTGCCGGGCGACAGGTGGCGCGCGACCGCCTCCTTGGCCAGCACCGCGCCCATCGGGAAGCCGCCGGCGATGCCCTTAGCGGCGGACATCACATCCGGCTCGATGCCTGCCCACTCGTGCGCGAACAGCTTGCCGGTGCGCCCCATGCCGCACTGCACCTCGTCCAGGCCGAGCAGCAGGCCGAACTCGTCGCACACCGCCCGCAGCTCTTGCAGGAAACGCAGGGAGGCCGGGCGCACGCCGCCCTCGCCCTGCACCGGCTCGACGAAGATGCCGGCGGTGTGCGGCCCGATCGCGTCCCGCACCGCGTTCATGTTGCCGAACGGTACGTGGTCAAAGCCTTGCACCGCCGGGCCGAAGCCTTGCAGGTACTTGGCGTTGCCGGTGGCGCTGATCATGGCCAGGGTGCGGCCGTGGAACGCGCCGTCGAAGCAGATGAGGTGGAACCGCTCGGGCTGCCCGGCATCGGCCATCGTGCGGCGGATCGCCTTGACCATGCCCTCATTCGCCTCCGCGCCCGAGTTGCAGAAGAACACGCTGTCGGCGAACGTCGCCTCCACCAGGCGCGCGGCCAGCCGCTCTGCGCCGGGCACGCGGTAGAGGTTGGAGACGTGCATCACCTTGGCGGCCTGCCCGGCGATGGCGGCGACCAGGTGGGCGTTGTTGTGGCCGAGCGATGAGGTCGCGATGCCAGCGCCGAAGTCGAGGTATCGCCGTCCGTCGCCGGTGAGCAGCCAGGCACCCTCGCCCCGCTCGAAGGCGAGGTCGGCACGGTTGTAGGTGGGCATCAGCGAAGCGATCATGGCGGCAGGACCTCAGATGGCCCCCAATCCCTGGGGAAGGGCGGAGCATGAGACGCCCGCGCTGGCCAAGTCAAACCCGAAAGCGAACGGCGCCAAGGGCTTTCTCAAGTATGGGGGGCTTCCTCAGTTGTTGTAGACGAAGTTGGGCATCGCGTTCAGCGAGTCCTTGGTGGCGCCCGGCAGCATGTAGCGGCCGTCCGCCGCCTTCTGCAGCTGGCCGACCGGCAGCGCCACCTGCTTGCCGCCCAGCCCCATGACGCCGCCAACCGAGATGATCGCCAGCACCACGGTGTTGTCCGAAGTCATGATCAGGTCGTCGATCGCCCCAACCTGGGTGTTGCCGTCGCTGTACACGCCGGCGCCGATCACCTTGCTGGCGCGGACGCCGCCCTCCATCCGCACGCTGGCGACCGACAGGTTCGGGTTGCCCGGCGCGGGCGTCAGCTTGGCGTCCGGCGGCGCAGGGGGTTGGGCGTGGACCGGGCCAGCCAGCAGGGCGGCGGCAAGCATAAGGCCGATGATGCGTGTCACGGAATGATCTCTCCCAATCCATCCGGCAACGCCTGCGCGGCACGCGAGGTTCCGGACGCCGCCGCCGCGTGGCAGTGTGGCCGCCATGCGTCCCCCCAAACCGGCTGGCCCGGCGCCGGATGCCGCCAGCTTGCGGCAGGCGGCGCTGACCTATCTCACCCGCTACAGCGCCACGCAAACCGGGCTGCTCCGCGTGCTGGGCCGCCGCATCGACCGCTGGGCCCGCGTGGCGGAAGCGCCACCTGAGGCCGCCGCCGCCGCCAAGGCCGCCGCCCGAGGCGTGGTGGCGCACCTCGCCTCGATCGGGGCGGTGGATGACGCGCTGTTCGCCGCCGGACGAGCCCGCAGCCTGCACCGCGCCGGCCGTTCCCGCCGAGCCATTGCGGCGCACTTGCAGGCGAAGGGGGTGCCGCCGGACCTCGCCAGCCCGCCGGATGACCCGGCGGCCGAACTCGCGGCCGCCGTGCTCTATGCCAGCCGCCGCCGCATGGGTCCGTTCCGCCCATCGCCAAGCGAACCTGTGTCCGGCGAGGCAGCCGATCCGGCACGGCGCATGCGGGAGCTGGGCCGGCTGGCGCGCGCCGGGTTCCCGGCCACCATCGCTGGCCGCGTGCTGGATCTGCCGCCCGAGGAGGCTGAGGCGCTGCTGCTGGAAGCCCGGCGTGGATGAGGGGGCGGGGATGATGAGTGCATTCCTGCCGCAGTGCCGAGGCAAAGCGCAGCCAAGGCCCGGAATAACCCTTTCGCAATGAAGACGGCCCGGCGTCAGGCTGTTAGCGTCGTGTTATGGCCTGATTCAGGGCTTTTTGGAGGAGCGACGCATGACCATCCGACTCACAGGGCTGCTTGCCGCCCTCGCCATGCTGACGGCCGGCGGGGCCTATGCGCAGGGCGCCAACGATGCTCCTGCCGGCCCCCCCGCCAGCATGGACGCCCCCGCTGAGGTCAACGGTGCCGCAACCATGCCGGGCACCGGGCACATGATGCACATGCGCCACCACGGCAGCCCAGCCGGCGCTGCTGCGGCCGGCGATGCGACGACGCCTGCTGGCAAGGCCGCCGCCCAGGCGCTGAACACGGCCCCAGGCGCCGCACCGGTGCCCTACGTCGATTTCCAGCCGCAAGCCGCACCTGCTTCGGGTCACGGCGCGGTCCACCACGCCGTCATGCGCGGCCACATGGCCGCGAAGAAGGCAGCGGCCAAGCCAGCGCAATAACGCCTTGCAGGTCCGGTGCGATGCGCCGGACCCCCTCTTGGCGCTGCCCCTCTTGGCGTTGTCGGACTGCGCCGGCGGGCAGCCCCGGATAGGCAGGTCCGCCAGCGTCGAGTGCGTGCCCTACGCGCGCCAAGTCAGCGGCGTGCAGCTGTTCGGCGATGCCGCGTCCTGGTGGGATGCTGCCGCCGGACGGTACGCTCGCAGCTCCGAGCCGACCCCGGGTGCCCTGCTGGTGTTCCAGCGCACGGCGCGGCTGCCGTCCGGCCACGTCTCCGTCGTGACGGCGCTGCGCTCCCCGCGGGAGATCGCCGTGACGCAAGCCAACTGGGAGCACGGCCGCATCGCCCGCAGCGAGCCGGTGGTGGACGTCTCCCCCGCCAACGACTGGACGGCGGTGCGGGTGTGGTGGGCGCCGCTCGGACAGCTGGGCAGCTCCACATACCCGACCTTCGGGTTCGTCGCACCCAAGCCGCCTGCCCTGGCGGAGGTGGTCGCGTCGCGCTAGGGAAGAAGTCGCACCCGGACTCTTCCCATGCCCGACTACCGCGACACCGTCTTCCTCCCCGTCACCCCGTTTCCCATGCGCGGGGACCTGCCGAAGCGCGAGCCGGCCATCCTCGCGCGCTGGGAGGCCATGGGGCTGTGGCAGCGCAGCCGCGCCGCTGCGGCCGGGCGGCCCACTTTCGTGCTGCACGATGGGCCGATCTTCGCCAACGGCAACGTCCACATCGGCCACGCGCTGAACCGCATCCTGAAGGACGTGATCCTGCGCGCCCACCGCATGGCCGGGTTCGACGCGGACTACATCCCCGGCTGGGACTGCCACGGCCTGCCGATCGAGTGGAAGGTCGAGGAGGAGTACCGCCGCACCGGGCGCGACAAGGACGCGGTGCCGGTGCTGGATTTCCGCGCCGAGTGCCGCGCCTACGCGCAGGGCTGGCTGGACGTGCAGATCCCCGAGTTCCAGCGGCTGGGCGTCACTGGCGACTGGGCCGGGCGCTACGCCACCATGGACTACGCCGCCGAGGCTGCCATCGCCGGCGAGATCGGCAAGTTCCTGCTGGGCGGCGCGCTGTACCGCGGCCTGCGCCCGGTGATGTGGTCCACCGTCGAGAAGACCGCGCTGGCCGAGGCCGAGATCGAGTACCACGACCACACCAGCGACACGGTCTGGGTGCGCTTCCCGATCATGACGGGGCCGCTCGTGGGCACCTCCGCGGTGATCTGGACCACCACGCCGTGGACCATCCCGGGCAACCGCGCGCTCGCCGCCGGGGTAAGCATCGACTACGCCCAGTTGCGGGTGGACAGCGTGGCGGATGGCTCCCTGGCGCGGCCCGGCGAGGTCATCCTGGTGGCGCTGGACCTGGTGGGCTCGGTGTGCGCCGCCCTCGGCATCGCCACCCACCATCTGCTGCAGGTGGTGCACGGCGCGGACCTGGCCGGCGCGCTCTGCGCCCACCCGCTGCGCGGCTTCGGCTACGACCACGACGCGCCCATCCTGCTCGGCGACTTCGTCACCGCCGAGCAGGGCTCAGGCCTGGTGCACCAGGCGCCGGCGCACGGCGAGGAGGACTTCGCGCTGTGCCGCGCCCATGGCATCGCCGTGCCGGAAAGCGTGATGGAGGACGGGCGCTATGCGGCCGACGTGCCGCTGTTCGCCGGAACCCACGTGTTCCGCGCCACCATGCCGGTGTCGGCGGCGCTCGGGGCGGCGGGCGGGCTGATCGGCCAGGGCAAGCTGGTGCACTCCTACCCGCACTCATGGCGGTCCAAGGCGCCGCTGATCTACCGCGCCACCCCGCAATGGTTCATCCGCATGGACGGGCCGGAGCAGCTTCGCGCCCGCGCGCTGGCCGCCATCGAGGCGGTGCCGTTCGTGCCCCCCGGCGGCCGCAACCGCATCGGCGCCATGCTGGCCGGGCGGCCCGACTGGTGCATCAGCCGCCAGCGCGCCTGGGGCGTGCCGATCCCCGTCTTCGTCCACCGCACCACCGGCGAGCCCCTGCGCGACCCGGCGGTCGTCGCCCGCGTGATCGAGGCTTTCACCGCCGAAGGCGCCGATGCCTGGTTCGCCTCCCCGCCCGCCCGCTTCCTCGGCCCGGACCGCGACCCTGCGGAGTACGAGCAGGTCACCGACATCGTGGACGTGTGGTTCGAGAGCGGCTCCACTCACGGCTTCGCGTTGCAGGACCGCGGGCTGCCCTGGCCGGCGGACCTCTACCTCGAAGGCTCCGACCAGCACCGCGGCTGGTTTCAGTCCTCGCTGCTGGAAGCCATCGGCACCCGCGGCGCGGCGCCCTTCAAGGCGGTGCTGACCCATGGCTTCGTGCTGGACGAGACCGGCCGCAAGATGAGCAAGTCGCTCGGCAACGTCACCGCGCCGCAGAAGGTGACGGACACGCTGGGCGCCGACATCCTGCGGCTGTGGGTGATGACGGCCGACACGACGGAGGACCTCCGCATCGGCCCGGAGATCCTCAAGCAGCAGGCGGAATTGTACCGCCGCCTGCGCAACACGCTGCGCTGGCTGCTCGGCTCGCTGGCCGGCTGGCACGAGTCCGAGCGCGTGCCGCTGGAGGCGCTGCCGGACCTCGACCGCTGGGTGCTGCACCGGCTGGCGGAGCTGGATGCCCGCTTCCGCACCGCGCTGGCCACGCATGACTGGACTGGCGTGTACCCGGAGCTGCACGCCTTCTGCGCCGCCGACCTGTCCGCCTTCTACTTCGACGTGCGCAAGGACGCGCTGTACTGCGACCGGCCGGACAGCCTGCGCCGCCGCGCCGCCCGCACCGTGCTGGACGTGCTGCACCGCTGCCTGGCCACCTGGCTTGCCCCCGTGCTGGTGTTCACCGCAGAGGAGGCCTGGTCCGCCCGCTTCGGCGAAGGCGACGACAGCGTCCACCTGCAATCGCTGCCGCCCATCCCGGCCGGGTGGCACGACCCGGCGCTCGGCGTCCGCATCGCCAACCTGCGGGACGCCCGCGCCAGCGTGACGGCGGCGCTGGAGGCCGCGCGGCGGGACGGCATGATCAAGTCCTCCCTGCAGGCCTCCGTGCAGCTGCCTGACCCGGCGCTGCTGCTGCTGGACGAGGCGGGCTGGGCCGAGTTCGTCATCGTCAGCCACGTGGCCGCCGCGGCGGAACTGGCGGTGGCCAAGGCGCCGGGCGAGAAATGCGTCCGCTGCTGGAAGGTGCTGCCCGAAGTGGGTCGCCACCCTGGCCACCCCCTGCTGTGCGAGCGCTGCGCCGACGCGGTGGAAAGCGGCTTGGTCGGCATGCCGCGGCCCGATGCGGAAGCCGCCGCGTGATTCGCCGACTGACTGCCCTCGGCCTGGCCGCGCTCGCCGCCGTGCTGGCCGCCGACCAAGCCAGCAAGGCCTGGATCCTGGACGGCCTACGGCTGCCGGAGCTGGGCCGGGTCGATCTGCTACCCGGGGTCAGCTTGACCATGGTGTGGAACCAGGGCGTTACCTTCGGCCTGTTCAAGGCGGACGGGCGCTGGGGCGCGCTGCTGCTGGTGGCGGTGGCGGTGGCCATCGTCGCGGCCCTGGCGGTGTGGCTGCACCGGGCCGAGTCGCGGCTGGTGGCGGTGGCCCTGGGCGCGATCGCGGGCGGCGCCATCGGCAACGTGCTGGATCGGCTGCGCTACGGCGCGGTGGTCGATTTCATCCACCTGCACGCGGCGGGATGGAGCTGGTATGTGTTCAACGTGGCCGACGCCGCCATCGTGTGCGGGGTCGCAGCCCTGGTGCTGGACGGGCTGCGGCCACGCCCGGTTCCGGTGGCGGCGCCAGGGGGAACAGCTGACGCGCGGCTTGCCCCGCCGGGTTCCGCGGAGCTATGACGCCGTCATGATGACGGTGATGGCGACCCTGCGGACTGCTCTGCCCATGCTGGCCGCCCTGCCGCTGCTGGCTGGATGCGGCGATGACCTGTCGCGCAGCATCGGCCTGAGCCGGGATGCGCCGGACGAGTTCACCGTCACCACCCGCGCGCCCCTGTCCATGCCGCCGGATTTCGCGCTGCACCCGCCGCGCCCCGGCACGTCGCGCCCGCAGGAGCTGTCCGAGCGGCAGCAGGCGGAGGCGGCGCTGTCCCCCGCCACGGCGCTGTCCGCCCCTGTGAGCAGCAGTTCGCCGGGCCAGCAGGCGCTGCTGTCCGCCGCCGGCCCGGTGCCGCCGCGGGACATCCGCAACCAGGTGGACGCGGAGTCGCAGCTGGACCGGCCCGACCGGTCGTTCACCGACCGGCTGATGTTCTGGAAGCCGAAGCCGCAGCCGGGCACGCCGGTGGACGCCCAGCGCGAGAGCAAGCGGCTGCGGCAGAACGCGGCGCTCGGCTCCGCCGCCAACGCCGGCGACACGCCGATCATCCAGCAGCGCCGCCAGGGCATCCTCGACTCAATCTTCTAGGGCTGCTGGACCGTGCGCGAGGCCGCCGTTCTCCTGCTTGCCGCGCTCGCCGGCCCGTTCGCAGTGCTGGCCGCCGACGCGCCCGGCGATCCGCCCGCCGATCCGCCTTGGGTGGCCGAGGTGGTGGGCGACTACGCCGGGGCGGTGCGCAACGGGGGCCGGATGGAGTGCCACCGCACCCGCTTCACCCTGCAGGACGGCCACCTGGTCGGGCACTACGCGATCGAGGACGACCAGCCGTTCGAGGGCGACCTGGTGGACTTCCGCGCCGACAGCGAGACCAGCGGCAGCTTTACCTGGATCGACCGCTACGGCCGCGGGGTCGAGTTCGTGGCGTTCGCCGCCGACCGGGCCAGCTTCACCGGCGCATGGGGCGACGACCGGCCGGACCCGCGCAACCCGGTGCAGGGCCAGCGCGGCGGCAGCGCCGGCTGCGAGCACGCGGTGTCCTGATACGCGGGCCAAGTCATGCCCCGCGTTTTGGGCTATGCTGCCGCCATGGATTCCGCCCAGCCCTTCGTCGAGCGTCCGTTGCTGCGCCGTCTGCCGGACGCGCTGGTGGACCGGATCGCCGCCGGCGAGGTGATCGAGCGTCCGGCCGCCGCCGCCAAGGAGTTGGTGGAGAACGCGATCGACGCGGGTGCCGGCCGCATCGCGGTCTGCCTGGAGGGTGGCGGCATCCAGCGCATCGAGGTCACCGACGACGGCGCCGGCATGGGGCCGGAGGCGCTGGCGCTCGCCGTGCAGCGCCACTGCACCTCCAAGCTGGCGGACGACCAACTGATCCGCATCACCACCCTCGGCTTCCGCGGCGAGGCGCTGCCGTCCATTGGGGCGGCGGCACGGCTGCAGATCACCTCGCGGCCACCCGGCGCGGCCCATGCGCACCGCATCCGGGTGGAGGGCGGCGCGGCGCGGCCGGTGACGCCCGCATCCGGCCCCGCCGGCACCCAGGTGATGGTCTCGGACCTGTTCTTCGCCACCCCGGCGCGGCGCAACTTCCTGAAATCGCCCCGGGTGGAGGCGGACCATGCGGAGGCCGCGGTGCGCCGGCTGGCCTTCGCCGCCCCCGGCGTCGCCATGCGGCTGGTCAGCGACGGGCGGGTGGTGTTCGACCTGCCGCCGCAGCTTCAGGCGGCGCGGGCCGCGTCCCTGCTCGGCATGGACGGGCTGCTGGCGGTGGCGGGCGAACGCGACGGGTTGACGCTGGCCGGCCATGCCGGGCCGGCGGCGCTCAGCCGGGCCACCGCGGCCGGCCAGTCCCTCGTGGTGAACGGTCGCCCGGTGACCGACCCGGTGCTGCGCACGGCGGTGCGGGTGGCCTACCGCGACGTGATCGCCGCCGGCCGCCACGCCGCCGTGGCGCTCTATCTCACGGTGCCGCCGGACCGGGTGGACGTGAACGTGCACCCGGCGAAGACCGAGCTGCGCTTCCGCGACCCGGACGCGGTGCGCGGCCTGGTGATCGGGGCGCTGCGGCGCAGCCTTTCCGGTGGCGCAGGCGTGTCGCTCCCGGCGTTCAGCATCCGTCCGCGCTCCACGTTTCGCCCGGCGCTGCCCGCCCAAGCCGGGTTCGCCGAGGCCAGCCTGCCGTTCGCGCCGTCCGCCCGGGTCGTGCCGGAGGCCGAAGCATCGTCGCATCCGCTGGGGGCGGCGGTGGCCCAGGTGCTGGACACCTACGTGATCGCGGTGGCGGGCGATGGCAGCCTGGTGCTGGTCGATCAACATGCGGCTCATGAGCGGCTGACCCACGAGGCGCTGGCCGCCCAGCACCGTGCCGGCGGGGTGCGGCCGCAGCCGCTGCTGCTGCCCGCCGTGGTGGACCTGCCGCCGCCGGATGCGGAGCGGCTGCTGCGGCACGCGCCCCACCTGCTGGCGCTCGGGCTGGAGCTGGAGGCGTTCGGCGCCGGCGCGGTGCTGGTGCGCGCCCTGCCCGCGCCGCTGTGCACCGGCGGCGCGCCGGACCCTGCGCCGCTGCTGCGCGACCTGGCGGACGAGCTGGCGGATTGCGGCGAGGCCACGGCGCTGGAGGCACGGCTGGACGCCGCCCTGGCGCGCATGGCCTGTCACGGCAGCATCCGCGCCGGACGCCGGCTGCACCCGGCGGAGATGAACGCCCTGCTGCGCCAGATGGAGGCCACGCCGCGGGCCGCCACCTGCTCGCACGGCCGTCCCACCGTGCTGAAGCTGAGCCGGGCGGAGATCGAGGCGCTGTTCGGCCGCCGTTGAACCGCGTGGGCCTGCCTGGCGTTGGCGGGCGATGAACGCAGTGCTCCACCTCTTCCTGACGGCCATGTTTTGAGGCAGGCGGCCCATACGCTGACGGTCGCCACGGCCGGCAAGGGACTGGTGCCGATCACCGCGCCGGTGGCGGCCTGGGTGGCGCAGCAGGGCATCGCCACCGGGTTGCTGACGGTGTTCTGCCGCCACACCTCGGCCTCCCTGCTGATCCAGGAGAACGCCGATCCGACGGTGCGCGCCGACCTCGAGGCGTTCTTCCGCTGGCTGGTGCCGGAGGACGTGGGCTACCGCCACGCCGCCGAGGGGCCGGACGACATGCCCGCCCACATCCGCAGCGCGCTGACCCAGACCCAGCTGTCGATTCCGGTGATGGCGGGCGAAGCCGTGCTGGGCACGTGGCAGGGGCTATATGTCTGGGAGCACCGGGCCTCGCCGCACCGGCGCAAGGTGGCGCTGCACCTGCTTGGCGAGTGAAGGCTAGGCGTCCAGTTCGAAGTAGTGCCGGAACACGCCCTGCTCGTTGAACGGGATGCGGCGGTCGGAGGCAAGGTAGGCCGTGACCAAGGGCAGTGCCGCCACCTTTGCGTGCAGCGCGTGCAGCAATGGGAACGAGGTCCCGAACGCTGCCATGGCGTGCGGAAAGGCGTAGCGCAGCCCCTCCACCACCTGGAATGCCGAAAGATCGGCCGTGCTCAGCCGGTCGCCCACGAGATGGTCCGGGCCGGCCGGGTTGCGCGCGGCGACGGTTTCCAGCCAGCCCAGGTATTTGGGCATCCGCTCGGCCGTGAACTGCCCGGACCGGCGCAGCGCCTCGGGTTTCTGGTCCTCGTAGTACAGCGTCGGGCCGATGGGATGGTGCGTGTCGTGCGCCTCCGCCACCAGGTCGGTGATGGTGAGCTGGACCTGGTGGCACCACAACCGGCCACGCTCGTCCTGCGGCCCAAGCCCGAGCGCCGGGCTGAGATGGTGCAGGATGGCCGCCACCTGCGCCACCACGACTGGCCCATCGACCAGGAATGGCGGCGCGAAGGGCGGGAACGGGCCTTGCTCCATGCGCCGGGTCATGGCCGCTGCCCCGTTCTCGCGTGCGGCATCGCGGTAGGTCGTGCCGGTGGCCTCGAAGGCGAGGCGGACGAACTCGCCGCGGCCCTGGATATCGGGCCAGTAGTGGAGTTCGTAGCGCGCCACCGGCTTAGATGTAGTGCTCGGCCAGCGGCGCGAAGCCGTTGAAGCGCTGGCTAGCGTAGGTCGTGACATACGCGCCGGCCGCCATGAGATCGACCGTCTCGCCATGCGCGAGCGCCAGCGGCAGGCGGTAGTTGCTGCGCTCGTAGAGGATGTCGGCGCCGTCGCAGGTCGGCCCGGCGATGCACACCGGGCCGGACGGCTCGCCGTCATGCGCCGTCTGGATGCGGTACTTGATCGACTCGCCCTCCGTCTCGGCCAGGCCGCCAAAACGTCCGATGTCGAGGTAGACCCAGCGGGTCGGGTCGCCAGGGATGCGGCGGCTGACCAGCACCACCTCGGAACGCACCACGCCGGCGTCGCCGACCACGCTTCGCCCCGGCTCGACCAGGATCTCCGGCAAGTCGTTGCCGAAATGCTCGGTCATGGCGTGCATGATGGCGTGGGCGAAGCGGTCCATCGTCGGCACCTCGTCGCGGTAGCGCACCGGGAAGCCGCCACCCAGGTTGACCATGCGTAGGTTCACCCCGGCATCGGCCAGATCGGTGAACAGCATCGCCACCCGGCCGATTGCGACCTCGTAGGCGGCGGTGTCCATCTGCTGGCTGCCGACGTGGAACGACAGGCCATACGGGTCGAGCCCGAGCTGGCCAGCACGGACCATCAGCTCGCGCGCGCTGTCCACGGTGGCGCCGAACTTGCGGGACAGCGGCCAGTCGGCTCCCTTGTTCTCCACCAGAAGGCGGCAATAGACCCGGCTGCCCGGCGCGTGCTCCGCCAGCTTCTCCAGCTCCTCGATCGAGTCGAAGGCGAACATGCCGACGCCCGCGGCGTAGGCGCGCTGAATCGCCGAGACCTTCTTGATCGTGTTGCCGAAGGAGATCGCGGCAGGCGCCGCGCCCGCCCCGAGGCACATGGCGACTTCCTCGTAGGACGCGGCGTCGAACGCGCTGCCCAGCCCGACCAGCCGCTCCAGGATGGGGGCGGCCGGATTCGCCTTCACGGCGTAGTAGATGCGGGCCAGCGGCAGGGCATGGCTGATCGCACGGTAGTTCTCTTCGACACGGTCCATGTCGAGGACGAGGCAGGGAGTGGCCGGACGCGAGTCGGCCAGGAACTGCGCGATCTTTGGGGTCATCGCACTGAGCCTTCTGATGGGCCGCCCACCTGTTGAGGCGGTGGAGCGGGAGTTGACGAAACGGTCGAACGAACCAGCGGTCGGAAGTAGATTGCCAGAACGCTTGACGTCGTTGCGTAACCCGAAGGCCAGAGGCACGTGCGTTGCTGCGTGGGATGCGCAAATAGGACCCTCAGGGGGTCGGTGCAAGCGGAAATATCGGCTCGGCGCGAGAAAATCGAAAGAGCGTTAAAGGGTTGTAAGCATGGGCCGTTCGAGGGGCCGCCGGATCAGGCCCGATGCCGCGCCGCGTGCTGCCGCAAGCCTTGGCCCAGCGAGGCCGCATGGCAGCACGATGCCAGGCGCACGCTGGCCCGACGCAGCCCATGGCGGTGGCGCGGCGAAACGCCCGGCCTGCCGGGGACCTCGCCCTCGCCCGCCTCCGCGATCTCGACCGGCTCGTCTGCCGAGGCGACCGACACCATGCCGCGGCCGCGGCCGAGCAGGCCGATCTCGCGCGCCGCACCCTTGGCCAGGTCAATGATGGCACCGCGCCCGCCCATCCGGTCGTTGACCAGGACGACGACGGACCGGCCCGTCTCGTGCATCGTCACGCGCACCCGGCTGCCGAGGGGAAGGCTGCGGCTCGCGGCGGTCATGCCCTCCTGGTCGAACGCCGTGCCGCTGCTGGTCCGTAGGCCGTCGTGCCGTGCGCCGTACCATGATGCGATGCCGATGCTCTGCGCTCCAACCGATGCAGGCCCGACGACGGCCAAAGCAAGGACTGGCAGCAACAGACGCTTGGAGAACATGCGGCAAGGCTCCTTCGCCACCAGGTTTGATGGCCCTAACAGTCAGCCTGCCGGGCTATGCGGGCGCAAGCGGTAACTTACCCACAGCGTTTGCCAATGACCCAGCGCTTACCGCAAACTGTGCTGTGCAGAACACAGCACCAGGCTGGGCCGCTAGGATTTATGTATCCTTTATACCCTGACCTGGTCCGATCGTTACTTGTATGGCTTAGGCTTCACGAAGGCATGAACTTGGCTGGGCGCTCATTGGCCAGACACGGCGCAATACTTGGCAAGACGCTGCGCGCCGTCTGCCCGAGTTACCGAAGCGCAACATGGGGCGTGGCCGAGCTACCATGCTCACGGAAATCGTGATCGCGGCCTCGTGCTGCAGGCCCGGTGGGACTTAGCGAATCAGCCCCGTCAACGGGCTTGACGGGTCGGCCGCCATGCGGCGCGGCATTCGGCCGGCCAGGTGGGCCAGGCGGCCTGCCTCCACCCCGGCCTTCATGGCGCGCGCCATCAGCACCGGGTCGCCGGCATGGGCGATGGCGGAGTTCAGCAGCACGGCGTCGCAGCCCAGCTCCATCGCCAGCGCCGCGTCCGACGCGGTGCCGACGCCGGCATCCACCAGCACCGGGACGCCGGCCTGCTCGATCAGCATGGCCAGCATCGCCGGGTTCTGCAGCCCAAGGCCGGAGCCGATCGGCGCGCCCAGCGGCATGATGGCGACGCAGCCCATGTCCTCCAGGCGCTTGGCCGCGACCGGGTCGTCGGCGCAGTAGACCATCACCTCGAAGCCGTCGCCGATCAGCGCCGCCGCCGCCTCGAACGTCCCGGCCATGTCCGGGTACAGGTGCGGCGGCGGACCCAGCACCTCAAGCTTGACCAGGTTCCAGCCGCCGGCCTCGCGCGCCAGGCGCAGGGTGCGCACGGCCTCGTCCGCGGTGTGGCAGCCGGCGGTATTGGGCAGGTAGGTGATGCGCTTGGGGTCCACATGGTCCTGCAGCATAGGTGCGCCCGGGTCGGACAGGTTCACCCGGCGCACCGCGACCGTCACCATCTCGGCGCCGGAGGCCTCGATCGCGGCGGCGGTCTCCTCTAGGCTGCGGTACTTGCCGGTGCCGACCACCAGGCGGGAGCCGAAGCTCCGGCCGGCGACGGTCCAGCGGTCGGCCTGCGCCGCGATGATGGTGTGCATGGTCAGCCGCCCCCTATGAAGTGCACGATCTCCAGCGCGTCCCCGCTGGCAAGCTCGGTCGCCTCGTAGCGCGACCGGGACACGATGGCCGCGTTCCGCTCCACCGCCACCTTGCGCAGGTCGAGCCCCAGCTGCTCCAGCAGGCCGGCCACCGTCACGGGAGCGGCGAGCCGCCGCGGCTCGCCGTTCAGCGTCAGTGTCAGCATCTCGGGCATGGGCCGTTTATGGGGCCGCAGCGCGCCAGGCTCAACCCGGCATCATGCCATCGGATGGGGCATTGGACGGCAGCGGGGCGCGCATGGTAGCGCGGGGGATGGCTGCATCTGTCCTGCCGGGTCCCCTGCCCCTGGTCGCCGTGCTCAACGGGCCGAACATGAACATGCTCGGCCTGCGCCAGCCGGAGCTGTACGGCGCGGACACGCTGGACGACGTGGAGGCGCTGTGCGCGGAAACGGCGGAAGGCCTTGGCCTGGCCATCGACTTCCGGCAGTCCAACCATGAGGGCGAGCTGGTGTCCTGGGTGCAGGAATTCCGTGGCCGCGCCGCCGGGATCGTCATCAACCCGGCCGGCTACACTACCACGTCCATCGCCCTGATGGACGCGCTGCTGGCCAGCGAGCTGCCGGTGATCGAGGTGCACGTGACCAACATCCACCGCCGGGAGGAGTTCCGGCAGCATTCCTACGTCTCGCGCGCGGCGGTCGGCGTGGTCTGCGGCCTGGGCATCATCGGCTACGGCCTCGCGCTGACTGCCATGGCGAGTCTGCTTCAAGTGGATGCGGAATGAGCCGGCTGCCGATCGACACGGCGGAGATCCGCGCCCTGGCGGAGATCCTGGCCGACACGGGGCTGACCGAGATCGAGGTGTCGGACGGCGACAGCCGCATCCGCGTCGCGCGCGCGCCCGCCGCCGCCTTGCCGGTGGCGATGGCCGCCGCGCCGGCGCTGGCCGCGACGGTCGCCGCGCCAGCCGCCGTGGCGGACCCGGCGGACCATCCCGGCGCTGTCACCAGCCCCATGGTGGGCATCGCCTACCTGTCCGCCGAGCCTGGCACGCCGCCGTTCGTGACGCCGGGGCAGGCGGTGGCGGTGGGGCAGACGCTGCTGCTGATCGAGGCGATGAAGACCTTCAACCAGATCAAGGCCGTCCGTGCCGGCACCGTCACCCGCATCCTCGTCACCTCCGGCCAGCCGGTGGAGTACGGCGAGGCGCTGGTCGTGGTGGAGTAGTGTTCGGCAAGGTGCTGATCGCCAACCGCGGCGAGATCGCGCTGCGCATCCAGCGGGCCTGCCGCGAGCAGGGCATCCCCACCGTCGCCGTGCATTCCACCGCCGACGCGCAGGCCATGCACGTCCGCCTGGCCGACGAGAGCGTGTGCATCGGGCCGCCGGCGGCGAAGGACAGCTATCTCAACATCCCCGCCATCCTGACGGCGGCCAGCATCACGGGGGCGGACGCGATCCACCCGGGCTACGGGTTCCTGTCGGAGAACGCCGGGTTCGCGGAGATGGTGGAGGACCACGGCATCACCTTCATCGGCCCCTCCGCCGCGCACATCCGGATGATGGGAGACAAGATCACCGCCAAGGCCGCCATGGCCTCGCTCGGCGTGCCGCTGGTGCCTGGCAGCGACGGCGCCGTGACGGATCTGGCCGAAGCGGCCGCGGTGGCGGAGCACATCGGCTATCCCGTGCTGATCAAGGCCGCGGCCGGCGGCGGCGGGCGCGGCATGAAGGTGGCGCACGCGGCGGACGAGCTGGCCGAGGCCTGGCGGGTGGCGCGGGCGGAGGCGCGGGCGGCGTTCGGCAACGATTCCGTGTATATGGAAAAGTATTTGGACCGCCCGCGCCACATCGAGCTGCAGGTGCTGGCGGACGCGCACGGCGCCGTGGTGCACCTGGGCGAGCGGGACTGCTCCCTGCAGCGCCGCCACCAGAAACTGCTGGAGGAGGCCGGCTCCCCCGCGCTGACTGCCGAGGCGCGGGATGCGCTGGGCGCCACGGTCACCGCCGGGCTGGCCAAGCTGGGCTACCGCAACGCCGGCACGCTGGAGTTCCTGTACCAGGACGGCCAGTTCGCCTTCATCGAGATGAACACCCGCCTGCAGGTCGAGCACCCAGTGACGGAGATGGTCACCGGCATCGACCTGGTGCGGGAGCAGCTGCGCGTGGCGTTCGGCGAGCCGCTCGGCTACGGCCAGGCCGACATAAGGTTCAGCGGCCACGCGATCGAGGTGCGGGTGACGGCGGAGGACCCGGAAACATTCATGCCGACGCCGGGCCGGGTGGACGTGTTCCACGCGCCGGGCGGGCTGGGGGTGCGGGTGGACTCGGCGCTGTATGCCGGCTGCGTGGTACCGCCGCACTATGACAGCATGGTCGCCAAGCTGATCGTCCACGCGCCGGACCGTCCCGCCTGCCTCGCCCGGCTGCGCCGCGCGCTGGAGGAGTTCGCGGTGGTCGGCATCAAGACCACGATCCCGCTGCACCAGCGCATCGCCGCCGACCCGGCGTTCAACGCGGGGGAATACGACATCCACTGGCTGGAACGCTTCGTCGCTTCTCCCCCTCCCTCGGGGAGAGGGCCGGGGTGAGGGGGGCGACGCGGCAGGTCCCGGATGGGTGGCTCCCCTCGCCCCACCCTCTCCCCGAGAGAGATGGCCTGTCAGGAGACTGGCGGCACTCCTTGCGGGTCCAGGCGGTAGCCGCCGCCCTCCGTCACCAGCAGCCGCGCGTTGCCCGGGTCGGGTTCGATCTTCTGCCGCAGCCGATAGATGTGGGTCTCCAGGGTGTGCGTGGTGACGGCGGCGTTGTAGCCCCACACCTCGTTCAGCAGCACTTGCCGCGCGACCGGCCTGGTGCCGGCGCGGTACAGGAATTTCAGGATCGCCGCCTCCTTCTCGGTCAGGCGGATACGGCGGTTCTTCACCGGCTCCTGCAGCAGCTTGGCGGATGGGCGGAAGGTGTACGGCCCGATGGTGAAGACCGCGTCCTCGCTGTTCTCGAAGATGCGCAGCTGGGCACGCAGCCGGGCCAGCAGCTCGGCCAGGCGGAACGGCTTGGCGATGTAGTCATTGGCGCCGGAGTCCAGGCCACGCACCACGTCCGCCTCGTCGTCCGAGCCGGTCAGCATGATGATCGGCATCCGCATGCCTTGGCGGCGCAGGCTGGCGCACAGGTCGCGCCCATCCCCGTCAGGCAGGCCCACGTCCAGGATCACCGCGTCGAAGCGGGAATCCTTGGCCGTCACCTTACCCTCCGCCTCGCCGATGGTGCCGGCCTCTTCCGCCGAGAACTCCCCGTCGAATTGCAGTTGTTCCACAAGGGTCTCGCGGAGCGACAGGTCGTCGTCCACGATCAGGATAGGGCGCTCGCCCGCCATCAGCGAAATCCTTCACTCGTTGTCGTCAATGCCACAGGCAGGAAAGGCCGCCCCGCCCAGTGCCGGGGCGTTTTGCCCAGCCAACATTGCGTGACCATGTCCGGTTCGGCATCACAACGCGCTTACCTGCCCTGTAAGCGGCGCGGGACACAGCTCGATACCACACATTTCCGTGATATTATAGGCCGTGACAAGGTGCTGCAGACCATATCCAGGTCCGATGGTCGCCATTGCGCGGCCTTGTTCCAGAATTAACCACGCCAAAATCAATCATGGTTGAGCATGCCTGATCATCCTGCTGCCATTCTCACCTCCACGCAGCGGCTGCATGCCGTCGGGAGTGCCGTGGCCACCCTGCGGCAAGGCCTGCCGACAATCCTCGGCACGGCGGTCCCATTGGCTGTGGCCGCAGTCGAAACCATGGACGAGACAGGCCGCGCAGCCTTGGCGCGGCTAACCGCGGGTCCGGCCACCCTGCTGTTGTCCCCATCGCGGGCCGCAGCTCTGCTGGCTGGAGCCTTGCCATCTGGGCCTTCAGCCGTGGCGTTCGAGGCGGACGGGATGAGCCTTGACGCCTTGCATGGGCTGGCAGACCCGACATTGAGCTTGATGGATCGGCCTTCCCCGTTCGCAGCCCTGCCGGATGGCGCGGAGGCGGCCCTTGCGCTGGCCGTGCTCGCCCGGCTGCTGCCGGCCATGCTGGTCGCCGCCGCCCCGGGCCGGATCGGGGTGACGCCGGGTGACGTGCTGCGCCACGCGGCCCTCAGCGCCGCCGCCGTGGTCAAGGTGAGCGAGGCCGCCGTTCCGCTGGAGGATATGGCCGATGCTCGCGTGGCGGCCTTCCGTGCGCCGGGGGCGGGCGCCGACCAGTACGCCATCCTGGTCGGGCGGCCGGAGGCGGCGGCGGCTCCCCTGGTCCGCATCCACTCGGAGTGCTTCACCGGCGATCTGCTGGGTAGCCTGCGCTGCGATTGCGGGCCGCAGTTGCGCGGCGCGATCCAGCGCATGGCGGCGGAGGGCGCGGGCGCGCTGCTGTACTTGGCGCAGGAGGGGCGCGGCATCGGCATGCCCAACAAGCTGCGCGCCTACGCCCTACAGGACCGCGGCCTGGACACGCTCGACGCCAACCGCGCGCTCGGCTTCGCGGCGGACGAGCGGGACTTCCTGGTCGCCGCCGCCATGCTGCGCCAGCTCGGGCTGACCCGCATCCGCCTGCTGACCAACAACCCGGAAAAGCTCGCGTCCCTGGCTGCCCAAGGCATCGAGGTGGTTGGGCGGGAGAGCCTGCTGTTCGCGGCCAACGGCGTGAACGACCGCTACCTGCAGACCAAGGCCACCCGGTTGGGCCACCTGCCGGAATGACCTGATGGAAGCGACGGTCTTAGGCGGCTTCATCCGGCTCGATGCTGCGGAATGGCGCTGCTGCCTGGGGCGCGGCGGCGTGCGGCAGCGCAAGGAGGAGGGCGACGGCGCGACCCCTGCCGGACTATTGCCGCTGCGCCGCGTGCTGTTCCGCGCCGACCGTGGCGCGGCCCCCCGCGCCGCCGTGCCGATCGAACCCATCGGCCCCGCCGACGGCTGGTGCGACGACCCGGCCGACGCCTGTTACAACTGCCCGGTGCGAGCCCCCTACCCCGGCCGTTACGAAGCGCTCTGGCGCTCCGACGGCCTCTATGACGTGGTAGGCGTGCTAGGCTGGAACGATGCGCCGGTCGCGCGGGGCGCAGGCTCCGCCATCTTCCTTCACGTGGCCCAGCCGAACTACGCTCCCACCGAGGGGTGCATCGCGCTCGCCCTGCCGGATTTGCGCGCCATCCTGGCCGCCGGGCTTACCGCCGTGCGGGTAGCGGGTCCCGGCTCATCCCCTTGACCAGCAGCTCGGCCAGGTAGGCCTGCCAGCGCGCCTCCTGCTGCTCGCCGAGTTCCAGCAGGTAGGACCAGGTGAAGATCCCCGTGCCGTGGCCGTCGTCGAAGGTGATCCGGATGGCGTAATGCCCGATCGGCTCGACTGCGCTGATGCCGACGTCGCGTTTGCCGGGCACCGTCACCCGCTCGGCCGGCGAGTGGCCCTGCACTTCGGCGCTTGGGCTGAGCACCCGCAGGTACTCCGCAGGGTAGCTGAATTGCCGGTCGCCAGCGAAGTCCACCTCGAGGCGGCGGGAGGCACGGCGGACCCTGATCTCGGTGGGCGCCACGCCCGTCATTCCAAAATCCGGGCTTCGTCCGGCAGCATGATGGGAATGCCGTCCCGCACGGGATACGCCAGGCCGGCGGCGCTGCTGACCAGCTCGCCGGCTGCCCGGTCATACACGAGCGGCCCCTTGGTCACCGGGCACACCAGGATCTCCAGCAGGCGGGGGTCGATCTCGACCGGCGTCGGCGCTGGCTCGGCGTCGCTCAACTGAGCGGCCGCCCGTCGCCCTGCTGACCCGGATGGGCGCCCATCCGCAGCAGCGTCGTCAGCGTCGCGGCCCGTGCGAACGTGTCGTCCGCTTCCAGCAGCGCCTGCCGCTCCACCGGGTCGAACGGGCAGACCATGCTAAGCGTGGTGACCAGTTCGTTGTCCATCATCTCGTCGATGGCTTCCCAGTTGGCGTCGAAGCCGTTGGCGGTGAAGTAGGTGCGCAACGCCGTCAGCAGCTCTGTGCGCTGCGGCAGGTGGTCGGGCGGCGGGTCAAGGTCGGCGGTGAAGCGGGAGTACGCGGCTGTGACCCGGCGGTAGCCCCGGCGCATCTCCAGTTCCGCCGTCACGTCGAACCGGGTCACGCCGGACAGGGCGATGAGGTAGCGGCCGTCATCCGTCTCGCTGAAGGACGTGAGCCGCCCGACGCAGCCGACGCCGAACAGGCCGGGGGCGCTCTCCGCTGCCGGGATTGCGCCATCGGGCTGGATCATCCCGATCAGGCGGTGCTCGGCCAAGGCGTCCTCCACCATAGCCTTGTAGCGGGGCTCGAAGATGTTGAGCGGCAGCTTGCCATGGGGCAGCAGCAAGGCGCCCGCGAGCGGGAACACCGGCAGCGCCTTCGGCATCCCGCCCGGCATCCCGCCTGGCCCTGGGTGCGATCCGTCCACGGTCAGCTGAACAGCATGGCGGACAGCTTGCGCCGCGCGGCCAGCGTCGCCGGATCGACGTGGCCCCAGGCTTCAAAGAGCTTGAGCAGCTGCAGGCGGGCGGCTCCCTCGTTCCAGCCGCGGTCTCGGCGCACGATGTCCAGCAGCGCCGCCGCCGCCTGCTCCCGCTCGCCCACCGCGTTCAGCGCCGTGGCCAGCTCGTATAGCGCCTCGTTGTCCGCCGGGTCGGCCGCGACCCGGCGTTGCAGCGTGGTCAGGCCGCCGGCGGCGTCCCGCCCCTCCTCGAACAGCGCCAACGCACTGCGTGCCCCCGCCACCTCAGCGTGCCCGGCGATCTTGGACGGCACGCGCTCCAAGGCCTCATGCGCCGCCTGCGGCTGGTCGAGCGCGGTCAGGGCACGCACCAGCCCGCCCCAGGCGGCCGGGTTCTCCGGCTCGACCTCCAGCACGGCGCTGAACAGCTCGCCCGCCTCCTGCGGCTGCCCATCCTCCAGCGCGGCTTGCGCCTCCGCCAGCAGCTCGGCCGCCGGCATGGCGCCGCCAGCCAGCTTGAGCAGCTGCTCCACGAAGCGCTTGACCTCGCTCTCCGGCAAGGCGCCCTGGAAAACGTCGGCGATCTGGCCCTGCCAAAAGGCGGCGACCGTCGGGATGGATTGCATTGGCAGCCCGATACGGGCCAGCTGCTCCACGAGGGCACGGTTCTTGTCCACATCGACCTTGACCAGGCGCACGCGGCCTGCCGCAGCCGTCACCACCCGCTCCAGCGTGGGCGTCAGCTGCTTGCAAGGGCCGCACCAGGTGGCCCAGAAATCGACCAGCACGGGAACGGTGCGCGACGCCTCGATGACGTCCCGCACGAAACTCGCCTGGTCGGCCTCCATGATGCTCGCCCCAGCTTGAACGCCTGAAGTTCGTGCGCCTTGCGCTGGTTGGCCGATGATCGAGTCCATGCCTAAGTTCCTTTTGCAGCGGCCAGCGGCCACTGCCGATTGGTTAGATGTAGCCGCTGCGATCCCCCGCAAGCGCACCTGGTTGCCTGTTGCCAGACCATGCCGCCCCGCTGCTCAAGCGTCCAGCTTTTCGCATGCTTGCAATGGCGCGCGAACCCGCTTACCACCCATCACCGGAGCGCGGGCGTAGCTCAGGGGTAGAGCACAACCTTGCCAAGGTTGGGGTCGAGGGTTCGAATCCCTTCGCCCGCTCCAGATTTTCTATTATTTACAATGGCTTGCAGACTCGCCTCTCCTGAAAAAGCGAGCGGCACGGTCTTTGGTCAACACCTGGTCATGACCACAAGGCTGATCTCCCAACCAATTCGTAGAAGGGCAGATCAAATTGGGCTTGCCTTCAACGAGCCCACCGGTCCCCATCGCTCGGTCGTGCGAGTCTCGGCCGCTCAAAAGCAGAATTTCCGGCAAAGCCGCATACGGCTTTCTGAGCCGGCCGTTCAACGTCCCGGGGGTCTGACTCTCGCGCTGCTGCGCAAAGTCCGTCGGTCCGCTAACAACCACCGCGACCCGATCGTGCCCCACCACGTGGTGTAGGAGCGGCATTCCTGGATAGCGTGGGCTACC
>CAXTPP010000002.1:0-71635 GCA_964246185.1 uncultured Acetobacteraceae bacterium
CCCCGACGCCTGCGCCCACCCCGACGCCGGCGCCCGTCACAGGAGTTCCCAAGACGCAGACCAACTTTGACGGCAACCTGGGGTCGGGTCCGGCCAACCTGACTTTGAACGCCACCACGATGCAGGTCATCCAACTGACCTCGATTTGGGCCGATCCGTCCAAGTCCTACGACACGGCCGCAGGCTTCTACGCGGTCGCCACCGCCGGCATCTACCAGGTGACCGGCAGCTTGCGGATTGCCGACAACAGCAGGCCGTACGTCAGCTACGGGGTTGGCGTAGGCGGGGCCAACGTGGACGACGAGGGCATGAACTGGGCCATGACGCGCCCGGCGGCAACCCCCGGCGGCTACTCCCGCAATGGAGCGGTGATCGCGCGCTGCGCTCACTTCAACGCTGGCGAGACGCTGCGCCTCTACGCCTACGCGGACCAGGCGCTCACCATCGCCAGCGCCTCGATGCAGGTGCTGCTGCTCGCAGCCGACTAGCTCGGCGGAATCCTCCTCGCCTTCCGCTCCGGCGGAAGGCGAGTGCTGCCCAACCAACAACAGGACTAATCCATGACTAGCACAGTTGCCCTTGCAATTAATCTATCAGCCGACGAGTACCTCGGCGACGCCATGGCCAACATCAGCCTCGACGGCGTGGCAGGCCCGCAGAACGTCGACGTGTCCGCATTGCACAACGTGGGGGCTATCCAGGCCGTGGCGCTCGGCCAAGTCGATCCGACGGTGTCGCACGCCGTCGCCGTGACGTTCCAGCAGGACGCCTACGGCGGCAGCCCGGACAAGGACCGCAATCTCTACGTCGTGTCCTACACGTTGAACGGGGTGACGACACTGATGCCTTACGAGCTTAATATTGCAGGCACCTATACATTCAGCACCGCTCCGGTCGCGGCCCCGGTCATGGACCCGGCGGCAGCCGACATCACCGCAGCGGTCACGGCGGTCGAGGCGCACGAGGATGCCGACATGGCCGCCATCGAGGCGCACGAAGATGCCGACACGGCGAAGGTCATGGCCGCTATCGCCGCCATGCCGGCCGGAAGCGCGCCTGGGGTTCCTACCACCCCGGCCCCCTACACCGGCCCCATGCTGTCCGCCGCCACGGTGGGCGCGGGCCAGACCTTCGCCACCGTGACCGCCGCCCTGCCAGCGATGAACCCGAACGGCGTCATCACGGTGAACGCGGGAACCTACACCGACGCGGTGAACCTGCCCGTCAGCGTCACCATCATGGGCGCCGCTGGCGCCGTGCCGGTGTTCAACGGGCAGGGAGGCTACACCCAAGGCCACAACCTGTCCTACGGCAAGGCCCTGCACCATGTCGTGGCACCTTGCACGATCGAGGGAGTGGCCTACGAAAACTGTGGCGGGCTGCCGTACAGCCCAAGCTACGAAAACCAGGCCGGCATCTACGCCGAGGTGTTCACCGGCACGTTGACTGTCACCAACGCCAGCTTCGACGGCTGCAACGACGGCATCTTCGTGCCCTCCGTGAGCAGCGCGCCGGGTTCCGCCGTCACCACCGTGCTGACCGGCTGCGTGTTCGGCAAGACCGCCAGCAACGGCGCAGACCAGTCCGGGCTGACGCACGACTACTACATCAACGGCCCGGCCACGACCGACAACGGCTCGGTCCACTACGGCAACCTATACGGCAACCACCGCAAGAGCCGCAGCCAGGCCTTCACGGTGAACGGCGGCTTTGACGTGATCGCCGGCGGGCGCTGGATCAACTACCCGGACGCCGGCCTGCTCACGGTCAACGGCGGCACCGTGGTGATCGACAAGTCGGCGTCGAACGAGAACCTGTTTAGCTACGGCGACGAGAGCCAGTCCAATGGGATCAACCTCGCCTCGACGGTCAAGAACGTGACGTTCTACATCGGTCGGTTCAACACGACGTTCTACGTGTGCGCCGGCATGACGCTGGACATGAGCACCTGCAAGGTCGTGTGGCTGAACGCGCAGGCCTCCATCGCCGTCACTGGCGGCGGCGCCATCACCGGCCTGCCCACCGGCTCCCCGCCGGCTGGGACCGTGTTCGGGACGGCGCCGTCCGTGCCGGCCGCGGCGTAGTCTGATACGCGGCCCAAGCGCCATTAAGATGGTTCTTGGGCCGCTGCTGGGAGCAAGGCGACGCTTACCAGGATTTTGACCCTGAATGCGGTGTCAGGCCGAGTCATCGTCGGTGATGTCACCCACCTCGTTGAGGCGGTGACCATGCCCAGGAACTGACCCTGAATTCTGGTGTGAAATCGGAGAGGCATGGCTCATCCGGGCCGTGCCTCTTCGCTGTTTGGACGGCACGGCACGTCTGGGCTATCGTAGCCTGGGTTCGGAGGGCAGCATGGCCGGTAGCGTCAACAAGGTTATTATCGTCGGTAACGTCGGCAAGGATCCAGAGATCCGCAGCACGCAAAGCGGTGGCAAGATTGCCAACATCACCCTTGCAACAAGCGAATCCTGGAACGACAAGGCATCCGGGGAGCGTAAAGAGAAGACCGAGTGGCATCGCGTCGTCATATTCAACGATCGCCTGGTGGATGTTGTCGAGCGCTTCGTGAAAAAAGGCGAGAAGCTGTACGTCGAAGGGTCTCTCCAAACCCGTAAATGGACCGATCAGTCGGGACAGGAGAAGTATACGACTGAGGTTGTCGTGGATCGTTTCCGCGGCGACATCACCTTGCTTGGCGGCCGCAGCTCGGGAGGGGGAGGCGAGAGCTCCGGCAGCAACGGAGACGGCGGATTCAGCGGTGGCGGGGCATCACGGCAGAGCGCACGGCAGCCTGCCCGCGGCGGCGGCGAAAGCCCGTCTTGGGAGCCAAATCGGGGAGGTGGCGACTTGGATGACGACATTCCCTTTTAATAGGGTGTTATAGATCTATGCTAACCATTTACTCTGTTGTCTCAGGGCCAAGCGCTATGAAATAGGCATGCTCAATTTTAAAGAGCGATAAGGTCTACAACAATCTTGGCCCATCGCTCGCACGCATCTCACTCTTCAAACACTTAAAATTAATCTGCTGCTTGCAGGCTGCCGACCAATGTCCAGGGAAACTCGGTTTTGAGCCCGCACCTGCAACAGCCAGATCGTATCATCGCCCAATGCAAGGCTTTGCTGGCCGAAGGTCAAATCGGCAATGCTGTGGTACGTTTAGCCAAAGCTAGTCAGCAGCATCCCGCAAATCCCGATATCCTGACCTTGAACGGCCTAGCCCTGCTCGCTTTCGGCCAACCTGCAGCCGCGATCGGGGTGTTGCTGCTCGCCGCGAAGGCGCAGCCTAACGATGCCGCCGCCCACGCGCGCCTTGTCGAGCCGCTGTTCAGGGTCGGCGACCTGCAAATGGCGCTCACCCACGGCATTGCCGCATTCCGGCTTTTGCCTGATTCGCTGAATGCGGGCGTGCTCAGCACTGTGCTGTGCCAGCTGTGCCGCTACGATGAGGCGCTGGCCTTCGCCGATCACGCGCTCAGCCTCCAGCCGGGCGACGTCACGACGCTCGTCAAACGAGCTCTGGCGTTGGATGGACTGGGCCGGTTCGAGGAGGCTAGGAATGCTGGGCAACAGGCAATAGCCAACTCACCCAGCAATGCGATGGCACAGTACCACCAAGGCGAGCGGCTGCTTGGCCACGGCCATCTGACACCTGAGGCGTGGGCCTTGTACGGCTCGCGCCTGACCCTGAACGGCTGTGCAAGCACCTCCGGCCTCAAGGTATGGAACGGTGAGGACATCACGAGCCGCACCATCCTGCTGCATGCCGAGCAGGGCCTTGGCGATACCCTGCAGTTCGTTCGCTACGCCCCCTTGGTAGCTGCAAGGGCCGGGCGCGTGGTCTTGGCGGTGCAAGCGACCCTGGTGCAATTGCTGCAAGGCACGCCTGGAGTGGACGAAGTCGTGCAAGTTGGGTCCACGCTCCCCAAGTTTGATGTGGCATGTCCTTTGTTGAGCCTGCCTGGCATCTTTGGGACGACCCTCGAATCCATCCCGGCAGCGCTGCCTTACGCCCAGAGATTTGTGCCCTGGTCGGACCCGGCTGCGGGGTTGCGCGTCGGGCTGGTGTGGGCGGGCAATGCAGACTTCGTGAACGATAAGCACCGATCCATCGCCCCGGCCAGTCTGGCTGCGCTCGCCGGCGTGGCCGGGGTGCAATTCTACAGCCTGCAGCAGCATAAGGGGGTGCCGGTATCATTGCCCGAAGAGCTTGGCGCGATCGACCTGATGTTGGGCGTGGAAGATTTCACCGAGACGGCCGCCCTGGTCGCCGGGTTGGATTTAGTGATTTCAGCCGATACCGCGGTGGCACACTTAGCCGCCACGATGGGTAAGCCAGTTTGGCTCCTGTCCCGCTTCCGCGGCTGCTGGCGCTGGCTGAACCATCGCGATGACAGCCCATGGTACCCCACTCTGCGCATCATGAGACAGCAGCAGCCGAATGATTGGGGCGATCCGCTGCGACGCATCCGGCAGGACCTGACAGAGCTTGCGGCCCAGGGCACGGCGCGCGCGCCAGGCGAGGCGCGGCGCGCTGAACCGAAGCCGCGCCCGTGCAAGGCATGTCATGCGCTCTCGCCGGCCATCGGCATCGTCGATTTCAACAAGTGCTGCGAAGACCTCCACCGGGCGTCCTTGCCGCGGTCTGGCCGCCGGGTCACCTACCATCGCTGCCCTCAGTGCGCGCTGGTGTTCACGGGCGACTTCGATGCTTGGAGCGTGGACGAATTTCGCCGCGGGATTTATAACGAAGGCTACGCCGAGGTGGACCCTGACTACGCCGTGGCCCGGCCAGCGGCATCCGCTTCGATCATCGCCTCGCTGTTCGGCCGCGCGTGCCGTGGCATGGCGGTTCTCGACTATGGCGGTGGGGACGGCGCGCTGGCGGTGTTGCTGTCGCGCGATCACGGGATGATCGCCACGACCTACGACCCGTTCAACCCGGCATGCGACGTGCTGCCAGCACGCCGGTTCCCGCTTGTCGCCTGCTTCGAGGTGCTCGAGCACACTTCTGATCCGCGGGCCACAATCGCGGCGCTCGCCGGTTTGGTGCAGGACGATGGCGCTGTCCTGTTCTCGACGTTGCTGCAACCGGCTGACTTTGCCAGCAAAGGCGTGAATTGGTGGTATGTGGCGCCGCGGAACGGCCATCTGACGATCTTCTCGCCGCAAGCGCTCAAGGCGCTGTGGGCCGAAATTGGGTTTGAGATGGTCAGCCATGGCGACAACTTGCACGTGGCCGCCCGCGTCCTGCCAGTTTTCACAAAACAGTTCTCCGGTGCGATCGCTGCTGCCGCCTGATTGGTTTTGCAAGCATTGCGCGCCATGGCGGCCTGCTCAAACGAGCAACGCACGCTTACCGAGCGCCGCGCGTAAATTATTTAACGAGTGCGGCGATACCAACCACCAACAGTAGACGACACATGTACTAATTAAATCCGCGACATACATTATGGCGCCGCCCATTATTCTGTTCTGTAGCATGATCTATGCCCCAATCTACTAAGGCCAAAGCTGAGCTTAGTTCCGCCACACCGGGCAGCAATGCTGGCCGACCGCCCCTTGCACAGGTTTTACGTCCATTGCTTCCCAGGCCCGCTATACTACCCGCATGTTCCGCACCACGCTCGGCAGCACCACCCACCGTTTTGCCGACTTGACGACCCTGCTGGCGCGCGCCACCCCGCACCGCAGCGGGGACGCGCTGGCCGGCATCGCGGCCGGGTCCGCCGAAGAGCGCGTGGCCGCCCAGATGGCGCTGGCCGACCTGCCGCTGCGCCGCCTGCTGGACAACCCGGTGGTGCCCTACGAGGCGGACGAGGTCACGCGGCTGATCTGCGACACGCACGACGCCGCCGCCTTCGCTCCCGTGTCGCACCTGACGGTGGGCGGGCTGCGGGACTGGCTGCTGTCCGATGAGGCGACCCCTGAAGCCCTAACCACGCTCGCCCCGGGGCTGATCCCCGAGATGGCAGCGGCGGTGAGCAAGCTGTGCCGGCTGCAGGACCTGATGGCGGTGGCGGCGCGATGCCGGGTCATCACAGCGTTCCGTGGCACCATCGGGCTGCCGGGCCGGCTGTCCGTGCGGCTGCAGCCCAACCATCCGACCGATGACCCGGCGGGCATCGCCGCCGCTATCCTGGACGGGCTGCTGCTCGGCGCCGGGGACGCGGTGATCGGCATCAACCCCGCGTCGGACAGCCCGGAGCGTACCCACGCGCTGCTCTGCTTGCTGGAGGAAGCGCGCGCCCGGCTCGCCATCCCCACCCAAAGCTGCGTGCTGGCGCATGTGACGACCACACTGGAGCTGATCCGCCGCGGCTCGCCGGTCGACCTGGTGTTCCAGTCGATCGGCGGCACGGAAGGGACCAACCGGTCGTTCGGCATCGACCTGGCGCTGCTCGGCGAGGCGCGGGAGGCGGCGTTGTCGCTCGGGCGCGGCACGGTGGGGTCGGACGTGATGTATTTCGAGACCGGCCAGGGCAGCGCGCTGTCCGCCGGCGCCACGCACGGGGTGGACCAGCAGACGCTGGAGGCGCGGGCCTACGCGGTGGCGCGGCATTTCCGCCCGCTGCTGGTCAACACGGTGGTGGGATTCATCGGCCCGGAATACCTGGCGGACGGCAAGCAGATCATCCGGGCGGGGCTGGAGGATCATTTCTGCGGCAAGCTGCTCGGCCTGCCGATGGGCTGCGACGTGTGCCACACCAACCACGCCGACGCGGACGGCGACGACATGGACGCGCTGCTGACGATGCTGGTGGCAGCGGGGGTGACGTTCGTGATGGGCGTGCCCGGCTCGGACGACATCATGCTGGGCTACCAGAGCACCTCGTTCCACGACGCGATGGCGATGCGCGAACTGATGGGCCGCCGCCCTGCGCCCGAGTTCGAGGCCTGGATGGGGCGGCAAGGCTTGCTGGACGGCCAAGGCCGGGCGCGCCCGCAAGGACTGCCTGCGCCGATGCAGGCGTTGCTGCCATGAGCGGTCCCCCTCTGGATGACCCTTGGAAGCGGCTGCGGCCATTGACCGCCGCGCGCATCGGCCTCTCCCGCAGCGGCGCAGGGCTGGCCACGACGCCGCTGCTCGCGCTGAGGCTGGCGCATGCGCGGGCGCGGGATGCGGTTCATGCGGCGCTGGACGTGGCGGCGTTGCAGGCGGCGGCAGGCCCGGCGCTGGTGGTGGACAGCGCGGCCCGCGACCGCGCGGAGTTCCTGCTGCGCCCGGATCTAGGCCGCAAGTTGGCACCGGGGACCGTGCTTCCCCAGGGAAATTATGACTTGGCGGTAGTACTGGCGGATGGGCTGTCTGCCCGGGCGGTGCAGGACCACGCGCCTGCCCTGCTGGCGGCGCTGCGGCCCTTGCTGGACGGCTGGCAGGTGGCTCCGCTCGTGGTGGTGCGGCAGGGCCGGGTGGCGGTGGGCGATGCGGTCGCCGCCGCGATCGGGGCCGGCGCCGTGGTGGTGCTGGTCGGCGAGCGGCCTGGCCTGTCGGCCCCCGACAGCCTCGGCGCCTATCTCACCTGGCGCCCTGGCCCTGGCACGACGGATGCGGGGCGCAACTGCGTGTCCAACATCCGGCCGGAAGGATTGGCCCCGGCAGATGCGGCGCAGAAGATCGCATGGCTGCTGGACGCGATGCGGGCGCAGGATGGCTCGGGCGTGATGCTGAAGGACGATGCGCCCGCCCCCCTGCCAGCTTTGGCTCAACCCTGAGTCATCTGCCGGGTGCAGGATTTGAACCCGCGACCTTCGGTTTACAAAACCGCTGCACTACCACTGTGCTAACCCGGCATATCAGTCACTCGGATGGCGCGCCCTGGTGGACTCGAACCACCGACCTTCGGATTAGAAATCCGTTGCTCTATCCAGCTGAGCTAAGGGCGCCCTTGGTGGCCCACCCCGGCTGCCTCAGTGCGTCCAGTTCTCCGACCGGCCATATTTGAAGTTGTCGGCGTAGGCCTTCGGCTTGTGCTTGGCCGGGGCGGGCGGGATTTCCACGTCGTAGGGGATTTCGTTGGCCTTGGCATAAGCCACCGCCTGCTCCTGGGTGTCGAAGCGCAGCCTGACCTGTTCGCGCGTGTCGCCGCGGCCCCACCAGCCCATCAGCGGGTCGTTGATCTCGGCCCGGCTGGGAGCGAAGTCCAGCACCCAGTTCTCGGTTCCGGCGACGCCGGACTGCATGGCCGTCTTGGGACGCTGGAAAATCCGGGCGCGCATCATCGACACTCCTCGTCGGCACATAGCCGGCCTTGCGATGTATGGCGCGGATTCCGCCGGGTCAATCACTTCAAGCAGGGATGATGTCCGCTTGCCGTTCCAAACGTTCGAGCCACCTCTCTATCCGGTCAAGCCGTATGGCGACGCTCGCGTGATGGCTTGCCTCCGTGGAGACCTGCTGCCCACCTGAATTTCCAGTGCCGTCAGCCGATGCTTGATGTCGGCCACACGGCTCGAAGCTCAGCCATGCTGGCGTCCAGCCGCCGTAAATACACCAGCATCACGGTCTCAGGCTGGTCACTCATGTTGCCTTTCCCATGGTCGGGGCGGCCGGACTCGAACCGGCGGCCTCCTGTACCCAAAACAGGCGCGCTACCAGGCTGCGCCACGCCCCGCCACGGCGTGGACCCTAGAAGCCGGAAGGCCCAGGAGCAAGCAGGTCACTGAACGTGCCGGGTCAGCCGGGGCCGAAGATGCGCTGCTGCACCTTGTCGCCGACACGGATGTGCAGCCGTGCCGCGGTGCCGGCCGCCAGCTCCAGCGTCGCGCGCACCGGGCCGCCGGACGGGATGATCGCCAGGCTCTGCGGCGTGGTGTTCTCCGCGATATGGTGGATGCTGCCGTCTGGGTTGAGGAACAGCATGTCCTCCGACACCGGGCAGTTCCGCATCCACATGGAGCTGTCCCGCACGCCGCCCCAGTCGAACAGCATCCCGCCATCGGCCGGCACGCTGGGGCGGTACATCAGGCCGGTTTCCTGCTGCTGCGGCGTGGTGGCCATCTCAACCTGGAACTCGTGCGTTTGGCCGTCCCGGGTCACGATGGCCAGCTTCTCACGCGGCAGCTCGGGCTGCGCTGCAGTTGGGCCGGTTTGCGCCCACGCGAGGCAAGGGACCAGCGTCAAGCCAGCGAGCAGCAAGCAGCGGTTCATGCGGGGACGGCCTCCTGAAGCGCGCCAGCCGCGAGCTGGCGGAGTTCGGGGCGGACCGTGCCCTCCCGCGGACCGTCGCGCAAGGTGGTGAACCAGTGCTCCGGCGGGTTGCGCCCGGCGGCGCGGTTGTAGGTCAGGCCGCGCAGCACCGCCTCGGCCGCCGGCGTCGTGCGCGGGGGGATAGGGATGCCGTTCAGCGTCGCCCACACGCCGGCCCAGCAGCGCCCCACCGTGTAGGGGTTGTAGCCGCCGCCGCCGGTCACGACCAATCGGGGCGCAAGCTGCCGCACGGCCTTGACCACGGCCCAGTGCGCGTTGTTGGACAGCGACAGGCGGGCGAGCGGGTCCTCCTCCAGCGCATCGGCGCCGCATTGCAGGAACACCGCGTCCGGCCGGTGCGCCGCGATCAGCGGCAGGATCGCCTCGTCCATCAACGTCCGCAGCTCCGTGTCGTTGAACCCGGCGGGCACCGGGAAATTGCGCGCCATGCCCCCTGCCCGGTCCACGGCCAAGCCGGTGTGCGGCCAGCGCCCGGCCTCGTGCACGCTGATCGTCAACACCCTGCCGTCATGGGCGAAAGCATCCTGCACCCCGTCCCCGTGGTGGGCGTCGATGTCCAAGTAGGCGACTCGGCCCAGGCCGGCATCCAGCCAGGTCAGGATGCCGAGCACGGGGTCGTTCAGGTAGCAGAAGCCGGACGCGCGGGCCGGCCGGCCGTGATGGGTGCCGCCGCCGGGGCAGTACACGATGCCGCCGGGCAGGGTCAGCCGCGCCGCAAGCATCACGCCGCCGGCGGAGGTCATCGGACGGCGGAAGATCTCGCGGTACACCGGGTTGCCCTCGGCGCCGATCCGGTAGCGCTCGCGGTCGGCGTCGCTGACGGATTGGGTGTCCTCCGCCCGGCGCAGCGCGGCCACGTAGCCCGGGTCGTGGAACCGCGTGACGGCGGCGACGCTGGCCATGGGCGCCGGGACGAACACCGCCGGGTCAAGCCAGCCCATGGCCCGCACCAGGTCGGTGACGGTGGACACGCGCGGGATGGCCAGCGGGTGCTTCGGGCCATACGTGGAGCCGCGGTAGATCTCGCTGCCGATATAGACCGGGCGCTGGCGTGGGTCGGGGAGCATCGCTAGCGAATTAGGGTGCGAAGCTGGGATGCGCCAGGCGAGGATATGTCAGGCTGGCATCCGGATCGGGATAGGCATTTGCCTGGGGCCTGGATAGGTTGGCAAGCGTGTGGCGCATCCTTCCCCTTCTCCTCCTGGCAGCCTGCTCGGACGGGACGGCTGGCACCTGCCAGCTCCAGAAGGTGGCCGATCTGCCGGTGGTGATCAAAAACGGCGGGATGCTGGTCACGGGCAAGCTGAACGGCGTGGACACGCAACTGACGATCGACACCGGGGCGGGTAGCTCCGCCGTCAGCGCCAAGACCGTGAAAGCCCTGGGCCTGCACCGCATCGAGGAGGCTGAGACCCGGCACACCCGCAGGGGCGGCGTCGTCACCAGCGAGGACTTCGCCGTGAACCGGATCGCCGGCGTGGCTGGCGAAGTCGAGGTCTTCGACGTCCCTGTCCAACTGCAGCTGGGCGGAGCAAGCAGCCGCCGCCGGATGACGGTGTTCCCGCTCGATGGGATCAACGCGCTGATCGGCACGGACGTGCTGCGCAACTACGACGTCGAGCTCGACCTGCCCGCGCACCGGATTCGGTTATGGAACGCTCCCGGCTGCGGCTCCGCGGACATCCCGTGGACCGGCCAGCGCATCGAAATGCCGATCCAGGTGACGGACTCGGGTTCGATCCGCCTCGATGTCGCCATCGACAGCAAGCCGTTCGTCGGAGTCCTGGACAGTGGCGCCGGGATCACGATGATGACTCCCGAGACGGCCCGGAGCTTGGGCGTCGATCCGGCGGCTTTGGCCGATGACCCAAGCGTGCGTGTCCGCGGCATCGCCGGAGATGTGTTCGCCGTGCACATGCACCGCTTCGACACGCTGCGGGTCGGCGGCGAGCGGATCACCAAGCCCATGCTCGGCGTGTCGGAAGCGCCGTTGGCGATGCCGGGCAATCTGCTGCTGGGCATCGCCTTCCTGAACGGCCAGCGGACGTGGATCGCCTACCGCACCGGGCGGCTGTTCATCCAGCCCGTCACGCCCGCTGCGGCATCCCCTCCGGCGTGACCGTCGCCACCAGCGAGGCGTCCAGCCGCTCGTAACCGTGATAGTCGATCGCCTCGTACAGCTCCTTGCGGGTCTGCATCCGGCCGATCTCGTTGTGCGTGCCGCCATCCCGCGCGATGGCGGCGTACAGCTCCGCCTGCGCCTTGGCGGCGACCCGCATCGAGCTTACGGGCCAGATCACGATGCGGTAGCCCATCGCCTCGAACTCGGCGGCGGTGAAGAACGGCGTCTGGCCGAACTCCGTCATGTTGGCCAGCAGCGGGACGCCCCCGGCTTGAAAAGATCCCATCCGGCGGGCGAACTCGCGGAACATCTCGGCGTCGTGCAGCGCCTCGGGGAAGATCGCGTCCGCCCCAGCTTCGACGAACAGCTTGGCGCGCGCCACCGCCCCGTCCAGCCCCTCGCTCGCCGCGGCGTCGGTGCGGGCCAGCACCATCAGATGGCGGCGGGCGCGGGCGCAGGCGGCGACCTTGGCGGCCATGTCTCGCGGGTCGGCCAGCTTCTTGTCGTTCAGGTGGCCGCACTTCTTGGGCAGCAGCTGGTCCTCGATGTGCACCGCCGCCGCCCCGGAATCCTCGAAGCAGCGCACCATGTGCATGCAGTTCAGCGCCTCGCCGTAGCCGGTGTCGCCATCCACCAGCACCGGCAGGCCGGAGGCGCGGGTCAGCTGGCGGATGAAGAAGCACACCTCGTCCACGGTGATGACGCCAAGGTCCGGCAGGCCCATGGACGCGGTCATTGCGGCACCGGACAAGTACAGGGCCTCGAACCCGGCCGCCTTGGCCTGCAACGCCGCCATGCCGTTGTGCGCGCCGGGCATCTGCAGGATGCCGGGCCGCGCCAGCAGCGCCCGCAGGCGGTCCCCGGCGGGCGCTTGCGGCAGGTCGGCGGCGACGAGGTAGGTCATGGCAGGCTCCGGCTCGGGTCGGCTGGTGATATCGCGTGGGCATGGCGGCGGCAAACCGGCCTATGCTCCTGGTCAAGTCCCGCCTTGGAGCCTCGTCAGGCAATGGGCGGAATAGGGCGATTTGCGGCACTGGCCGGGCATGAAGCTGTGCCAAGCAAGAACACAGTGGCGGCTATCGTTCTGCATGGCCACTCCCAATGTGTTCCTGTTTCGTGCTACAACTGTCCATTGTCCTGGATAAGGTCACTGTGCATGGGGTGGGAAGATCAAGGACGGCAGGAGCATGGCCATTTCGGCCATGGGACAGGGTCTGCAGCCGCCACTGACATCGGCAACCTTCAAGACCGCATCGGTTGGACCGCTCCCGCCTTTCTTATGCGAATGCCACGCAAGGATTAGCACACTGGAGCCGCCACGTTCGATGGGCAGCAAACCCAGCGGCCGCCAAAAGCCATGGTGGCTTGGATTGGCGCGCGCTCGCTGAACTCGGCGCACCTGGCTGATGCGATGCTGGACATTGGGCTGAACAAACGGTCCGGGGTCTTGAGGGATGCCGCTGACCGAGGAGACAGCTACACCCCGTCGGCAGGCAATCGTGTCTATGCGCAATTGGCGACCAACACAGCTATAGATGCCGACTCAGGGAACACTGCCGCCGCGGTAGCGTCTCAGAAAGATTATGTTGCCAACAGTCCTGAGCAGTGCGCTGGACAAGCCTCGGTTGGCATGGGGGGATGCGTGCTTCTGGTCCAGCAAGCGACCAGCGCACCTCGGTCAACCCGTTGGCAGCCCGGTAAGATGGACGCTGGATGCGCGGCTGCCCTGGTTCTCGACCGCGACGCTCTTCTTTGGACGATGGGGAACGGCTACATCCACACCGTCAAACGCCAACCTCGCTGACGACCATCTTGTTGGCACTCTTTCTCGCTTTCTGACCTAAGCCAGCCTGCACCGCAGCAACTATACCTGGCTCCACTGCTTCGCCGCCCATGGCAGCTTGGGGCACGTGCAGTCAGGGGCTAAGATAGCCTCCCGGTTGCACGCCGGGTGGCATTGCGGGACATTGCCCGTTTACGGAGAGACTGCCCAATGGACATGGTAGGCGAGCGGCGCATCCCGGCACCGCGGCAACGGGTGTGGGAAGCGCTGAACGACACGGCGGTGCTCAAATCGTCCATCCCCGGCTGCAAGACCCTGGAGCGGCTGTCGGACAGCGACCTGCGCGCTACGGCGGCGGTGAAGATCGGCCCGATCGCAGCGCAGTTCACCGGCAAGGTGCAGCTGCTGGACCTGGACCCGCCCAATTCCTACCGTATCGCCGGCGAAGGCCAGGGCGGCGTGGCGGGCTTCGCCAACGGCGGCGCGACCGTGAGCCTGTCCGACGACGGCCAGTTCACCTTGCTGCACTACGAGGTCAAGGCGCAGGTCGGTGGCAAGATCGCCCAGCTCGGCGCGCGGCTGATCGACGCCACGGCCAAGCAGATGGCGGACCAGTTCTTCGACCGGTTCAGCGCCGAAGTGGCCGGCCCGGCTGAGGTCGCGGCGGATGGCATGTTGGCCGGCGGCGTGGGCTTGTTGACGCAACCGCCGGGTCCGCAGGCGCCGGCGGTGATCAACATGCTGTCGATGATTCCAAAGGAGCCGTATGGCTACCCTCGCATCTTCTGGATCGGCAGCGCGGTGTTCCTGGTGATCTTCGTCATGATCTTCGGCAGCTACGTCTTTTGACGTTGCCCACCTTGACATTGCCGGCCACGGTGGACGACACCGCCGCCCTGCTCGCAGGGCAGGGCTACGTGGCGGACCGCGCCTTGGCCACCACCGTATACCTGGCCCTCGCCATGGCCCGGCCATTGCTGCTGGAAGGCGAACCCGGCACCGGCAAGACCGAGATCGCACGCGTGCTGGCCGCCGGACTGGGCCGGCGGCTGGTGCGGCTGCAATGCTACGACGGCATGGACCTCTCGGCCGCGGCCTATGAGTGGGACCGCGCCCGCCAGCTGCTGGCGATCCGCCTGGCCGAGGCACAGGGCAACATCGCGGCCCTGGCACGGGACATCTACGCCCGTGAGTTCCTGCAAGCCCGCCCGCTGCTCTCCGCCATCGACCCCGACCTGCCGCCGGCCGTGCTGCTGATCGACGAGCTGGACCGCGCCGACGAGCCGTTCGAGGCGTTCCTGCTGGAGCTGCTGGCGGACTTCCAGATTACCGTGCCGGAATACGGCACCATCCGCGCCGCGACGCCGCCAGTGGTGATCCTGACATCCAACCGCACCCGCGAGGTGCACGACGCGATCCGGCGGCGCTGCCTTTACCAATGGGTGGATTACCCAAATGCGGAACGGGAACGTGCCATCCTGCGCAGCCGCGCCCCGCACCTGCCGGAGCGGCTATCGGCCCAGGTGGTGGCATTCGTACAGCAGGTGCGTGGGGCAGAGCTGTTCAAGCTGCCCGGCGTCGCGGAGACGATCGAGTGGTCCCACGCGCTGGCATACATGAACCAGGTCGAGCTGACCCCGGCAGCGGTGGACGCGACGCTCGGGGTGCTGCTGAAGTACCAGGACGATCTGGCGAAGGTGCGGGGGGAGATGGCGGCGGCGATGATGGCCGCAGGATAGACCGGGGCTCCTCTTCTGAAGGTTCCAATCGCTCGAAGCAGGCGATTGGAACCTTCAGCCGTTTCCGCCCTGAACCCGCTGAGGGACAGCCGTGCCTCAGCGCACTGGTTCAGCCGTGTGGCGTGAACACCACCTTGGTGCAGTGGTCCTTCTTGTCGCGGAACTTCTCATACAGCGCCGGGCCGTCCTCCAGTTTGCTGGACCGGTGGCTGATGATGAAGGACGGGTCGATCTCCTTCTTTTGAATGCGCTCCAACAGCGGCTGCAGGTAGCGCACCATGTGCGTCTGACCGGTTTTCAGCGTCAGCCCTTTGTTCATCAGCACGCCCAGCATCACCGGGCCGACCGGGCCGGCATACACGCCCGGCATGGACACGATGCCGCCCGGCCGGCAGGCCAGGATGGCCTGGTTGAGCGCGAACGGCCGCTCCATGCTGGTGGTGGCGCCCATCACGGCGGAGCTGACCTTCTGCAGCAGCGTGTCGGCGCCGTGCGACTCCATGCCGACCGCCTCGATCACGGCGTCCGGCCCGAGGCCGTGCGTCATCTCCATGATGGTTTCCTGCACTTTGTCGTCGCGGAAATCGATCGTCTCCGCGCCGGCCTCGCGCGCCAGGGCCAGGCGCTCCGGCACCGTATCGATGGCGATGACGCGCTTGGCGCCCAGCAGGAAGCAGGACTTGACCGCCAGCACGCCCACCGGCCCGCAGCCCCAGACGGCGATGGTGTCCGTGGGAGTGACCTCGCAGTGCTCGGCGGCCTGGTAGGCGGTCGGGAAAATGTCGCTGAGAAACAGCACCTGCTCGTCCGTCAGCCCCTCCGGCACCTTGATCGGGCCAACGTCGGCATACGGCACGCGGAGGTATTCGGCCTGTCCGCCGGCGAACCCGCCCGTGGCGTGGGAGAAGCCGAACAGCCCGGCCAGCGGATAGCCGTAGGTCTCGGCCTGCATCTTGCCGTTCGGGTTGGTGCGCTCGCAGCAGCTCCAGTTGCCCATCTTGCACATCCGGCACTCGCCGCAGCAGATGGTGAACGGCACCACGATGCGGTCGCCAACCTTGAGCTTCTTGTTGTCGGCGCCGACCTCGATCACCTCGCCCATGGTTTCATGGCCCAGGATGTCGCCCTTTTCCATGGTCGGCATGAACCCGCCCATGAGGTGGAGGTCCGAGCCGCAGATCGCGCAGGCCGTCACCTTGATGATGACATCGCGGCCGTGCTCGATCTTGGGGTCCGGCACCGTGTCGCAGCGGATGTCGCTCTTGCCGTGCCAGGTGAGTGCCTTCATCGATGTTCTCGTTGATGCTGTGGTTATCGACTTACGCCGCGCACCGGACGGGGTTGCCATCATCCGGCTGCCATGTCCTCGATTATCCACAGCGCGGCATCCCGGGGCGAGGCGGCCCGGATCACCGGCCGGCCGATCACGAGGTAATCCGCCCCGCGCGCGACCGCCTGGCCCGGCGTGCTGACCCGGCGCTGGTCGCCCGCATCGCCGCCGGGCAGCCGGATGCCCGGAGTCACGATGACGAGGTCCCGGCCTGCCGCCGCCCGGAGCGCACCCAGGTCGTCCGCTGCCGATGCGATCACGCCGGCACAGCCCGCCTCCGCCGCATCGCGCACCCGGCGTTCCACCAGGGCCTGCACGCCGATGCAGTAGCCCATGGCTCGCAGCGCCGCGTCGTCCAGGCTGGTCAGCACCGTCACCGCAAGCACGCCCAGCCCCGACCCGGCCGCGCCCGTCACCGCGGCCCGCATCACTTGCGGCTCGCCGTGCACGGTCAGGAAGCGTGCGCCCCGCTGCGCGATGGAGGCTGTGCCGTGACGCACCGTCTCGCCGATGTCGTGCAGCTTGTAATCCAGGAACACTTGCCGGCCATCCCGCAGCAGCTCGTCCACCAGGGCGTCGGCGCCAGGCTGGAACAGCAGCCACATGCCCAGCTTGTAGAACGATACCAGGCCGTCCAAAGCCGCCACCAGCCGGCGGGCGTCGTCGGGGGCCGGCACGTCAAGCGCCACGATCAACCGGTCCTCGATGCGGGCCGGCGTGCCGCGGTCAGGTATTGGCCTGCCCATCCACCAATGGCATGTCGCCGAGCGCGATGGCCCGCCGCATGGCTTCCAGGTCGGTCAATGCCCGGCGTTGGCGCCGGAGAAGTCGGGCGCGGCCAAGCCAGAGGCTGCCAACTGCCCGGACAGCGCGGTTTTCAGCCGTTCCAGCCCGGCCTCGCTGGTCGCCTCGCAACGCGCCACCAGCACCGCCTGGGTGTTGGACGCGCGCAGCAGCCACCAGCCGTCCTCGGTGGCCACCCGCACGCCGTCGATGTCCGCCACCTTCGCGCCCGATTGCCTCAGCCGGGCCGCCACCTCCTCGATCACGCCGAACTTGCGGGTGTCCGGGCAGTCGAACCGCAGCTCCGGCGTGTTGACGACGTGGGGCAGCGCCTCGCGCACGGCGGACAGCTTGTCCGGCAGGCGGGCCAGGATGCCCAGCAACCGCACCGAGGCATACAGCGCGTCATCGAACCCATACCACTTGTCGGCGAAGAACACGTGCCCGCTCATCTCGCCCGCCAGCGGCGAGCCGGTATCCGCCATCTTGGCCTTGATGAGCGAGTGGCCGGTCTTCCACATCAGCGGCGTGCCGCCTGCCTTGGCGATCTCGTCGAACAGCACCTGGCTTGCCTTCACGTCGGCGATGATGGTGGCCTTCGGGTAGGATTTCAGCACGTCGCGCGCCAGCACCACCAGCAGCTGGTCGCCGAACAGCATCTCGCCCTTGTCGTCCACCACGCCGATCCGGTCGGCGTCGCCATCGAAGGCGATCCCGAGATCGGCGCCCTGCTCGCGCACCGCCGCAATCAGCTGCTCCAGGTTCTTGGGCACCGTCGGGTCGGGGTGATGCGCCGGGAAATTGCCGTCGATCGCGCCGTTCAGCACCGTGTGCTTGCCAGGCAGCGTCCTGACCAGGCGTTGCAGCACCTCGCCCGCCGCGCCGTTGCCGTTGTCCCACACCACCGTCGAGATGCGGTCGCCGCCGTCCCAGTCGCTCAACAGCCGGGCCACGTACTCGGCCGCCACGTCTGCATCCCGGACACGGCCCGGCGTTTCGGCCACCACGTCCCCGGCGGCGGCCATGGTGCCGATCTGCTGGATTTGGACGCCGAAGAACGGCTTGCGGCCCAGCATCATCTTGAAGCCGTTGTAGTCGGGCGGGTTATGGCTGCCGGTGACCATCACCGCACCCGCCGTCTCCATCGTGGTGGCGGTGTAGTAGAGCATCGGCGTCGGGCACAGCCCCACCCGCAGCACTTCCAGCCCGCAGGCCATCAATCCACGTACCAGCTCAGGCTCCAGGTCGGGGGAGGACAGCCGGCCGTCATAGCCGACTGCCACCGTCTTGCCGCCGCCGCGCACCAGGATGGAGCCGAAGCAGCGTCCGATGGCGAAGGCGTCCGCCGGGTGCAGGGTGCGGCCGACGACGCCGCGGATGTCGTACTCCCGCAGCGAGGTGGGATCGAAGTCATGCTGGAAACCCATCGGGCACCTCCCGGTACTTGGTCAAGAACTTGCGTACGGCGTCGCGGAGGTCCGGGCGCTGCAGCGCGAAGGCAATCTGCGCTTCAAGGAAACCCGCCTTGTCGCCGCAATCGAACCGCTCGCCCTTGTAGCGCAGACCGTGGAATGGCACCTGGCCGATCATCTTGGCCATGGCGTCCGTGAGCTGGACCTCGTTGCCGGAGCCACGCTCCATTTTGTTCAAGTAGTCCAATATCTGCGGCATCAGCACGTAGCGTCCGATGATGGACAGGTTGGACGGCGCCACTGCCGGGTCCGGCTTCTCGACCAGCCCCCTGACCTCCACCAGCCGGCCATCATCGGCGCCTACGTCAAGGATGCCGTAGCGGTTGGTCTGGTCGTGCGGCACCTCGGTCACGGCGACGATGTTGCCGCCGGTCTCGTGGTACGCATCGGCAAGCTGCTTGAGGCAGGGGGTTTCGGACAGCACCAGGTCGTCCGGCAGTATGATGGCGAACGGGTCGTCGCCTATGAAGGACCGGGCGCACCAGATGGCATGGCCCAGCCCGAGCGGCACCTGCTGGCGCACGGTGGCGATGGAGCCGGGCGGCACTGCCATCTCCCGCAGCATGGCCATCATCTCGGTCTTGCCGCGCTCCCGCAGGTTCGCTTCCAGTTCGAACGCGATGTCGAAATGCTCGACCAAGCCGGTCTTGCCGCGCCCCGTGACCATGCAGAACTGCTCGATCCCAGCCGCCCGCGCCTCCTCCACCGCATACTGGATCAGCGGCTTGTCGACGACCGGCAGCATCTCCTTTGCTGTCGCCTTGGTGGCAGGCAGGAAGCGGGTGCCGAGCCCCGCCACGGGGAGAACGGCCTTGCGCAGTGGCTTCATGGCGGACCTTGGTCTGGAACGGAACGGATTCCGGCGATTTTCGTCGTTGCCGATAGGTCGCACGCCACCGCACCGCCATCAAGCCTCACGCCGAGCTCAGCACCTCGGTGGCCGCGATGGCGCTCAGGTTGACGATGCCGCGCGCGGTGACGCTCGGCACCAATACGTGGATCGGCCGGCTCATGCCGAGCAGGATGGGACCCACCGGCAACCCGTCGCTGCTGGCCTTCAGCAGGTTGAAGGCGATGTTGGCGGCGTCGAGCCCCGGCATCACCAGCAGGTTCGCCGTGCCCGAGAGCCGGCTGTCCGGCACCGCCCGGTCGCGGATCGCCTCGCTCAGCGCCGCGTCGCCGTGCATCTCGCCGTCCACCTCCAGCTCGGGCGCCTGGTCCCGAATCAGGCCCAGTGCGCGGCGCATCTTGCGGGCGGGGGCGGATTGGCCGGCGCCGAACGAGGAGTGCGACAGCAGGGCGGCCTTGGGCGTGATGCCGAAGCCCTTAACCACCTCGGCCGCCAGCAGCGTCATTTCCGCCACCTCCTCCGCCGTGGGGTCGATGGTGACGTGGGTGTCGCAGAAGAACAGCGCGCCGTTGTTCAGGATCAGCGCCGACAGGGCGTACACGCGCGAGACGGTGGCGCGCTTGGGCACGATCGGCAGCGCGTAGGTGAGGTGGCGCTGCCAATCCCCGGTGCCGCCGACGATGGCGGCGTCAGCCTGGCCGGCGTGCAGCAGCATGGCGGCGGCGACCGTGGCGCGGTTGCGCATCCGCCGCGCCGCCGCGTCCGCCGGGACGCCGCGGCGGCCGACCAGCAGCTGGTACTGGGAGACCAGCGGGTCGAACACCTCCCGGTCGAGCGCCGGGTCCAGCACGCGCACGCTTTCGTCCAGGTCCAGGCGCAGGCCCATGTCCGCCACGCGGGAGGCGATCACGCCGCGGCGGCCGATCAGGATGGGCTGCGCGATGCCCTCGTCCACCACCGTCTGCACCGCGCGCAGCACCCGCTCGTCCTCGCCGTCGGCATAGACGATGCGGCGGGGGGATTTGCGCGCCGCCTCGAACACCGGGCGCATCAGCTGGCCGGAGCGGTAGACGAACACCTCCAGCCCATGGCGGTAGGCGGCGAAGTCCTCGATCGGCCGGGTGGCGACGCCGCTGCGGATGGCGGCCTGCGCCACGGCGGGGGCGATCTGCAGGATCAGCCGCGGATCGAACGGCTTGGGGATGATGTAGTCCGGCCCGAACACGGGCGCAGCGCCGCCGTAGGCCGCCGCCACCACCTCACTGGCCTCCACCCGCGCCAGCACCGCGATGGCCTCCACGCAGGCGAGCTTCATGTCTTCGTTGATCGTGGTGGCGCCCACGTCCAGCGCGCCGCGGAAGATGAACGGGAAGCACAGCACGTTGTTGACCTGGTTCGGATAGTCGCTCCGGCCCGTCGCCACGATCGCGTCCGGCCGGGCGGCGCGCACCGCCTCGGGCAGGATTTCCGGCTCCGGGTTGGCCAGCGCCAGGATGATCGGCTTGTCCGCCATCAGGTGCAGCCACTCCGCCTTCAGCACGCGCGGGGCGGACAGGCCGAGGAAGATGTCCGCGCCGGGCAGCGCCTCGGCCAGGGTGCGGGCCTCGGTGCGGTTGGCGTAGCGGGCCATGTTGGGCAGCATGTCGCCGTCGCGCCCGGCGTGGATGACGCCCCGAATGTCGGTCAGCGTCACGTTCTCGGTCCGCAAGCCCATGACGCACAGCAGGTCCACGCAGGCCAGGGCCGCAGCGCCGGCGCCCGACGTCACCAGGCGCACCTCCTCCAGCCGCTTGCCTTGCAGCTGCAGGGCGTTGCGGACGGCGGCGGCGACGATGATGGCGGTGCCGTGCTGGTCGTCGTGGAACACCGGGATGGCCATGCGCTCGCGCAACCGCCGTTCGATGGCGAAGCACTCGGGGGCCTTGATGTCTTCGAGGTTGATGGCGCCGAAGGTCGGTTCCAGCGCGGCCACCACGTCCACGAAGCGGTCCGGGTCCTCGGCGTCCACCTCGATGTCGAAGCAGTCGATGCCGGCGAACTTCTTGAAGAGCACCGCCTTGCCCTCCATCACCGGTTTGCCCGCCAGCGCGCCGATGTTGCCGAGGCCCAGCACCGCTGTCCCATTGGAGACGACGCCGACCAAGTTGCCGCGGGAGGTGTAGTCGTAGGCGGTGAGCGGGTCGGCCTTGATGGCGTCGCAGGCCGCCGCGACGCCGGGGGAATAGGCCAGGGCCAGGTCCCGCTGGGTCGCCATGCGCTTGGTTGCCGCTATTTCCAGCTTACCGGGGCGGGGAAGACGGTGATAGTCTAGCGCCGCCTTGCGGAAATCCTCATCCATCGCCGCCTCGCTGCCTGTTGCCGTTCAGTTACGGACGGAGCAGCGCGCGATGCAACCCGAAGCCAGGACATGACAGCCAACGAAATGCGGCCGAGAAGACTCGAACTTCCACAGGGTTTCCCCCACAAGCACCTCAAGCTTGCGCGTCTACCATTTCGCCACGGCCGCACCGTGGTTGCGGGCCTATAGCCGATGGACGCGGCGGCATCAATGACTACTGCTTGGCGCGCCTCGGACGAGCCGGTGCCCTACCAGGCTGCCATCGCCGCGATGCAGGCGCACGCCACCGCCATCCGCACCGGCGACGGCGGCGAGACGGTGTGGCTGCTGGAGCACCCTGCGCTCTACACCGCCGGAACCAGCGCGCAGCCTGCCGACCTGCTCAACCCGGCGGGCCTGCCAACCTTCGCGGCCGGGCGCGGCGGCCAGTGGACCTACCATGGCCCGGGCCAGCGCACGGCGTATGTCATGCTCGACCTGACCCGGCCGCACGGCGTCGTCTCGGCACGCGACGTGCGAGCTTACGTCTGGGGGCTGGAGGAATGGCTGATCCGCGCCCTCGACCAATTCAACGTCCGCGGCGGACGGCGGGCTGGCCGGGTCGGCATCTGGGTGTCGGACGCGGCCGGGCGCGAAAGCAAGATCGCCGCCATCGGCGTGCGCGTGACAAGGTGGGTCAGCTGGCACGGAATCGCGCTCAACGTGTCCCCCGACCTCGCGCATTTCGACGGCATCGTGCCGTGCGGCATCCGCGAGCACGGGGTGACGAGCCTGGAGGCGCTCGGCATCACGGCGAGCCTGGAAGATGCGGACCTGGCGTTGCGCGCCGCCTGGCCGGCGGTTTTCGGCTAGGCCAAGAATCGGCCAGGCCAAGAACTGGCCCCGCGACCACGGCGACGCCCCAGGTGCTGGTCAAAAGCGCCAAGTCAGGCAAGCAGGCGGTGCACAAGCCGGAGGAGCTCAAGGCGAAGTAACGCTGCTGTTCAATACGGGTAGAAGAACGGCCTCGGATAGAAGAATGGCCGTGGATAGAACGGCGGCGGGTAAAGCAGCGGCGGCGCAACGGCGTAACCCGGCACTGGATAGTAAGATGGCTGCGCGACGTAAGCTGGGCCGGCATAAGGGTAATACGGCCTTGCCGGGCTTGCTTGGGGCACATTGCCCGGCGCGCCGCCAAGCCGAGTGCCGTTCACGGCTGGCCGGGGCCGATTGCCTGGGCCACCGAGCTGGCCTTGGTTGAGGCTGTCCACCTGGGCGTCGCCGGTGTTGTTGCCGGCGTCCACGCGGCGGTTCACGTTCGAGTAAGGGTGCGACGCATCGGCAGCGGCAGCGGCAAGCGGGACCGCGACAATCGACACGGCGGCGAAAAACGGCAGGACCTTCACCTCAGCCTCCCTGATGAACGACAAGCACGGAATGCATCCAATGGGCAGCTTTCACGGATGCCCGAAAACGGTTATGGCCGCAGGACGCCGATTGTCCAGCCACGGTTGCAAATCGTTTCATGGCCACCCACGCACGACGCTGCGACGCGAGGGTCAGGCCTGGCGGAAGAACCCTGGGCCGTCCGGCGGCTCCGCCCAATTCTCCTCGACGCGGCTGACGGCAGCGTGGCGAGGCCCACGGCGGCAGGCCCGCAACAGCTCCTCGACGGCATCGGTTTCGCCGTAAACCAGCGCTTCCACGCCGCCATCCGGTCGGTTGCGCACCCAGCCGTGCACTCCCGTCGCTTGCGCCTGAGCCACCATCCAGTCGCGGTAGCCGACGCCCTGCACGCGCCCGCTGATCACTAAGCGGCGGGCCCTCACCGCACCAGTCCGATGAAGCGGGCGCTGCCGGCGATGTCGGCGGCGACATTGGCCCGGCGTGCCGTGGCTTCGGCGTCCTCGCCCCACAGCTCGGCCTGGAACAGCTCGTCCACGCAGGACAAGCCATAGGCCTCGGCCGCCGCCAGCACGCCGCGCGCCAGGGCCAGGCCGAGCACCAGGCTGCCCAGCGCCGGCACCGCGATGCCGAGCCCGGCCAGCACCCAACCGCCCTCCGCCGCCACCGCCCGCCGCAACGTGTCCAGGGCCGCCGGGTCCTGCCGCACGAACATGATCCCGGACGTGACCTGCAACTCCGCGCCGAGATCCTGCCGCACCCAATCAAGCCAGGGACCCCAGGCAGCATCCTGGCGCAGCGCCAGGGCTGGCGGCGCCTCCGCGCGATAGCAGAGCAGGTCGGTTTCGCCATAGGCGGCGATGGCGGCCGCCATCGGCGCCGGGTCCGGCACGATGCGGAGCTGGGCGGTGCCGGCCAGCCGGGTCAGCGGCACGTCCGCGTAATCCATGACGCCGCTATCGGCCCCAGCCAGCTGCCACTCCGCCGCCACGGCCTCCGCCAGCGCCGGCTGCGGCACGAGCAGCGGCGGCCCGTCCGGCAGGCGGAGCGGCCTGCCGTCCAGGGTGACGCCCCAGCCCTCCCGCATCGGCACGGCATGCGCCTGAGACCAGACCCGCTTCACCGCAGGAAGCTCCGCAGCAGGTCGGCGGGCTTGACGGCCTTGACTGTGATCTCCGCCGGCAGCGGGCCGGGCCGGCCGTCCCGCGCTGCCGACAGCTCGGCCGCGCAATCGTCCGCCGGGCCAGCCAGCCCGCCGATCACCACGCCGGCGCGCCCATTTGACCCGGCGTTGTCCAGCACCACCGCGGGGTGGCGCAGGCTGCCGTCCACGCGCATGGGGGCGGAAACGCCGGCGCTGCCGAGCCGCAGCAACGGGCGCAGCCGCAGCGCCATCGTCTCGTCCGCCAAGTCCAGCGTGCCGCCGCCTTCCACCGTAAGCCGTGAGGCGTCCAGCTTGAGCGCCGCGACGCTCACCTGCCCGCCCTGCGCGTTGGCCCGCACCGCGAGGCAGCGCACCCGGCTGCGGCCGCCCGGGTCGAGCCCTATGCCGGCCGAGCGCAACGCGTCTCCCAACGCGGCTGCCAGGGCGGCGTTGGACACGTTCCCATCCACCAGCGCGATCCCGGCATGGCCGTCCAGCGACGACGCCAGCGCGTGCGGGGTGGACCCGGCGGCGCGCACCGCCACGTCCAGCTGCGCCGCCCCGTCCGACCCGCCAGGCAGACCGAGCGCCTGCAACAGCGGGTCGAGCGCGAACCCGGCCGAGCGCAGGTTCAGCACAACCGGCGGCGCGGCAGGGCGGGCATCGACGCTGGCGGACAAATCCAGCCGCCCTTCCGGAGCTTGCAGAGAGACCGGGTCGAGCCGCAGCACACCGTCCAGCAAGGCGAGATGGCCCGCCACGGCGTGGTAATCCGTGCTGCCCAGGCGAAGCGTGCCAATGGTGAGCTGCAAGTCGGCGTCGGCGCGGCGCAGCACGCCCCATGGCAGCGGCGCGTCGGAGAACACCCGGGCGGGCACGGCGGGCGGCGGGGGCGCAGGCGCAACCGCCGGCGCAGGGCTGGCGGCTGGCGGCCGGGCGAGGCGGCGGAGCGCATCCGCGTCCAGCCGGGCGGAAACCAGCGCGCCCCGCACCGCAGGCCACGGCGTGGTGGCGACCGCCAGATCGCCTGCCGCGTCACCCAGGGGGGACGACACGCTCAGCCCGCGCAGCGTCATCCCCTGCTCCGCCGGGCTCAGGCCGCTCGTAATGTGCCAGGGGCCGCCGGCGACCGCGCCCTCCGCTGCCAGCTTGGCTGGCTGACCCAGCGGCCACAGCAGGCTCAAGCTGCCCAGGGTAGCGCCCGGCAGCCACGCGCCCAGGTCGGATGGGCCGACTTGCAAGGACACATCCTGCGGCAGCCCGCTGGCCGGCAGCGTGGCCGCGAAGCGCACATCGTGGAGCGCGGGCCAGCTCAGGCGCTGCAACAGCGCGCCCAGTTGGGCCAGGTCGGGGATGGCCGCCTTGACCCGGCCTGTCAGGGAGCGCGCGGCCACGTCCGCAGCGCCGTCCAGCGACACCGTGGCACCCTCTGCCGCCGCCTTCAGCTTGACCGGCCAAGCGCCTGGGATGGCGCCGGTGACCTGGCCCCAACTGCCGAGCGCCGCATCGGCCGTGATGGCGGCGCCATTCACCTGTGCCAAGGCTTGCAGGTGCGTGGTGCTGCCGGCGAGGTCGAACGAGGCGTGCGGCACGTCCGCCACGATTGTCTGGCCCGAACGGCCGTCATGCCAGGCCAGCCGGCCGTTCTCGACGCGCAGGCTGTCCAGCCGCGTGGCCAGGCGCGGTCCGCCGCCGCTCGAAGGTGCGCCGCCGGAAACCGCCGGACGGTCGAACAGCCAGTTGCCGCGGCCCTCCGCGTCGGTCTCGATCAGGATGTCCGGCCGCACCAGGGTGACGCTGGCAATCTCGACATGCCCGGAGAGCAGCCCCAGCAGCCGCAGCCGCGCTTCCACCCGTGCCGCCACCGCCATCTGCGGGCGCGAGCCGCCGGCCATGTTGGCCAGCGACACGTCCTCCGCCTCCAGCGCCGGGGCCAGCCCCCAACGCACCCGCAACGGCCCGGCGATGCTGAGCTGACGGCCGGTGGCGCGGCGCACCGCCTCCGTGATGCGGCCCCGCTGCGAGTCCGGGTCGAAGGACGCCGCCAGGGCGCCGACGCCCAGCAATGCCACCGCCGCCCCCACCAAGATGACCCGACGCGCTCTCATGCGCCCTATCTAGGCCCGTGCTCCTGCCGCGTCACCGCCGGGGTGGCTGGCGCTTGGAAACCGAGCGTTGCGAAGCTGCCCCGCATGTGCGGCGGCAGGCCGGCCGACACGGTAAGCGTGCCGCCCGCCGGGTGCGGCAGGGTGATGGCGCGGGCATGCAAGTGCAGCCGGTCCTCCAGGCCCTCGACGAAGCTGCCGCCGGAGCCGTTGTCCCGCGGCTCAGAGTATTTGCCGTCGCCCACGATGGGCGTGCCCAGGCTGACGCAGTGCACCCGCAGCTGATGGGTGCGCCCGGTGAGCGGCTGCAGCTCCAGCCAGGCCAGCTTGCGCCCCGCCGTGTCCAGCGTGCGGTAGTTGGTGTAGGCGCGCTGCCCCTCGCGGTCCTTGCGGTCGGCCGGGACCGTGCGCTCCCCGAACGCGCCGGACACCCGTTTGAGCGGCTGGTCGATCTGGCCGTCCTCCGGCGCCGGCTGCCCGGCGACCACGGCCCAATACGTTTTCTCCACCTCCCGGGTGCGAAAGCTGGCGGCCAGGCGGGCGGCGATGCCGGGGCTGCGCGCCAGCACGATCACGCCGGACGTGTCCCGGTCCAGCCGGTGCACCAGGCGGGGCCGGTGGCCGCCATCGCTCAGCGCGTCCAGCATGCCATCCAGGTGGCGGGTGATGCCGGGTCCGCCCTGGGTGGCCAGGCCAGACGGCTTGTTGAGCACGATCAGCTGGTCGTCGCGGTGCAGCACGAGCCGCTCCATCTCCTTCACGTCGGCCGGGGTGGCGGCCGGCGGACGCTTCTCCGGCGCGGCGGGCATCGGCGGCACCCGCACCGCCTGTCCAGGGGCGAGCCGCGCGGACGCCTCCACCCGGTGGCCATCGACGCGGATTTGCCCGGTGCGGCAGAGCTTCTGCAGCACGCTCTGCGTCAAGGCCGGGTAGCGCCGGCGCAGGAAGCGGTCGAGGCGCGAATCGGCCTCGTCGTCCGACACGGTCTGGATCGAGACGCTCATGCCTGCCGCGCCCGGCGCAGCCCCGCCCAGTGCTCCAGGCGGCCGCGCAGCTCCCGCTCGAAACCGCGGTCGGCCGGCCGATAGAACGCCACCCGGTCCATGCCCGGCGGGAAGTAGTCCTGGCCGGAGAACGCATCCTCCGCATCGTGGTCGTAATCGTAGCCGGCGCCGTAGCCGAGGTCCTGCATCAGCCGCGTGGGCGCGTTCAGGATGTGCGACGGCGGGGCCAGGCTGCCGGTTTCCCGTGCGGCCCGCATCGCCTGCTTGAACCCGGCATAGAGCGCGTTCGATTTCGGCGCCGTGCCGAGATAGACGACTGCCTGCGCGATCGCCAGTTCGCCTTCCGGGCTGCCCAGCCGCTCGTAGGCCTCCCAGGCCAGCATCGCTTGCGGCAGTGCCTGCGGGTCGGCCAGGCCCACGTCCTCGGACGCGAAGCGCACCAGGCGGCGGGCGATGTAGCGCAGGTCCTCCCCGCCGGCCACCATGCGGGCGAACCAGTAGAGCGCCGCGTCCGGGTCCGAGCCGCGCAACGATTTATGCAGGGCGGAGATGAGGTTGTAGTGCTCGTCGCGGTCCTTGTCGTAGAGCGCCGCCCGCTTGGCCAGCAGCACCGAAAGCGCCGCCGGGTCGAGCGGGGGCGTGGCGTCGGGCAAGGCTTCCAGCTGCTCGGCCATGTTCAGAAGGTATCGCCCGTCCCCGTCCGCCATCGCCCGCAACATGGCGCGGGCCTCCGCCGTGAGCGGCAGGGCGCGGCTGGCCTCGGCCCGGACCAGCAGGCTGTCGAGCGCGTCGTCGTCCAATCGGCGCAGCACCAGCACCTGGCAGCGGGACAGCAAGGCGCCGTTCAGGGCGAAAGACGGGTTCTCGGTCGTGGCGCCCACCAGCACCACCGTGCCGTCCTCCACCACCGGCAGGAAGCCGTCCTGCTGCGCCCGGTTGAACCGGTGGATCTCGTCCACGAACAGCAGCGTGGACTGTCCGGCGGCCCGGCGGCGCTTGGCCTCCTCGAACACCCGCTTGAGGTCGGCCACCCCGGAGAACACCGCCGAAAGCTGGGTGAAATGCAGCCCTGCCGCCGCGGCCAGCAAGCGGGCGATGGTCGTCTTGCCGACGCCGGGCGGCCCCCAAAAGATCAACGACGCGAGCGAGCCGCGCGCCAGCATGCGGGTGATGCTGCCCCCAGGACCGAGCAGGTGGTCCTGTCCCACGACCTCGCCCAGCGTCCGTGGGCGCAGCCGGTCAGCCAGCGGCCCCTTTTCCGGAGGGGGCAGGCCGGGCTCGTCGGAGGCGAACAGGTCGGGCAGGCCTGGCATCAGGATACAGCGGCGGTGCAGGACGGCCCGGGCCTGACCTCCGTCGTCGCACGTCCCTTGTCGTCCTGCAGGGTGAACAGCACGTCGCCCAAGGTGATCGCGGCCAGGTTGGCGCCGATGTAGCCGGTCAGCACGCCGCCGTTGTCGATCGGGTGCGTGGAAGTGCCGCCATCGCTCTCGCGGCGGATCAGCCTGCCGCAAAGGGTGAATGCTATCGACGGCAGCGCAGGCAGGCTGGCTTGCAGCTGATCGTCCGGGCGCGTCCGGTCCACGTGCAGGGTGCCTGCCGCCACGCCGTCGAAATAGACGGTGATGGTCTCTTCCTGCTGGCCGGCGCTCAGATGGTCAGCCACCAAAACGCTGGTTTGCTGCAAAGTCTGGCTTTGGGACGACCCGGTCGCCATCATCCAAACGAGCAAAAATCCGGCCATGGCGACGAGCGCTGCATGACCGGACCTTGCCATACAGCTAGGCTGCTTGCTCCGCAGCCAAGTCGGGCCGAGGACCGCTGTCCTGGCCCTTGGCCGCCGGGTCCCGCTCGATCAACTCGATCACTGCCATGTCCGCCGCGTCGCCATAACGCATCCCGGCCCGCAGCACGCGGGTATAGCCACCGGCACGGCTGCGGTATCGCGTGGCCAGGGAGTCGAACAGCTTGGCCACGATCTTCTCGTCCTGCAGCTGCGCCAGGGCTTGCCGCCGGGCGTGCAGCCCACCGCGCTTGCCGAGCGTGATCAGCTTCTCCGCCACCGGGCGCAGTTCCTTGGCCTTTGGCAAGGTCGTGGTGATCTGTTCGTGCTTCAGCAACGCGACAGCCATGTTGCGGAACATGGCAAAGCGATGACTCGTGGTAACGCCGAGTTTTCGGCCGCTGACACCGTGACGCATAGGGATAGATCCTTAAAACGGCTCGTCCAGGCGTTTGGCGAGGTCTTCGATGTTCTCCGGCGGCCAGCCGGCAACGGTCATCCCAAGGGTAAGCCCCATGTTGGTCAGGACCTCCTTGATCTCGTTCAGCGACTTGCGGCCGAAGTTCGGCGTGCGCAGCATCTCCTGCTCGGATTTCTGCACAAGGTCGCCGATATAGACGATGTTGTCGTTCTTCAGGCAGTTCGCCGAGCGCACCGAAAGCTCCAGCTCGTCCACCTTGCGGAGCAGGTTGCGGTTGAACGGCAGGTCGTTCTGGTGCTCCTCGGAGCGCAGCTGCTGCGGCTCGTCGAAGTTGATGAATAACTGCAGCTGGTCCTGCAGGATACGGGCAGCGAGCGCCACCGCGTCCTCCGGGGTCACGGCTCCATTCGTCTCGACGGACAGGAGAAGCTTGTCGTAGTTGGTCAGGTTGCCGACGCGCGTGGGTTCCACGCGATACGACACCCGGCGCACCGGCGAATAGATGCTGTCCACCGGGATGAGCCCGATCGGGGCGTCCTCGGGGCGGTTGGCTGTGGCGGCCTCGTAGCCCTTGCCAAGGTTGACGGTGAACTCCATGCCGAGCTTGATTCCGTCGTCCAGCGTGCACAGCACCAGGTCGGGGTTCATGATCTCGATGTCGTGGCCGGCTTGGATTTGCCCCGCCTTGACCTCGCCAGGACCGGTCGCGGTCAGCACCATGCGCTTGGGCCCTTCGCCATGCATCCGCAAGGCCAGTTGCTTGACGTTCAGCACGATATCGGTCACGTCTTCCCGCACGCCGGCAATGGTGCTGAACTCGTGCAGCACGCCGTCGATCTGCACGGCTGTCACGGCGGCACCTTGCAGCGACGAAAGCAGGATGCGCCTGATGGCGTTTCCCAGGGTCATGCCGAAGCCGCGCTCCAGCGGCTCGGCCACGACCAGCGCGGTGCGCGCCGGGTCGGAACCGGGCTCGAACTCCAGCTTTTCCGGCTTGATCAGGGACTGCCAGTTACGCTGGATAACAGAGGTGTCGTATCTCATGACGATTCAGGCGCCGCTTTGCTGCAACGCCCGCCTTTCAGGTGGTGCAAACTGCAATCAGACGCGGCGGCGCTTGCGGGGGCGGCACCCATTGTGCGGGATCGGCGTAAGGTCACGAATTTGGGTGATCGAGAACCCAACCGTCTGAAGTGCCCGAAGCGCGCTCTCACGGCCAGAACCAGGGCCGTTCACCTCGATCTCCAACGTCTCCATGCCGTGCTCGCGCGCTTTCTTGCCGGCATCTTCGGCCGCGACCTGTGCTGCATAAGGCGTGGACTTACGGCTGCCCTTGAAACCCTGCGTGCCAGCCGAAGACCACGCGATCGTATTGCCTTGCGCGTCAGTGATAGTGATCATGGTGTTGTTGAAAGTAGCGTTCACGTGGGCAACGCCGGAAATGATGTTTTTGCGCTCCTTGCGGCGGGGACGCGCGGGGGCTTTCGCCATGAGGTGATCCTGTCTTCGTACGGGTGCGGCAAGACGCCGATGCTACTTCGTGACCTTTTTCTTGCCGGCGATCGCCACGGCCTTGCCCTTGCGGGTGCGGGCGTTGGTGTGGGTTCGCTGGCCGCGCACCGGCAAGCCACGGCGATGCCGCAAACCGCGGTAGCAACCCAAGTCCATCAGCCGCTTGATGTTCATCGCCACTTCGCGGCGAAGGTCACCCTCGACGCGGAAATCACGGTCGATCAACTCGCGGATGCGCAACACCTCTTCATCCGACAGTTGATTGACCCGGCGGTCCTCTGGAATGCTCAGCTTGGTGCAAATATCAGCGGCTTTCGTCGGACCTATGCCATAGATGTAGCGAAGGCTGATCGTCACCCGCTTGTTCGTCGGGATATTCACACCGGCAATACGTGCCACGTTCGTCTCCTGGCCCTCGCTGAACGGGCGCGAAATCGTCGCGCAACGTCGGGCTTGCAATACAGTGGGGGCGCGAACGTTGCCGTCCCGCCGGAGAGGTGCGTTATAGGCAGGGCGTCATAGGAGTCAACGCGCGCTGTTCACATTAACGCGAGCAAGTCGGGGCGGAAGCCTCTCCAACACCTGCTCAATTGCCTGCGAGACTTCATCCATGGACGCCATGCCATCAAGGGGGTGAAGGCGTCCAGCGGCCTGGTAATGCGGCAAAATAGGCAGGGTTTGTCGGTTATAGACAGCCAGGCGTTCGCGGACGGTATCTTGGTTGTCATCCGGCCGCCGGATGAACTCCGTCGAGCCGCACACATCGCAAACGCCCGCTGTAGCAAGCGGCTTGAATGTGTCGTGGTAGTTCGCGTTGCAGCGGGCGCAGGTGAAACGCCCGCTGATGCGCTCGACCAAGGCCGCCTCGTCCACCCGCAGCTCGATCACCGCATCCAACTGGAACGACAACTGTTCAAGCATGCGGTCCAGCGCCTCGGCCTGGGCCACGGTGCGGGGAAAGCCGTCCAGGATGAAGCCCTTGGCGCAATCCTGTTCACGGACCCGCTGCGCGAGCATGGCTACGATGATGTCATCGGACACCAGGCCGCCGGACGCCATCACGGCGGATGCCTGCAGGCCGATTTTCGTCTTCGCCGCGACTTCCGCACGCAACATGTCGCCCGTCGAGATTTGCGCGATGCCGTAAGCGTCTTGCAGGCGCTTCGCCTGGGTTCCCTTCCCCGCGCCAGGCGGGCCGAGCAGAATGAGGTTCATCTCGCCCGACCCTTCACCCGCGACTTGCGCATGAGCCCCTCGTACTGATGGGCCAGCAAATGAGACTGCACCTGCGTCACGGTATCCATCGTCACGGAAACGATGATCATCAAGCTTGTCCCGCCGAAGTAGAACGGAACGTTGTAGTTCGCGATCAAGACCTCTGGCAGCAGGCACACGACGCACAGGTAAAGCGCGCCGATCGTGGTCAGGCGGGTGAGGATGCGATCAAAGTAGTCAGCCGTGTTGGCGCCGGGCCGGATGCCAGGGATGAAGCCGCCGTACTTCTTGAGGTTGTCTGCCGTCTCCTGCGGATTGAACACGACTGCCGTGTAGAAATACGAGAAGAAGATGATCATCCCGGCATAAAGCCCGAGATAGAGCGGTCGTCCATGCGCCAGCTGGCCAGACAACCAGCCCAGGACGGAGTTGGGGTTGCTTTGCCCGAACCCGGCGATGGTGGCCGGGATCAACAGGATCGAGGACGCGAAAATCGGCGGTATCACGCCAGCCGTATTGACCTTCAACGGCATGTGCGTGGAATCGCCGCCGAACATCCGCTGCCCCACCTGGCGCTTTGGATATTGCACCACGATACGCCGTTGCGCTCGTTCCATGAAAACGATGAAGGCGATCACCGCGACGGCGATCACCGCAAAAGCCAGGATGAAAACCGGGGAGAGCGCGCCAGTCCGTCCGAGTTCCAGGAGCGTGACGATGGCATGCGGCAGATTCGCAACGATGCCGGCGAAAATGATCAGGCTGGTGCCGTTGCCGACCCCGCGGGCGGTGATCTGCTCGCCAAGCCACATCAGGAACATGGTGCCCCCGGTGAGCGTGATCACGCAGGAGACACGGAAGAACCAACCCGGATCGAGCACGGCGCCGAGCCCGGCACGGTCATGGAACGCTTCAAGACCGACGGCGATTCCGTAGGATTGGAACACTGCGATCACGACCGTCAGGTAACGGGTGTATTGGTTGAGCTTCTTGCGTCCGCTCTCGCCCTCTTTCTTGAGCGTCTCCAATGTGGGTATGGCGGCTGACATCAACTGGATGATGATGGATGCGCTGATGTAGGGCATGATGGTCAGCGCGAAAACGGTCATCCGGCTGAGATTGCCGCCGCTGAACATGTCGAACATGCCGAGCACGCCGGCACCCTGCTCTGCCATGGCCTGCCCCATGACCTGGGCGTCTATGCCAGGCACAGGCACGTAGCTGCCGACGCGATAGACCACGAGAGCAGCCAGAGTGAACCATATCCGTGCCTTGAGCTCGGTTGCCTTGCCGAACGCACCAAGACTCATGGTGCCTGCCATCTGTTCGGCGGCTGAAGCCATGCGCTTTATCCCCCATCAGAGTGCAAGTGTGCCGTGCCCGAGCTTGGGCACGCAAGTGTTTGGGCGTTGCCCCTGGCTTAGCGCGGCAGAATCGTCCCCGGGGCAGCTTTATGCAAAGGCACTAAAGCCGACGGTCGGCTTGGGGCTGACGATCAGGCTCCAGCCTCAAGCCGGCGTCCCTGCCAGGCGGCGCTACTTGGTGGTGACTGTGCCCCCGGCAGCTTCCACAGCAGCCTTGGCCGAAACCGAAGCGCCAGAAACCGTCACCGTGATCGCCCTGCTGATCGTGCCATGCCCGAGCAGGCGAACACCCTCGACTTTGGCCAACCTGACCAGCCCAGCCTGTTCGAGCGTCGCCTCGTTGATCGCGCCGGCTTGAAGCTTGCCGCTCTCCAGGGCCTTCTCGATCGCGCTCAGGTTCACCGGGGCGAACTCCTTGCGGAAGATGTTCTTGAAGCCGCGCTTTGGCAGCCGGCGATAGATCGGCAACTGCCCGCCTTCAAATCCGTTGAGTGCCACGCCCTCACGCGCCTTCTGGCCTTTGACGCCTTTGCCCGACGTCTTGCCTTTGCCGGAGCCGATCCCACGCCCGCGCCGCTTGAATTTCAGCCGCGACCCGGGATTGTCCCGCAACTCGTTGAGCTTCACGACAGCTCCTCCACCCGCACGAGGTGATGCACCTTGCGGATCATGCCGCGCACCGCAGGAGTGTCCTCGAGCGTGCTGGCCTTGCGGATTTTGTTCAACCCGAGCCCGATAAGGGTGCCGATCTGGCCTGGCTTACGGCCCAAGCCAGACGCGATTTGAACGACCCTGACCTGCTTCTTCACTTCATCAGGCATCGGCCGTAACCTCCGCTTCGGGCATGTCGCGCTTGCCAAGAATTTCACTGACCTTCTTGCCTCGCCGGCTTGCCACCGAGCGTGGGCTTGCGGCCCGGGTCAGCCCGGCGAAGGTCGCCTTGACCATGTTGTGGGGATTGCGACTGCCCAGCGACTTGGCGACGATGTCGCCGATGCCCAAAGCCTCGAAAACGGCGCGCAACGGTCCGCCAGCGATGATGCCGGTGCCAGCTTCGGCCGCCCGGAGTACCACGTGCCCAGCGCCATACTCGCCATGCACGTCGTGATGCAGGGTGCGGCCTTCCTTCATCGGCACCCGGATCATGGTTTTCTTGGCCCGCTCCGTCGCCTTGCGGATCGCCTCGGGCACCTCGCGAGCCTTGCCCGCGCCGTACCCCACGCGGCCTTTCTGGTCGCCGACCACCACCAGGGCAGCAAAAGCGAAACGCCGGCCGCCTTTCACCACCTTCGCCACACGGTTGATCGTGACCAGCTTGTCTATCAGGTCGTCGCCGCCGTCGCGGTCACGCTCGCGGCCGCCGCGTCCGCCGCCGTCTCGGGAATCCCGTGCCATTGCTCAGCCCTTCAGAACGCCAGCCCGCTCTCGCGGGCGGCCTCGGCCAGCGCCTTGACGCGGCCGTGATACAGATACATGCCGCGGTCGAACACCACAGCCGTCACGCCTGCGGCCAGCGCGCGCTCAGCCACCAGCTTTCCCACCGCTGTCGCAGCGGCCTTGTCGGCGCCAGTGGGCAGGTCCGCACGCAGCGCCGCCTCAAGGCTGCCAGCCGCAGCCAGGGTGCGTCCCAACTTGTCGTCGATGATCTGGGCATAGATGTGCTTGCCCGATCGAAAGACGGACAGCCGTGGCCGGCCACCGGACTTCTTCTTGAGCTGATAGCGCAACCGCTCGCGCCGGCGCTCCCGCAAATCCCGCTGACCGCTCACTTCTTCTTACCTTCCTTGCGGCGGATCACCTCGTTGTCGTAGCGTACGCCCTTGCCCTTGTATGGCTCTGGCGGACGGTAGGCCCGTATCTCGGCTGCAACCTGCCCGACCTGCCGCTTGTCCACGCCTTCCACGGTGATCGCCGTCGGCCGGGGCGTGGTGATCTTGATGCCATCTGGCACTGGATAGACGACGTCATGGCTGAAACCGAGGTTTATCACCAAGTTGCCGCCGTTCACTGCGGCGCGGAAACCTGTGCCCTGGATTTCCATGGTCTTGACGTAACCGGTGGAAACACCCTTGACCATGTTTGCGACCAACGCCCGGGTGGTTCCCCACATCATCTGCGCGGCCCGTTCCTTTCCCCTGGGAGCGACGGAGAACTTGCCGCCATCGACGGTGGCCGTGATGCTGTCGGTGAGTTCCAGAGAAAGTTCGCCGAGCTTGCCCCGCGCCGTGAGCGTCTTGCCCACGATTGCGAGTTCGACGCCGGCCGGTATCTCGACCGGGTATTTGCCTACACGCGACATGCCAAACCCCTTAGAACACGCGGCAGAGAACTTCGCCGCCGACGTTCGCAGCACGAGCCTCCGCGTCGCTGAGCACGCCGCGCGGCGTGGAGAGAATGGAGACGCCCAACCCAGCGTACACCCTGGGAAGCTCTGCAATCTTGGAGTACACCCGCCGGCCAGGCTTCGAAACCCGTGTGATCTCTTTTATGACCGGCTCGCCTTCGTTGTACTTGAGCTCGATCCGCAACTGCCCCACGCCGGGCCGCAGCTCCTCGTTGGCGAAACCGCGGATGAACCCTTCACGCTTCAGAGCGTCCAGCAAGTTGGCTCGCAGCTTGGAGGCGGGCGCTACGCACGCCGTATGCCGCGCCCGCTGGGCGTTGCGTATGCGAGTGATCATATCACCCAGGGGATCTGACATGGACATCGCTTCGCCTCCTACCAGCTCGCCTTGACCATGCCGGGAATCTGGCCAGCACTGGCAAGATCGCGCAATGCGATGCGGCATAGCTTGAACTTGCGGTAATTCGCCTTTGCTCTGCCGGTAAGAGCACAGCGCAGCTTCACTCGAACTGCCGCACCGTTGCGTGGCATCTGGGCCAGCTTGAGCGAGGCATCAAAGCGCTCCTCGACCGCGGCGTCACGATCCATCAATACTGATTTCAGCGCCGCTCGTTTTTTCTTGTCGCGCGCAGCCATCTGCTCGCGCTTCACGTTGCGGTTGACCTGAGAAACCTTTGCCATCGTCCGCCTACTCCTAGGAACCTGCCGGGCATACCCAGCGGTTTTCCGAAATGCCTTGGTCAAAGCCTGTTTTATTCAGGCAACCTGAGCTTGTTGGCCTGCCTCGCCGGCGAATGGAATATCGAAGTGCTTCATCAGCGATTTCGCTTCCGCGTCGGTTTTCGCCGTCGTGACGAAAACGATGTCCATGCCCCGAACCGTGTCGATCTTGTCGTAAGCGATCTCCGGAAAGATGATCTGCTCCTTCAAGCCCATGGCAAAGTTGCCACGGCCATCGAAGCCCTTGTTTCCCGCGATCCCGCGGAAGTCGCGCACGCGCGGCAGGGCGATCGTCACCAGCCGATCCAGGAACTCATACATCCGCTGCTTCCGCAGGGTCACCTTGCAGCCGATGGGCAGGCCTTCACGAATCTTGAACCCGGCGATCGCCTTCTTGGCTTTCGTTTTCACCGGCTTCTGACCGCTTATCAGCATAAGTTCAGTGACTGCAGCATCCAACTTCTTCTGGTCGCCTGCCGCCTCGCCAACACCCATGTTGATGACGATCTTCTCCAGACGCGGCACTTCCATCGGATTTTTATAGCCGAACTCCTGCTGCATCGCTGGCCGTATCGTCTGACGATACCTGCGCTGCATACGGGCTACGTAGACGCTTTCGCTGTCACTCATCTTAGGCCTCGATCACTTCGCCAGTTGCCTTGGCGACACGCACTTTTCTGCCGCCCTCCAGCACCCTGAACCCGACCTTGGTCGGCTTGCTGCTCTTCGGGTCAACCAGCATCAAGTTGGAGAGATGTATCGGCCCCTCTTTCTCGATGATGCCACCGGGTTGGCCCATGCCAGTCGGCTTTGTGTGGCGCTTGACGATCCGCACGCCACGCACGACGGCCCGCTCATCCTTCGGCATGACTTGCAAGACCTCGCCGCGGCGACCCTTGTCAGCTCCCGTTATGACCAGCACCTGGTCACCCTTCTTGATTCGTGCAGCCACGGTTCAGAGCACCTCCGGAGCCAAGGAGATGATCTTCATGAACTTGCGGCCACGAAGCTCCCGCACGACCGGGCCGAAGATGCGTGTGCCGATCGGTTCCTGTGCCTTGTTGATCAGCACCGCCGCATTCCGGTCGAAACGAATGGCGCTGCCATCCTGCCGACGGACCGGGAATGCGGTACGCACGATCACCGCCTGGTGGACGTCGCCCTTCTTGACCTTGCCGCGCGGAATCGCTTCCTTGATGGAAACCACGATAACGTCGCCCACAGAAGCCGTCTTGCGCTTTGACCCACCCAGCACCTTGATGCACTGCACCCGGCGGGCCCCTGAGTTATCGGCGACGTCAAGGTTGGATTCGACTTGGATCATCTACCGTCCCTCAAACTTGCACAGGCGCGTCATGATGCACCTCGGCCACGGCCGCGATGTCATGGGACACGCCGCCGACGATCTCGCCGTTGCGCTCAAGCAAGGTCCATGTCTTGCGCTTGCTTATGGGCGGGCACTCTATGATGCGAACGGTGTCACCCTCGACACAGACGTTCGCCTCATCATGGGCAGCATACTTCTTCGAGCGCCTGATGAACTTCTTGTACAACGGATGCATGATCCGCCGGTTGACCAGGACAGTGATGGTTTTGTTCATCTTGTCGCTGGTCACCCGGCCTGTCAGGACGCGCCTCGGCATCGCCCTCTCCCTTACTTCAAAGCAGCAGGGCGATTAGGCCCTGCCTTGGTGGAACGCGCATGTTCAGACATGATCGTTTTAACGCGCGCGATGTCGCGCCGCACCTTCTTGACCTGGCCGATGCCTTCGTTCTGGCCGGTCGCACGTTGGAAGCGAAGGTTGAACTGCTCCTTGCGAAGATCGAGCAGCATCACTCCCAACTCATCGGCGGTCTTACTTCGAATGTCAGCAGCCTTGGCCATGGTCAACCTTCTCCGAGCCGGGCTATGAACTTGGTCTTGATCGGCAGCTTTGCTGCTCCGAGCGCCAGGGACGCACGGGCCAAGTCGTTGGAGACGCCATCGATCTCGAACATGATGCGGCCAGGCTTGACCCGGCAGACCCAGAACTCGGGACTGCCCTTGCCGGAGCCCATGCGAACCTCCGCTGGTTTGGTGGAGACCGGAACGTCGGGGAATATCCGAATCCACACACGTCCTGCCCGCTTCATCGACCGGGTGATCGCCCGGCGCGCCGCTTCGATCTGCCGCGCCGTCACGCGGTCAGGCTCCAGGGCCTTCAAGCCGAATGCGCCGAAGTTCAGCACAGTGCCGCCCTTGGCCAGGCCATGGATGCGGCCCTTGTGAGCCTTGCGGTACTTGGTGCGTTTCGGTGACAGCATGCTGATTTATCCCTAGCGTTGCGGCGCTTGCTCGGCCGCACGACGATCCTGTGCCATCGGATCGTGCGCCAGGATCTCACCTTTGAAGATCCACACCTTGACGCCGCATGTGCCATAAGTCGTTTTGGCCGTTGCCGTGCCGAAATCGATGTCGGCCCGTAGCGTGTGCAAGGGAACTCGACCCTCGTGATACCACTCCGTGCGGGCGATCTCCGCACCGCCAAGACGCCCGCCGCAGTTGATCCGGATACCTTGCGCGCCCAGGCGCATGGCAGACTGGACTGCGCGTTTCATCGCCCGGCGAAACGCCACACGGCGCTCCAGTTGCTGGGCGATGTTCTCGGCAACCAGCACGGCGTCGATCTCCGGCTTGCGGATTTCAACTAGGTTGAGATTGACCTCGACCTTGGTCATCTTCTGAAGCTCCTTGCGGAGCACCTCGATGTCCTGACCCTTCTTGCCGATGACGACGCCGGGTCGGGCTGCGTAGATGGTCACCCGGGGCTTCTTTGCCGGGCGTTCGATGACCACTCGGGACACCCCGGCTCCGGACAACCGCTTGCGCAAGTGAGCGCGCAACTTCAAGTCGTCATGCAAAAGCCGGGCATAGTCGTTGTTCGCATACCAACGGCTGTCCCAAGTGCGGTTGATGCCGAGACGCAAGCCGATCGGATTGACCTTGTGACCCATTAGGCTGCCTCCTTCCTTGGCGTTGCCGTCTGCCGCTCAGCGACGACGATCTTGAGATGGCTGAACCACTTCTCGATTCGGGAAGATCGGCCGCGGCCCTTTGCCATGAAGCGCTTCATGACAATCGACTTGCCGACTTCCGCGCGGGCAACCACCAGCTGATCCACGTCCAGCTGATGATTGTTCTCCGCATTCGCAATCGCACTCTCAAGTGTTTTCCTGACCTGTTGCGCGATGCGACGCTTGCTGAATGTCAGCGCTGCCACTGCCTGGCCAGCCGGAAGGTCACGGATCATGCCCGCGACAAGGTTCAGCTTGCGCGGGCTGACACGGACATTGCTCAAAACCGCCTGAGCTTCCGTTTCGGCAAGGGCGCGAGGACGCTTAGGCTTGCTCATCCCCGTTTCGCCTTCTTGTCTGCGGAGTGACTGGTGAAGGTGCGGGTCGGCGAAAACTCGCCAAACTTATGTCCCACCATATTCTCGTTCACCTGGACTGGCAAAAATCTATGGCCATTATAGACGCCGAACGTCAGCCCAACGAACTGGGGAAGTATCGTCGAGCGTCGTGACCAAATCTTGATGATCTCGTTTCGGCCCGATGCCTTGGATGTCTCGGCCTTGCCCAGAAGATACCCGTCCACGAACGGGCCTTTCCATACTGACCGTGCCATATCAGTGCTTCCCCTTTGGCCGACGGCGAATGATGAGGCGATCGGTCCGCTTGTTCGCGCGGGTCTTGTAACCCTTGGTCGGCTTGCCCCAAGGAGTTACCGGATGGCGTCCACCCGATGTTCGGCCTTCGCCACCGCCATGAGGATGGTCAACCGGGTTCATCACGACGCCACGGTTGTGCGGACGGCGGCCTAGCCAACGATTTCGACCCGCTTTGCCAAGCGACTGGTTCTGGTTGTCCGGGTTGGAAACCGCGCCGACGGTTGCCATGCATTCGGAGCGCACAACACGCAGCTCACCTGAAGTGAGCTTCACTTGCGCGTATCCGGAGTCCTTGCCTACCAGTTGCGCAAACGTTCCAGCAGCGCGTGCCATCTTGCCGCCCGCGCCAACTTTCATCTCGATGTTGTGGATTATGGTTCCGACTGGAATGGCCGACATTGGCATCGCATTGCCCGGCTTTATGTCGACCTTCGGGCCAGCGACGACAGAGTCGCCGACTTTCAAGCGCTGCGGCGCCAAGATATACGCCATCTCATTGTCGGCATACCGAACCAAGGCGATGAAGGCTGACCGGTTTGGGTCGTATTCCAAGCGTTCGACGTTACCGAAGACACCGAACTTACGCCGTTTGAAATCCACGAAACGGTAGGATTGCTTGTGTCCGCCACCACGGAAGAAGCTGGTGATCCGGCCGTGGTTGTTGCGACCGCCGGACTTGCTTTTGCCTTCGGTCAGAGTCTTGACAGGCTTGCCTTTATAAAGCTCGCTGCGATCGATCAGGACTGTGCCGCGAAGGCTTTGAGTAACTGGATTATAGTTCTTTAGTGCCACGATGCGAGCCTCACGCGATCCGCGCAGAGAAGTCTATCGACTGCCCCGGCGTAAGTTGGACGATGGCTTTCTTGACATCGGAACGCACGCCAGGGCGGCCGCGAAAGCGCTTCGTCTTGCCTTTCTGGATCAGAGTGTTGACGTCGAGTACAGTCACGCCGAACAGCGCCTCGACGGCCACCTTGATCTCAAACTTGGTCGCTTCGAGCGCCACCCGAAACACGACCTGGTTCCTGTCGCCCAGCATCGTCGCCTTTTCAGTTATGATCGGCGCCCGGACAAGATTGAACATCGTCTCACGCGACATGGTCGCCGCCTTCTTACGAGCGACCAAAACCTGCGCGGCACTCATGAGGCAGCCTCTTCGGTTAGCCCTTGATCGCCGACCAGACGAGTTGTCAATGCCGCAAGGCCAGCTGCCGTGATTGCGAGAACGTCATGGCCGAGTATATCATATACGTTCGCGCCGATCGTGGGCAGGACATCGACGCGGTGTAGATTTGATGCAGCGCGAAGAAAGTCCCGGTCAACTTCGCTGTCTATGATGAGCACTGATGTCCAGCCTAGGCCATTGAGTTTGACCTTCAATGCCTTTGTCTTGCCGTCTCCGCCCGCAACGGCATCCAACAAGACAAGTTTGCCCTCAGCTGCCTTTTGTGACAACGCGCCAATCAAGCCGAGACGCCGAACCTTCTTCGGAAGATCATAGCCATGGTCTCTGCTGACAGGACCATGAACGCGACCGCCTGTGCGAAATTGGGGTGCGCGCAAGCTTCCTTGGCGAGCGTTGCCGGTTCCCTTCTGCTTGTAGGGCTTTTTCGTCGTTCCGGAGACCTCGCCCATTCCTTTGGTGCTATGCGTGCCCGCCCGTCGTTTTGCCAACTGCCAGTGCACAACCCGCGCCATGACGTCCAGCCGCGGCACCTGGCCAAACAGCTCGTCAGGCAAGTCATGTCGACCAACCGGAACATTGTCCAAGGTAATGACATCAACCTGCATCGTTCAGCTCCGTGACACCCGTTTCCGGCGCCTGTGCCACACCAGAGTCGTGTCCGGCCAAGTCGATCGACTTCAAGCCTGCCGGAAAAGGAGCTTCAGCATGACGAGCACGCTTGATGGCATCCCGTATGGTGACGAACTCGCCTTTGCTGCCTGGAACAGCGCCATGAACCAGCAACAAGCCTTTGTCGGCATCCACGCCCGCAATCTTGAGGTTCAGGGTCGTTACTCGCTCGACGCCCATATGCCCGGCCATCTTCTTGTTCTTGAACGTCTTGCCAGGATCTTGCCGGTTTCCCGTAGAGCCATGTGAGCGGTGGCTGACCGATACCCCGTGCGATGCTTCCAACCCCCGGAAGTTCCACCGCTTCATGGCGCCGGCAAAGCCCTTGCCCTTGGTGACGCCACAGACATCGACCATCTGGCCAACCACGAAATGGGATGCGGAAAGCGTGGCGCCGCTCTCCAACATCGCGTCGCTGGCCACACGGAACTCCCGCACGCGCTGTTTTGGCTCGACTTTCACCCTGGCGTAATGGCCCTTATTGGGTTGCGTCACGTTCTTGACCTTGGCGCGCCCCCAACCAAGCTGCACGGCCGTGTAGCCGTCACGCTCCTGCGTCCGCACATCGACGACCTGCAACTCGTCAAGGTGCAGCACCGTGACCGGCACGTGCGTGCCATCAGCTTGGAACAGCCGGGTCATACCCAGCTTCTTAGCAATTAAGCCGGTTCGCATCGCCAAATTCCTAAAGCTTGATCTCGACGTCCACGCCGCTGGCAAGGTCGAGCTTCATCAAAGCATCCACCGTCTGTGGGGTGGGTTCGACAATGTCCAGCAAACGGCGATGGGTTCGAATCTCGAATTGCTCACGGCTCTTCTTGTCCACATGCGGAGAGCGGTTCACCGTGAAACGTTCGATGTGCGTCGGCAACGGAATGGGCCCGCGAACTCTGGCACCGGTACGCTTCGCCGTGTTGACGATCTCCCGCGTGCTGTTGTCCAGCACGCGATGATCGTACGCCTTCAGGCGAATGCGTATGTTCTGGTTGTCCATAACTCTTCTTCTGCTTGCGGCGCGCCGCTTACTTTTGAATACTGGCGACAACGCCTGCGCCAACCGTCCGACCACCCTCGCGGATGGCGAAACGCAAGCCCTCGTCCATCGCGATGGGCGCGATCAGCTCAACGTCCATCGAGACGTTGTCCCCCGGCATCACCATCTCGGTGCCCTCCGGCAACTTCACCACGCCCGTCACATCGGTCGTACGGAAGTAGAATTGCGGCCGGTAGTTGGTGAAGAACGGCGTGTGGCGTCCACCCTCTTCCTTTGTCAGGACATAGGCCTCAGCCTTGAACTGCGTATGCGGCGTTATGGAACCGGGCTTGGCCAGCACTTGGCCACGCTCCACGTCCTCACGTTTGGTGCCGCGCAGCAACGCCCCGATGTTGTCACCAGCCTGCCCACGGTCGAGCAGCTTCCGGAACATCTCGACCCCAGTGACGATCGTCTTGACCGTGTTCTTCAAGCCGACGATCTCGACCTCGTCACCAACGTTCACCACGCCTCGTTCCACCCGCCCGGTGACCACCGTGCCGCGGCCGGAGATCGAGAACACGTCCTCTACCGGCATCAGAAATGGCCGGTCCATCGCACGCTCAGGCTGCGGGATGTATGCATCCACGGCAGCCATCAGTTCGGTGACGGCGTTTTCGCCCTGCTCCGGGTTCTTATCGTTCAAGGCCATCACCGCCGAGCCTTTGATGATAGGTATGTCGTCGCCTGGGAACTGGTATGAGGACAGCAGCTCGCGCACTTCCATCTCGACCAACTCGATCAGCTCGGGGTCATCGACCAGGTCAACCTTGTTCATGAATACGACGAGCGCCGGGACGCCCACCTGGCGGGCCAGCAAGATGTGCTCACGGGTTTGCGGCATCGGGCCGTCGGCGGCGGACACCACCAGAATCGCCCCATCCATCTGCGCAGCGCCCGTGATCATGTTCTTCACATAGTCGGCATGGCCGGGGCAATCGACGTGAGCGTAATGACGATTGGCCGTCTCGTACTCGACATGCGCCGTCGAGATGGTAATGCCGCGCGCCCGCTCCTCCGGCGCCTTGTCGATCTGGTCGTAGGCGGTGAAGGTGGCGCCGCCAGTCTTGGCCAAGACCTTGGTGATGGCCGCTGTCAGGGACGTCTTACCATGGTCCACATGGCCGATCGTACCGATATTGCAGTGCGGCTTGTTACGCTCGAATTTTGCCTTGGCCATCGTCTTGCTCCGTCGCCCGGGTCAGTTTTCGGGAAGGGTGGTGATTACCAGCGGTAGTGGCTGAAGGCCTTGTTGGCTTCGGCCATCCTGTGCGTGTCCTCGCGCTTCTTCACGGCTGAACCACGGTTGTTGACCGCGTCGTTCAACTCGTTGGAGAGCCGCTCCTCCATCGTGTGCTCGCCACGCTTGCGGGCGCTGTCGATAAGCCAGCGGATCGCCAGAGCCTGACGCCGCTCAGTACGCACCTCGACAGGCACCTGGTAGGTCGCGCCGCCGACTCGGCGCGAACGCACCTCGACAGCCGGCTTCACGTTGTCCAACGCCTCATAAAACATCTTGACCGGGTCGGCCGCTGGTCCGCCACGCTTCTTCAAGACTTCCATGGCGCCGTAAACGATGCCCTCGGCATTCGACTTCTTTCCATCGTACATCAGCGCATTCATGAAGCGCGTCACGACGGTATCGCCGAACTTGGCGTCTGGCAGAATATCGCGCTTGACCGCGCGGCGGCGTCGGCTCATCGGCTGGTCCCCTTACTTCGGTCGCTTGGCGCCGTACAGCGACCTGCGCTGCCGCCGCTTGGCAATGCCCTGTGTATCGAGCACGCCGCGAAGGATGTGGTAACGAACGCCTGGAAGGTCTTTCACGCGGCCACCACGGATCAGCACAACGCTGTGCTCCTGTAGGTTGTGGCCTTCACCAGGAATGTAGCTCACCACCTCGAACCCGTTGGTCAGACGCACCTTGGCCACTTTCCGCAACGCGGAGTTGGGCTTCTTCGGGGTCGTCGTGTAAACACGGGTGCAAACGCCACGCTTTTGCGGGCATGCCTGCAACGCCGGCACCTTGTTGCGTTTCGGCGCCGGCTCGCGGCCATGCGCTATCAGTTGATTGATGGTCGGCATACGCCCTCTTTTTCACGCTCGCCGGGGGACTCCCGTCGTTCAAATCCGATTTCCACAAGGCGGAGCTGTGCCCACCTGCGGTTCCATATGTCGTCCGGCCTTGGCTTACCCAGGTTAGATCTGAATAAGCGGCGCCGCACGCCTTGATGCCCACTGTTTCGGCGCAGCCTCAGCTTACCGAAGGGCCGGGTTCTACGAGGGCGGCAGGGTGGAGTCAAGTTGCCTGCCACCCGCTACCCGCCGCGGATGGCGCGTTGGGATCGTTTGCCTTTTCCGGCCCTGCCATGGCAGCGGGTGGCTGTCAGGCAAGCCAGGCCGGAGGCTATGCCTCTGGACTCCGCCAAAGGCCAGATGCCTTTGGCGGGTCAGAGCAGAGCAGAGCCCAGCCCTGCTTGCCAGCAGGGCAGCATCCCTGCCAGCAGAAGCCTTAGTAGTCCATGTCGCCCATTCCGCCGCCCATTCCGCCCTGCGGCATGGACTGCGCCCGCTTCTCAGGGCGTTCCGCCACCATGGCTTCGGTGGTGATCAGCAGGCCAGCCACGGAGGCGGCATTCTGCAGCGCCACCCGCACCACCTTGGTCGGGTCGATGATGCCGGCGGCGATCAGGTCCTTGTACTCGCCCGATTGCGCATCGTAGCCGAAGCCATAGGCGGAGTTCTCCAACACCTTGCCGCCGATCACTGCGCCGTCTTCGCCGGCGTTCTCGGCGATCTGCCGCAGCGGGGTCTGCACCGCCTTGCGCACGATCTCGATGCCGAGCTTCTGGTCCTCGTTGGCCGGCTTCAGCTGCGCCAGGATCAGGCTGGCACGGGCCAGGGCGACGCCGCCGCCGGGCACGATGCCTTCCTCGACCGCCGCACGGGTGGCGTGCAGCGCGTCGTCCACGCGGTCCTTGCGCTCCTTCACCTCGACCTCGGTGCTGCCGCCGACGCGGATCACCGCCACGCCGCCAGCCAGCTTGGCCAGGCGCTCCTGCAGCTTCTCCTTGTCGTAGTCGGAGGTCGTCTCCTCCACCTGCGCGCGGATCTGGTCGCAACGGGCCTTGATCGCCTCATGGGCGCCGGAGCCTTCGATGACGGTCGTGTTCTCCTTCTCGATCAGCACGCGCTTGGCTTGGCCCAGCATCTCCAGCTTGACGTTCTCCAGCTTGATGCCGAGATCCTCGGAGATCACCTGGCCGCCGGTCAGGATGGCGATGTCTTCCAGCATCGCCTTGCGCCGGTCGCCGAAGCCCGGCGCCTTCACCGCCGCGACCTTCAAGCCGCCGCGCAGCTTGTTCACGACGAGCGTGGCCAACGCCTCGCCCTCTATGTCCTCGGCGACGATCAGCAGCGGCCGTGCGGACTGCACCACCGCTTCCAGCAGCGGCAGCAGCGCCTGTAGGCCGGACAGCTTCTTCTCGTGGATTAGGATGTATGGGTTGTCGAGATCGACCGTCATCTTCTCCGCGTTGGTGATGAAGTACGGGCTGAGATAGCCGCGGTCGAACTGCATGCCCTCGACCACCTCCAGCTCGGTTTCCATGCCCTTGGCCTCCTCGACGGTGATGACACCCTCGTTGCCGACCTTCTGCATCGCTTCGGCGATCATGCGGCCGATGTCGCTCTCCCCGTTGGCGGAGATGGTGCCTACCTGGGCTGTCTCGGCCTGCGTAGTGATCTTCTTGCTGCGGGTGGCGAGCTCGGCGACCAGGGCGGCCACCGCCTTGTCCACGCCGCGCTTGAGGTCCATCGGCGCCATTCCGGCCGCCACCGCCTTGCCGCCCTCTCGCACGATGGCCTGGGCCAGCACGATGGCGGACGTGGTGCCGTCGCCGGCCACGTCGTTGGTCTTGCTCGCCACCTCGCGCACCATCTGCGCGCCCATGTTCTCGAACTTCTCCGCCAGCTCGATCTCCTTGGCGACGGTGACGCCGTCCTTGGTGATGCGCGGGGCGCCGAAGCTCTTGTCGATCACCACGTTGCGGCCCTTGGGGCCGAGCGTGACCTTCACTGCGTCGGCGAGGATGTCCACCCCGCGCAGCATTCGGGCGCGTGCGTCTTCGCCGAAGCGAACGTCTTTGGCTGCCATGTGCTTTTCCTTCTATGGTCGTTCAGGCGGTGGCGTCGATGACACCCATGAGGTCGCTTTCCTTCATGATCAGGAGCTCCTCGCCGTCCAGCTTGACTTCGGTGCCGGACCACTTGCCGAACAGCACGCGGTCCCCCGCCTTCACCGCCAAGGCCATGATGCTGCCGTGCTCGTTGCGCGCGCCAGGTCCGGCGGCGATCACCTCACCCTCCATCGGCTTCTCCTTGACCGTGTCAGGAATGATGATGCCGCCAGCCGACTTCTCCTCGGGGGTGATGCGGCGGACCACGACACGGTCGTGCAAGGGGCGAAACTTCATTCGGACAGACTCCAGACAGGACCGGGACGCGAATACGTGCCAGGACGGCGGCAAACAGCCAGTCACGCCGCTGATGCAGCGCCTCCTGGCGGATGTTGTACCATGCCGTGTGAAACAGGACCATACCGTTGCCAAGCAGCTCAAAGGCAGGCTCGGAATCTACTCATACCGACGGCTATTCAGGGCGACCGTCAAGCACGCAAGGCCAGAGGCTATGCCTCTGGACTCCGCCAAAGGCCTCCGGTCTTTGGCAGGTCTGGGCGGAGTGACCTCAAGGTTCCGATTGCCTCCTTCAGGCAATGGGAAGGGCCACGCAGGGGGAGACCAGCCTTGCTTTCCAAAAGGTCGATTGCGGCTCAGCGCTTCAGCCGGTAGCCGGTGCGGAAGATTTGCCAGATGCCCGCAAGGCAAGCCGCCATGAACGCCAGCGTCATGCCGAAGCTGATGCCGACGCTGATGTCGGAGGCGCCGAAGAAACTCCACCGGAAGCCGCTGATCAAGTAGACCACCGGGTTGAACAGCGTCACGGTCTGCCAAGCCGGCGGCAGCATGCCGATCGAGTAGAAGCTGCCGCCGAGAAAGGTCAGCGGAGTGACGATGAGCAGCGGCACCAGGTTCAACTTCTCGAAGCTGTCGGCCCATATGCCGATGATGAAGCCGAACAGGCTGAACGTCACCGCCGTCAGCACCAAGAAGACGAGCATCCAGGCCGGGTGCATGATCCCGAACGCCACGAACAGCCGTGCCGTCGCCAGGATGATGACACCCAGCACGAGAGACTTGCTGGCCGCCGCGCCGACGTAGCCGACGACGATCTCGATCGGGGAAACCGGCGCGGACAGCAGCTCGTAGATCGTGCCGACGAACTTCGGGAAGTAGATCCCGAACGAGGCATTCGCGATGCTTTGGGTCAGCAGCGACAGCATGATGAGGCCGGGTATGATGAACGCGCCGTAGCTGACCCCATCGACCGCGGCCATGCGGGACCCGATCGCGGCGCCGAACACGACGAAGTACAGCGACGTGGAGATGACCGGGGAGACGATGCTCTGCAACAGCGTCCGCCAGGTGCGGCTCATCTCGAACAGGTAGATGGCGCGGATGGCGTAAAGGTTCATGGCTGCCCGTGCACCAGGCTGACGAATATCTCCTCGAGCGAACTCTGATGGGTCTGCAGGTTCTTCACGTTGAGGCCCAGCACGTCCAACTGCCGCATCAGCGCCGCGATCCCGTTGTCCTCGGCTTGCGCGTCGTAGCTGTAGGTCAGCTCGGCGCCGTCCGCCGCCATGGCCAGCCGCCACGGCGCGAGCGCCTGCGGGACATAGGCAAGCCGCTCGCGCAGGGTGAACCTCAGCTGGGACGTGCCCAGCTTGGCCATCAGCGCCGCCTTGTCTTCCACCAGCACGATGCGCCCGCCGGACATTATGCCGATCCGGTCGGCCATCTGCTCGGCCTCCTCGATGTAGTGCGTGGTCAGCAGGATGGTGACGCCGGATGCGCGCAGCCGGCGCACCATCTCCCACATGTCCCGCCGCAACTCGACGTCCACCCCGGCGGTGGGCTCGTCCAGGAACAGGATGCGAGGCTCGTGCGACAGCGCCTTGGCGATCATGACCCGGCGCTTCATCCCCCCGGACAAGGTGATGATCTTGCTGTGGCGCTTGTCCCACAGGGAAAGCTCGCGCAGCACCTTCTCGAGATAGGCGGGATCAGCGCTCTTGCCGAACAGCCCGCGGCTGTAGCGGACGGTGGCCAGCACGGTCTCGAACGCATCCGTCGCCAGCTCCTGCGGCACCAGGCCGATCTGGCTCCGGGCGGCCCGGTAGCTGGCCACCACGTCATGCCCGCCGGCCAGCACGGTGCCGCTGCTGGGGTTCACGATGCCGCAGACGATGCTGATCAGCGTCGTCTTGCCAGCGCCGTTCGGCCCCAGCAGGGCGAAAATCTCGCCGGCCCTGATATCGAGGTCGATGGGATGCAGGGCTTGGAAGCCGGACGCATAGGTCTTTGTCACGCCCCTGATGGAGACGGCGGCTTGCGGGGACGGCGACCGAAGTCGCGGCGGCGCGGCCCCGTCAAGCTGTTCGGCGAGGAGGTCCTGGGTCATGCATCTCACGATAAGAAAGGTCGGGCACGCCGAACATCGGGTGAACTGGCAACATTACCACCAGCCCCCTTGCCTCGCGCAATGGGGCAGGTTGAAGTTCTAAGATGACCGGTCATATCATAAGGCGTGCTGAGGAATAATCCGACGGTTCGCGATCGCCTGTTGTGCGCCGGTGTGTCGGTGTTCAGCAAATCGGGCTTCAACGGGTCGAGCGTGCAGGACATCACCGACGCCGCAGGCGTGCCCAAGGGTTCTTTCTACAACCATTTCGACAGCAAGGAAGCGCTGGCCGCCGCGGCCGTCGGATACTTCTGGGAGGATAAAGCCAGCCAGGCTCTCGCCGTTCTGGACCAGGGCGACTTGGAGCCGTTGACCCGGTTGCGGCGCTACTTCGAGCAGGTCATCTTCGAGGTCAAGGCAAAAGACTTCACGTGTGGCTGCTTCGTCGGCAACATGACGGCCGAGCTGTCCGACCACAGCGCCGTCATCTCCGACCAGCTCTCCATGATATACGCGAAATGGACCGGGCACGTCACCCGCTGCCTGGCGCAGGCGCAGGACGCTGGGAAGCTCCGGTCAGAAGCAGACCCGGCTGCCTTGGCGACCTTCGCCCTGAATGCCTGGGAGGGCGCCCTGCTGCGAGCCCGGGTGGCCAAGAGCAGCCGCCCGTTGGAACAATTCATCGAGACCCTGTTCACCCAACTTCTACACTGACCCTTTTTGCCGGAGAGTTGAGATGAGCAGTCATTCAGAGCCGCTCCGCAGCGCGACGCCTTTCACCCGGCGCGAGTCGCCGGGCAGAAACGGCCGGACCCGGTTCGTCATCGCCGCTGCCGTGTTGCTGGCCCTGGCCGGCGGCAGCTTCTGGGCATTGGGCAGACACCAATCCGCGCCGGCGTCGGCAGCGGCAGCCCCGCCGCCGCCTTCCGTGACCGTCAGCCCGCCCTTGCAGCGGAACCTCGCGCAATCGACCGACTTCACCGGGCAGTTCTCCGCCGTGGACCAGGTCGATCTGCGCGCCCAGGTCAGCGGCTACCTGACGGAGATCCACTTCACCGACGGCCAGATCGTCCACAAGGGCGACCTGCTGTTCGTGATCGACCCGCGCCCCTACGCGATCCAGCTGCAGCAAGCGACGGCGCAATACCAGACGGCGGTGGCGGGGCTGGACCTCGCCAACAAGGAGGTTTCCCGCTCGGCCGTCCTGCACCGCGATGAATTCGCGTCCGGCGAGACGCTCGACCAGCGGACCCAGGTGCAGCAATCGGCCCTGGCCACCATCGAGCAAGCCAAGGCCGCGATCCGTTCGGCCCAGCTCAACCTCGACTTCACCCGCATCACTGCGCCCTTCACCGGCCGCATCGGCGCTCGCCTGGTGTCGCTCGGCAGCCTGATCAGCGGCAGCGGCAGCACCAACCTGGCCAGCATCGTCTCGCTCGATCCGCTGCACCTCGATTTCGACATGAGCGAGGCCGACGCCCTGGCCTACCAGCGCTTCCTGGGCACCAGGCAACCGGGGCTCGACCGGTCCGTCAAGATCAGCCTCAGCGACGAGACCGGCTGGCAGCGGCGGGGCGACCTGGACTTCCTCGACAACCAGGTGGACCGCAGCAGCGGCACCATGCACGCCAGGGCCACGGTGGCGAACCCCGACCTGCTGATCGCGCCGGGCCAGTTCGCCCGGCTGCAGCTGCCGATGTCGGCGCCGCGCCCCGTGCTGCTGGTGCCGGACGCAGCCCTGGTGACCGACCAGTCGCGCAAGATGCTCATGGTGGCTGCCGCGGACGGCACGGTCACGCCGAAGCCCGTCGAAATCGGGGCGCTGGAAGGCGACCATCTGCGGGTGATCACCAGCGGCCTGGCGCCCACCGACCAAGTCATCATCAACGGCCTGATGCGGCTGCGGCCCGGCGCCAAGATCACCCCGCACGCCGGCTCCATCGACGTCGCTGCCCAATAGGGAAGCCTGGCCATGCGCATCTCGCACTTCTTCATCGACCACCCGATCTTCGCCTCGGTGCTGTCGCTGTTCATCACCATCGTCGGCGGCGTCGCCTACTTCACGCTGCCGGTCTCGCAGTACCCATCCATCGCGCCGCCGATCGTGCAGGTGACGGCAACCTACCCCGGCGCGTCGGCCGAGGTGCTCAGCCAGACGGTGGCGACGCCGATCGAGCAGCAGATCAACGGCGTCGAGAACATGCTGTACATCAGCAGCCAGGCGACCGGCGACGGCAAGCTCGTCATCTCCGTCACCTTCAAGCTCGGCACCAACCTCGACACGGCGCAGGTGCTGACGCAGAACCGCGTCGCCGTGGCGCTGCCCCGCCTGCCCGACGCGGTGCAGCGGCTCGGCGTCACGGTGATCAAAAGCTCGCCGGACCTGATGATGGTGATCCACCTCTCGTCGCCCGACCATTCGCGCGACCAGATCTACATGTCCAACTACGCGACGCTGCACGTGAAGGACACGCTGGCCCGGCAGGACGGCGTGGGCGACGTGCAGGTGTTCGGCGGGCGCGACTACTCCATGCGCATCTGGCTCGACCCGGACAAGGTCGCCGCCCACAACCTGACCGGCGGCGAGGTCGTGGCGGCGTTGCAGGCGCAGAACGTGCAGGTGTCGTCCGGCGTGCTCGGCCAGCCGCCGGTGCCGCAGCCCGGCGCATTCCAGCTGAACGTGCAGACCCAGGGCCGGCTGATCGACCCGGCGCAGTTCGGCAGCGTCATCGTCAAGACGGACGGCGCCGGCCGCGTCACCCGGGTCAGCGACATCGGCCGGGTGGAGCTGGGGGCGCAGGACTACGGCTCCAACGGCTACCTCGACGTGCTCGATGCCGTGCCGCTGATCGTCTTCCAGCAGCCCGGCTCCAATGCGCTGTCCACCGCGCGGCACATCCACGCCGCGATGGAGGAGCTGTCCAAGCAGTTTCCCGAAGGACTGCGCTACGACATCGTCTACGACACCACGGTCTTCATCGCGCAGTCGGTGCACGAGGTGCTGGTGACCATCCTGGAGGCGGTGGCGCTGGTGGTGGTGGTGGTCATCCTGTTCCTGCAAACCTGGCGCGCCTCCATCATCCCGATCGTGGCGATCCCGGTCTCGCTGATCGGCACCTTCGCGGTGCTGGCCGCGCTCGGCTTCTCGCTGAACAACCTCTCGCTGTTCGGGCTGGTGCTGGCGGTCGGCATCGTGGTCGATGACGCGATTGTCGTGGTGGAGAACGTCGAGCGTAACCTGCGGCTCGGCATGTCGCCGCGCGAGGCTGCGCACCGCACCATGGACGAGGTCGGCGGCGCGCTGATCGCCATCGCGCTCACGCTGTGCGCGGTGTTCATCCCGTCGGCGTTCATCTCCGGCATCTCCGGCCAGTTCTTCCGCCAGTTCGCCGTGACCATCGCCGCCTCCACGGTGATCTCCTGCTTCGTCTCGCTGACGCTCAGCCCCGCCCTGTGCGCCATCCTGTTCAAGCCGCATACGGCTCATTCCGGCCCATCCCGGCGGGGGCTGCTGGTGCGCCCCGTGGTGGCGTTCTTCGACGGCTTCAACCGCGGCTTCGAGTGGCTGTCGGTGCGCTTCGGCCTGCTGACGGCGCGGCTGATCCGCATGAGCGCGCTGATGCTGGTGGCCTATGCCGTGCTGATCGGCCTGACGGGCTGGCAGTTCAGCCGGGCGCCCACCGGGTTCATCCCGGAGCTGGACCAGGGTTACCTGATCACCGTCGTGCAGCTGCCGCCGGGCGCCTCGCTGGCGCGAACGGACGCCGTGGTGCGGCAGGCGGCGAAGATCATCCTGGACACGCCGGGCGTCGCGCACGCGGTCGGGTTCTCCGGGCTGGACGGCGCCACGCTCACCAACGCCTCCAACGCCGGGGCGATCTTCTCGCCGATGAAGCCGTTTGCCGAGCGCGATTCGCAGGGGCTGAGTGCCAACGTGGTCCTGGCTTCCCTGCGGCAGCGCCTGTCCGTGATCGAGGATGCGTTCATCATCACCATCGCGCCGCCGCCGGTGGCGGGCATCGGCAACGCCGGCGGCTTCAAGATGCTGCTGCAGGACCAGGCGGGCCTCGGCCCGGCGGCGATGCAGGCGGCGGCGCAGAGCCTGGCCGCGGCAGCGAACGGGACGCCGGGCCTGGCGGGCGTGTTCAGCCCGTTCAGCGCCGGCACCCCCACCATCTACGCCGACATCGACCGGGTGAAGGCCGAGAAGCTCGGCGTGTCGCCGGACAAGGTGGCCGAGGCGTTGCAGGTGTTCATAGGCTCGGCCTACATCAACGACTTCAACTATCTCGGCCGCACCTACCAGGTGGTGGCGCAGGCCGACGGGAAGTTCCGCACGACGACCGCCGATATCGCCCGGCTCAAGACCCGCAATGCGGCGGGGGCCATGGTGCCGATCGGCTCGGTCGCGAGCTTCCGCGACGTGACGGGGCCATATCGCTTGCCGCGCTACGACCTGTTCCCGGCGGCCGAGGTGCAGGGCGGCACGCTGCCAGGCGTCTCCTCCGGTTATGGATTGGCTGCGATGGAGCGGCTGGCCAAGGCGACCCTGCCGGCGGGAATGGGGTTCGAGTGGACCGACCTCGCCTTCCAGCAGCGGCAGACGGGCAACACCACCCTTCTGATCTTCGCCGCCTCCGTGCTGTTCGTGTTCATGGTGCTGGCCGCCCAGTACGAGAGCTGGAGCCTGCCGCTGTCGGTAGTGCTGATCGTGCCGATGTGCCTGCTGGCGGCGGTGTCCGGGCTGCTGCTGCGCGGCATGAGCGTGGATATCCTGGCGCAGATCGGCTTCGTCGTGCTGGTCGGGCTGGCGTCGAAGAACGCGATCCTGATCGTGGAGTTCGCCAAGCAGGCACAGGACGCCGGGGCGACGGCGCCCGACGCCGCGGTGCAGGCGGCACGGACCCGGCTGCGCCCGATCCTGATGACCTCGTTCGCCTTCGTGCTCGGCGTGGTGCCGTTGGCCACGGCGACCGGGGCCGGCGCGGAGCTGCGCCAGTCGCTCGGAACGGCCGTGTTCTTCGGCATGCTCGGAGTGACCGGGTTCGGCCTCATGTTCACCCCGGTGTTCTACTCGGTGATCCAGCAGCTGTTCCGTGCCCGGCGTGCAGCCCCTCAAGCCGTGGTGCAAGCGGGAGAGTGATCTCCTTGAAGGGAACCGTCAAAGGCCAGAGGCTCCGCCAAAGGCAAAGCCTTCGGAATCCTATCGTTTAGTAAAACGGTTTCCAAAGACCCTGGGCTTTTGGCTGGTCTGGGCGGAGCCCAGCGTTGCTTTCCAACAAATTTGTCGACCAAAAATTAGGACATTGCAGCGGGGTGGCGGTAAACGCCATCAGTCACTGGCGTGCTTTGCTCCCACGTTTCCAAAGGCGATATTATACTTGCCAAACCCACCCGCTAGGGATAGATTAGCTCCATAGACGGAGACAGCCGATGGCCAGCGTTCTCAACCAGCCTTTCTTCCAGGACGAAGAAGCTGCTTACGTGAAGCTGGAAGGCATCATCTGGCCGCACGGCCCGGTCTGCCCGCACTGTGGTTCGACAGATCGCATGAAGAAAATGGGCGGCACTGCAACCCGTCCCGGCCTCTATAAGTGCTACGCCTGTCGCAAGCAGAGCCGGGTGACGGTCGGCACGGTGTTTGAGAGCAGCCACATCAAACTGCACGTCTGGTTGCAGGCCGCTTACCTGATGTGCAGCAGCAAGAAAGGCATCAGCAGCAACCAGTTTGCCCGCACGTTGGGCCTTACCGTCAAGTCCGCCTGGTTCCTGTCGCATCGCCTGCGCGAAGCCATGACGGCAGGCACGCTGCCGCCGATGGGTGGCGAGGGCGCAGTTGTCGAGATTGATGAAACATTCATCGGCAAGAAGGCGGATCGTCCGGTTGCGCGGGGTTATGCTCACAAGCACGCAGTCCTGACTTTGGTGCAGCGTGGCGGCTCCGCCCGCAGCTTCCACGTCGATGGCACCAGCGCCGCCGATTTACTGCCTGTCATCAAGGCGAATGTGCTGCCGGGCACGAGTGTGATGACGGACGAGGCCGGACAGTATGCTCACCTGAACAAGCTGTTTGCCGAGCATGGTTTCACGCGCCATGGCCAGGGTGAATACGTCGTCGGCAACGTCCACACCAACACGGTGGAAGGCTTCTACAGCGTGTTCAAGCGCGGCATGAAGGGCGTCTATCAGCACTGCTCCGAGAAGCACCTTGCCCGCTACGTGACGGAATTTGATTTCCGCTACAATAACCGGGTTAAGTTGGGCGTGGATGATGCCGCGCGGACGGTCAATGCCCTGCGAGGTATCGTGGGCAAGCGATTAACCTACCGCATAGGCTGACCCGCAAGCGCTAGGCCCTCGGTACTGCGGCCTGTTGACTTGTCGTTCACGAAGAGACTTAGGCATTTTCAGGTTTTTGGAAGCTACCAACAGCTCTGTGCCGATCCGTTTTTCGTGGACAGAGTAGTTTAGGTCAAATAGATACTGCCGATTGCCCTTGTAAAGCCTCCGTATCTGCGCGGCATCATCGTACGTGACTACCCAAGGTTGTTCTAGGGTTACAACCTTTGCCGCAAGCAATGCATGATCTTCTGGATCATAGAAGCTTGTATAAAGATCGGACCCCTTGTTGAAGTATGGAGGATCAACGAACATCAGCGATGTTTTGGGAAGTTTGTTAGCAGCTACAGACAAGAATTTTACTGCATCAAGGTTCGTGAGATGTACCTGCTCCTCATATCGCTTAACCCGCGCGATACGCCTAAGCAGATCATCAACAGTATACCGGCAATTCAATTTATACCTGCCATTCTGCTCTAAGCCGCCAATGACGCCTGCACCGGAAATAATACCCGAACGGTTTGTTCGATTCAGGAAGAAGGTTGAAAACCCTAGGACCAGTGTGTTGCTGTTATCGCCTCGCCGCTGAATGTCTCGCTGCCGAAGCCACTCATCGATTGTGACCGGCGTCTTTTCAATCAAGTTGATTAGCGCGTTGGTTTCCTCAAGAACACAATGCCAGAAAGCCCACACGGCTGGGTCTATGTCGTTTATATGGATATCTGCTACATGGCCTCCGTAGAGCAAGGCAAGCGCTAGGCCGCAGCCGCCCGCATAGGGCTCGGCGTACTGACCGCGCTCCAACCCGTTTGTCCTCAGAAGATCGGCAATCATCTCCAACAAACACGACTTTCCACCAGGGTAGCGCAGTGGCGAGGTCGCTCGGGCCATTCTGAAATCCGATAAGGTAGTGGTACATTGGCGGAAGTAGCAGCTTGGCGCTTTGGCGGCCAGCTTTTTCACACCTTCCGGGATGCCTCCTCAACGCATTTCAGGAACACCTCCGCCAAGGTTACAATGTCGTTGTTAAGCTGGTCACCATTGAAGGCAGCAGATACCTTGTGGTGCTTTGTCGAGTTGCCGAAAGCTTGGATGCGATCCAAGGCGTCCCGAAGAGGTAGCGATTCACCGTCCACACCGAAATCCTTCAAACGGGCCTTGCTCAGGAACGCTTTAAAGTCACTCCCGTCTGTTCGCCCCGCGCAAGCTGTAAGGGTTTCAACGAACGACCAGACACCCACCGCTAGTATCGGTGTGTGATGTTCGAGTTCGATAGAGCAAAGAGAATGATAAAGGCTAATAAGCTTCTGATTACCATAAACTTCTAAAGCTTTCACGATATCGCTTTGGCTGGCGATGTGCGTGACCTTTTCTGGGCGCTTGGGGAGGCGCGCCTTTGTTGTCTTAGGTTGCAGACCAGGGGTTAGCGGTTCGGCCTCAACTCTGTCGGTGGTTATGCCTTTGAGTGTGGACAGAGGGCAAGAGTATTTGATTATGTCTGGCTTGTTCATACGTGAATGAACTTTCTCTTTTCCGACAAGGTCGCGCATAAATTGCTTCAACATTTGGTCAAACTGCCCCTGTGGTCTTGTGCGATTTAGCTCGTTTGGGTCAGTTTGATCTATTCCAACAGTTTCGCGGAATACATCGTTTGTCATAAATCGCTGGACAGTCGTCAGCTTTCCCGCACGCTCGGCCTCAGTTATCATGCCGTTCTTCTGTGCATAGTCCAGCAAAGCTTGTGCGGCTCTGTTCTTGTTCTCACCATCGAAGCGAGCCTTCTGCTCGGCGATCCAGTCTTTACGTCCCACTCCGCCCTGCGGGCCGCTGTGTATTCTTTCCAGCCAAAGCCGCACATCTTCTGGGTCGTCGAACAACGCAGCCGTCACGTTCTTGATAGGCGTCCACTGGCTTTTCAACTTCTCGAACGAGGGACGAAGACTAATCGGAGCAAGTTCAGGGTCGTGGAGCAGCTTAAGTGCGCAGATGCGACGATTCCCCTCCGCCACAATGTACGTTTGCTGATCCCCCTTTCCGCTGTTCTTACCTGGGACCAGCGCAAAGCGCTCAAGCGGGTTCAGGCCGTTAGCTACGATGTCTCTTGCCAACTGAAAGACATTCTCTTTCTCGCAAAGGTGAGCAATCGCCGTCGACTCCGTCTCAACTGGTGCGTGCCTGGGATTGTCCAAGGACAGGAAGATTTTGCGCACGGGCACATCATCAACAAGCCTTGGAGCTATCGGCATGACCCAGCCTCCCATCTTGACGTGTTGGCGCAATTGCGCGCCTTACGAGTTCGGAGGCCAGCTTAGAGACGTGCTACAACGCGGCAAGCTAGAACCCAGAGGCAACATGGTCACCAAGGCTGATCCCGACCAACACGCTCGCTTTCTTGAAACTGCCCGCGCTTTGGGCTGCGATGAGAACGAAGCGGCGTTTGACGAAAAGCTCAAGGTGATCGCGAAGCAGAAGCCACCCCCGGCAAAGCCGCCTGCCGACAAGCCCTAGAAGGCCGTTACCATCAGGGTGCTTGCAATGCGCCTACCATCTATGGTGTTGGGTTCGGCAAGTATAATATCGCCTTTCCAAAGACCTTTCCGACTCATGCCAAACGCTTTCTGCTCTGACTCAAATGTGAGTGGGTTTGGCTTGGGACTAGGTGGCGTGATCGGCCTGCACGGTGGTGGAGGCGAGCATGACGGTTGCGATCACGCGGACGACGCGGCCGTGGCCCGTCGCTTGCCGCCGTTGGCGCTGGTCCTGGACAGCCGCAAGCGCGCGGCTGCGGCGTGGCTGGCGGGCATGGATCGGCAAGCCTTGCGCGACTGGGCGCACCGCTACAACGCCGATGGCATGGCGGGCCTTGTCGACCGGCATGGCGGCGGGGTGGCGCGGCGCCTGTCGGCCGAGCAGGAAGCGGAGGTCGCGGGCTGGATGGGCGCCGGACCCGACCTGGCACGGACAAGCTCGTGCGCTGGCGCTGCGCGGACATCCAGGCGCGGCTTGCCGAGCTGTCCGGGATCGTCCTGCACGGTGGGCAAGCTGCTGCACCGGCTGCGCTTCTCGCCCGCCCGCGGCGCCTCAAGGCGGACGTGGCAGCACAGGCGTCTTTCAAAGCAGGTTCAGCGATCTCATGACCGCAGCCCTGCCCGAGGCCGTGCGCAGCACGGGCACGCCGATTGAGCGGGCTGGTTCCAAGATGAAGCCAGGATAGGGCAACAAGGAACGCTGCCCTAAATGTGGGCCGAGCGCGGCAGCCGGCCACGCGCGCCCAAGGACCTCCGCCACGAGTGGGCGAAGTGGGTCAAGGTTGCGCCTGCGAAGCAGGTGGAATACCAGCGCAGGCCTGCTTGTTCGGCGCCGTGTGCGCCGCCCTCGTGCTGCCCTATGCCAAACGCCGATGCCATGACGCGCCAGATCGCATCCGCTCCCTCGCAACCACGCCGTAGACCGAAATAGTCAAGACATAAGGCGGTTGCTGTAAGCAAGGCCAGAGGCCCTGCCTCTGGACTCCGCCAAAGGCGAGCCTTTGAAATCCGTTTGCTTGCTGCAATGGCTTCCAAAAGCCTCAGCCCTTTGGATAAAGGAATTGACTGCTTCCAAAAGCGTTGGCGAACGATGGATGGAAGCCATCACCCATTCCCAGGCCTCAGCTGCACTTGGACCAGCCGCACTGCATGCAGGTCATGCACCCCGCCTCCTTCATCAGCCCCGGCTGGCTGCACTTCGGGCACAGCGGCCCCACGTGCGTCCCCGCCTGCATCCCCGGGCTAGGCGGCAGCACCAGCACCTTGCCAACCGCAACCTCCTTCGGCTGCAGAAAGCCGGTTTCGAGCATGTGGCGTTCCAGGATGTCGCCGATCGCCGCCACCAATGACGGGACATAATGCCCGTGCTGCCACTGACCGCCGCGCGGGTCGAACACCTGCTTCAGCTCCTCCGCCACGAAGGCCACCTCGCCGCCGCGGCGGAACACGGCGCTGATCATCCGGGTCAGCGCCACCACCCAGGAGTAGTGCTCCAGGTTCTTGGAATTCACGAACACCTCGAACGGGGTGCGGCGGCCGTCGATCTCCACGTCGTTCACCGTCACGTACATCGCGTGCTCGGTGTCCGGCCAGCGCAGCTTGTAGGTGGCGCCGCTCAGCTTCTCGCTGCGCTCCGCCAGCTCGATCACGTTGGGGGCCACCGGCTTCGGCGGCTCGGACGGCTTCACCTCCAGCACCGAGCCGGTGATCGCGTTCGGCCGGTACGTGGTGCAGCCCTTGCAGCCGCTGCGGTAGGCGTCGAGGTAGACCTGCTGGAACGCTTCGAAGCTGATGTCCTCCGGCACGTTCACCGTCTTGGAGATCGCACTGTCCACGTGGCGCTGCACCGCCGCCTGCATCCGGATGTGCTCGGCCGGCGTCAGGTCCTGCGCGGTGACGAAATACTCCGGCAGGGCGGCAGCCTCGCCGAACTGGGCGCGGAAGCGGCGCAGCGCGTAGTCGGACACCTCCTCCTCGACCCGCGTGCCGTCCGGCTGCAGCACCTTGCGGGTGTAGGCCAGCGCGAACACCGGCTCGATGCCGGAGGAGACGTTGTCCGCCACCAGGGAGATGGTGCCGGTGGGCGCGATCGAGGTCAGCAGCGCGTTGCGGATGCCGTGCTCGCCGATCAGCGCGCGAACGTCCTCGTCCAGCTCGCGCACCGTCTGCCCGGCGAGGTAGGGCGCGCGGTCGAACAGCGGGAACGCGCCCTTCTCGGCCGCCAGCTGGGCGGAGGTCATGTAGGCGGCGCGGTTGATGCGGCGCGCCCAGTCGCCGGCCATGTCGGCGGCCTCGCAGGTGCCGTAGCGCAAGCCCACCATCATCAGAGCGTCGGCCACGCCGGTCATGCCGAGGCCGATGCGGCGCTTGGCCATCGCCTCTTGGCGCTGCGCCTCCAGCGGGAAGCCGGACACCTCGATGGTGTTGTCCATCATGCGGACCGCCATCGCCACCAGCTCTTCCAGCTCCGCCTCGTCCAGCCGGGCGTGCGGGGTGAACGGAAGCTGCACCAGCCGGGCCAGGTTGATCGAGCCCAGCAGGCACGCGCCGTACGGCGGCAGCGGCTGCTCGGCGCACGGGTTGGTGGAGTGGACCTGCTCGCAGTAGTACAGGTTGTTGCGGGCGTTGATGCGGTCGATGAACAGCACGCCGGGTTCGGCGTAGTCGTAGGTGGCGCGGGTGATGCTGTCGAACAGCGCACGCGCGCGGATGGTGCGGTAGGTGCGCCCGCCGAACACCAGCGGCCAGTCGGCGTCGGCGTCCACGGCGGCCATGAACGGGTCGGTGGCGAGCACGGAGAGGTTGAAGTTGCGCAGGCGGCCAGCCTGGCGCTTGGCGGCGATGAACTCCTCGATGTCCGGGTGGTCGCAGCGCATGGTGGCCATCATCGCGCCGCGGCGCGCGCCGGCGGACATGATGGTGCGGCACATCGCGTCCCACACGTCCATGAACGACAGCGGCCCGGAGGCGTCCGCCCCCACGCCCTGCACCGGCGCGCCCTTGGGCCGCAGGGTGGAGAAGTCGTAGCCGATGCCGCCGCCCTGCTGCATGGTCAGCGCCGCTTCGCGCAGGTTGTCGAAGATCGCGCCGAGGTCGTCGGCGATGTCGCCCATGACGAAGCAGTTGAACAGCGTGACCCGGCGGTCGGTGCCCGCGCCGGACAGGATGCGGCCGGCGGGCAGGAAGCGGAAATCCTGCAGGGCGCGGTAGAAGCGGGGCTCCCACTGCGCCGGGTCAGCCTCGGCGGCGGCCAGGGCGCGGGCCACGCGATGCCAGCTGTCCTCGACCGTGGCGTCGATCGGCGTGCCGTCCAGGGATTTCAGCCGGTACTTGGCGTCCCAGATCTGGCGCGAGATGGGGGCGATGCCGTCCATGGCGGAGTGCAGCGCGTCGGTGCTCATGTTCATGTCCATGACTCCTTCCTAAACCCTTCGCCCCGATTCGCCAGCCCACCAATTTATCTTTCACTAGGGTGTGACCGGGCCGACACACACAAGATGTAGTAGCAGCACCGCATGAGCCTCGACCGCCCCCCGCCCCGCGCCAAACCCGACCGGCTCGGCGCATTGCGCAGCTTGCCTGCCTTTCTGCGGCTGATCTGGCGCACCAGCCCGGGCCTCACCGTATCCCTGGCCGTGCTGCGGCTGGGGCGCGCGGTGCTGCCGGTCGCCACCCTGTTCATCGGCAAGCTGATCATCGACGAGGTGGTGCGCCTCGCCCGCCTGCCGAGCCATCCGGCGAGGCTGGACTGGCTGCACGGCCGCCGCCATGAACGTGTCCCGCATCGTGAACTGGCTGGAGCAAAAGCCCCGCGCCAAAACGCGCGTCACCCGCTTCGCAGCGCTGGCGCAAACCGCCTGAATTCGCCGACAGTATCTGACCTACGTCGCGATTCCAGGCGGCTTCGTCTACTTGGCGGCTATCCTCGACGCCTGGTCGCGCAAGACGCCTGGTCGCGCAAGGTCGTCGGCTACGCGATCAGCCGGTCGATGGACGCCCGTATCGCAGTTGCTGCCTTGAAGGCGGCGATCCGAGGCCGCAACCCGCCCCGGGGCTGCATTCACCACTCGGATCGCGGTTCGCAACACGCGTCCGAAATCTATCGCGCGCTGCTCGAAACCCATGGCCTGGTCGGCTCGATGAGCCGCCGCGGCAACCCGCATGACAACGCCAAGGCAGAGAGCTTCATGAAGACGCTCAAGGTCAAGGCCGCATACTTGGCCGCTTGCGAGACATTCGAGGACGTCACCGCCGACCTTCCGCGCCTTATCGACGAGATCTACAACAAAAAACGCCCACATTCGGCGTTGGGCTATATCAGCCCCATGCAGCTCGAGGATCAACACGCCCGGCAGACGGTCAAAACAGCCGCTTGAAAATGCCCACCGCCAGGGGCGCACTCCAGAATCTGAACACTATTCAACGCTGTTTCACAGAGCAGGCCCGCGACGCCGCCGAAGCCCATGCTTTCGACTGTGTCCAGGACCAGCCGGATGGCTTCCAGACGCTGGCGGTTGGCTTCCAGGGCCTGCTCGACCCGGCGCTGCTCCACCAGCAAGCGAGCTCACGCCTGTCCAGCGCGTGGGCCAACGCGGCCAACCCCGTGCCAAGCCCTTGCGCTCCGTTCATGGTCATCTTTCCCACACTCCTGGGAGACCATTATCCTAGGAAAACAACAGCTTGGCTTGTGGACACTGCGTCATGATTTCGGTTCGGGGCAGAGCCCCGGCTTAGCCCTGATCGACCGTCGCCGGCGCTACCGCAACGAACGCCGCAGTGCCGTCCCGCACGATCCGCAGCGCCGCCGGCTTGCCGCCGGACGTCGCCGCGCGGATGGCCGAAACCGCCTCCTCCGGGGACGCCACGGCCTTGTTGCCGACACCGACCACCACGTCGCCTTGCTGCAGCCCGGCCTGTTCCGCCGGCGAACCCGGCCTCACCTCCGCCACCACCGCGCCATGGGCATGGGCCGGCAGGTTCAACTGGCCGCGCAGGTCCGGCGACAGCGGCGCCAGAGCCAGGCCGATGCCTTGCTGCTGATCCGCCGGGTCGGCGTGGGCGGCCTCGCCCGGCAGCGTCGCCAGGGTGACGCTCAGGTCCTTGCTGCCGCCGTCGCGCAGCACGCCGAAGCTGGCCGCGACGCCTGGCTTGACCGCCGCCACGTCCAGGGCGAGGTCGCGCGGGTTGGCGACCTTGGTTCCGTTCACCGACTGGATCACGTCGCCAGGCTCGATCCCGGCCTTGGCCGCCGGGCTGTCCGGCTCGACGCCGGCCACCAGCGCGCCGGCTGCGGAGGGCAGGTGCAGGGCTGCCGTCATCGGGCCGCCCAGCGGCTGCGCCTGCACGCCGAGGTAGCCGCGGGTGACGTGTCCGGTGCGCTCCAGCTCGGCGACCACGCTGCGCACGGTGTCCGACGGGATGGCGAAGCCGATGCCGACGCTGCCGCCGGACGGCGAGATGATGGCGGTGTTGACGCCGATGACCTTGCCGTCCTGGGTGAACAGCGGGCCGCCGGAGTTGCCCTGGTTGATCGGCGCATCGACCTGGATGAACGAGTCGTACGGGCCTGAGCCGATGTCGCGCCCGCGGGCGGAGACGATGCCGGCGGTGACGCTGCCGCCCAGGCCGAACGGGTTGCCCATGGCGACGACCCACTGGCCGGGCCTGACGGCCTCGGACTCGCCCAGCTGGAGAAACGGCAGCTTGCGGCCGGCGTCCACGCGCAGCACCGCAAGGTCCGAACGCGGGTCGCGCCCGATGACCTTGGCCGGCAGCTGCGTCCCGTCATCCAGCGTCACCGACACCGACAGGGCGTCCTTCACGACGTGGTTGTTGGTCACCACCGTGCCGTCCGCGTCGATGACGAAGCCCGAGCCGCGCGCCTCGCCGCCGTGGCCCCCACCGTGGCCGCCCCCGCCTTGGCCGCTCCCGCCTTGGCTGCCCGGATGCGGCATGCCCGGCGGGAAGCTGGGCGCGGCACCTTCGTCATCGGCCGGCATCTCGCGCAGCTTGGTGGTGATGGACACCACGGCGGGGCGCACCTGGGTCACCAGGCTGGAGAAGTCCGGCAGCAGGGTCTGCGTCGCGGCCGGCTGGATCGCGCCGGAGGCCGCCTGCACGGCGGAGGTGGTGGCCGGCGCCTCGTCGGCCTGGCCGGCGTGCCCGGCGGCATAGCCGCCCAGCGCGGTTCCGGCGAGCAGGATCGCGACGAAGGCATTGCGGGCGGCTTGGCGCTTGGTGGGCAAATGCTCTGGCATGGTGAGATGGTTCCGTTGCGGACGATCCGATGGCGCTTCATTAGGCCCTGCCATCTGGACGTTGCCTGCGCGCATTGGTGAAAACGCAGACACCTGCGCCGGGCGGGTGGTTCCTCCGGGTTGCCCGCCTGGGGAGGATGGGGTAGGCACAACCGCCTTCCGGACGCCCTGCCGCCCTGGCGGGCAGCCCCACGCCTCCCGGAAGGACAACCATGGCCCGCAACAAGATCGCCCTCATCGGCGCCGGCAACATCGGCGGCACGCTGGCCCACCTGGTCGGCCTGAAGGAGCTGGGTGACGTGGCGCTGTTCGACGTGTTCGGCGGGGTCGCGGCCGGCAAGGCGCTGGACATCATGCAGTCCGCCCCGGTGGACGGGTTCGACAGCCACATGGTCGGCAGCAGCGACTATGCCGCCATCGCCGGGTCGGACGTGGTGATCGTCACCGCCGGGTTCCCGCGCATGCCGGGCATGTCGCGCGACGATTTGGTGGCCAAGAACGCGGGCGTGATCGCCACCGTCGCGGAGGGCATCAAGGCGCACTGCCCGGAGGCGTTCGTCATCGTCATCACCAACCCGCTGGACGCGATGGTGTGGGTGATGCAGCAGAAATCCGGCCTGCCGCCCCATAAGGTGGTCGGCATGGCGGGCGTGCTGGACAGCTCGCGGTTCCGGCTGTTCCTGGCGCACGAGTTCGACGTGAGCGTGGAGGACGTGACCGCCTTCGTGCTGGGCGGCCATGGCGACACCATGGTGCCGCTGATCCGCTACTCCACGGTCGCCGGCATCCCGGTGCCGGACCTGATCAAGATGGGCTGGAGCACGCAGGAGAAGATCGACGCGATCGTCGCCCGCACCGCGAACGGCGGCGGCGAGATCGTCAAGCTGCTGGAGAAGGGCAGCGCCTTCTACGCCCCGGCCGCCTCCGCCATCGCCATGGCCGAGAGCTACCTCAAGGACAAGAAGCGCGTGCTGCCCGCCGCCGCGATGCTGACCGGGCAATACGGCGTGAGCGGCCTCTACGTCGGCGTCCCGGTGGTGATCGGCGCGGGCGGGGTGGAGCGGATCGTTGAGATCGCGCTCGACCCGGCGGAGGACGCCGCCTTCAAGAAGAGCTGCGCCTCGGTCCGCGAGCTGATCGACGCCTCCCGCAAGCTGGTGGGCTGAATGAACATCCACGAGTACCAGGCCAAGGAGCTGCTGCGCGGCTACGGCGTGGCGGTGCTGCAAGGCCACATCGCCTGGACGCCGGAGGAGGCGGAGCAAGCCGCCGCCAAGCTGCCCGGCCCGGTGTACGTGGTGAAGAGCCAGATCCACGCGGGCGGCCGCGGCGCAGGCCGCTTCGCGGAAGCGCCGGAGGGCAAGGGCGGCGTCCGCCTCGCCAAATCGGCCGCCGAGGTGAGGGACGCCGCGGCCGCCATGCTCGGCCACACGCTGGTCACCAAGCAGACGGGCGCCGCCGGCCGCAAGGTGCGGCGCGTGTACGTGGAGGCCGGGTGCGACATCAAGCGCGAGCTTTACCTCTCGCTGCTGGTGGACCGGGCTACCTCGCGCGTCACCGTCATGGCCTCCACCGAGGGCGGCATCGAGATCGAGGAGGTGGCCGAGCACCATCCGGAGCGCATCCTGCGCGTCGCCATCGACCCGGCGACCGGCCTGTCGGCGTTCCACGCCCGCCGCCTCGCGTTCAGCCTCGGGCTGGAGGGCAAGCAGGTCGGCGTGTTCGGCCGCTTCGTCGCCGCCATGTACGCGGCCTTCACGGCGCTGGACTGCGAGACCATCGAGATCAACCCGCTGGTCGTCACCGGCGCGGGCGAGGTCGTGGCGCTCGACGCCAAGGTCAGCTTCGACGACAACGCCCTGTTCCGCCACCCGGAGCTGGAGAAGCTGCGCGACGAGGCGGAAGAGGACCCGAAGGAGCTGGAAGCCGCCAAGTACAGCCTCAACTACGTGGCGCTGGACGGCACCATCGGCTGCATGGTGAACGGCGCCGGGCTGGCCATGGCGACCATGGACATCATCAAGCTGTACGGCGCATCGCCCGCCAACTTCCTGGACGTGGGCGGCGGCGCCACCAAGGAGCGGGTGACGGCCGCCTTCAAGATCATCCTGTCCGACCCCAACGTGGAGGGCATCCTCATCAACATCTTCGGCGGCATCATGCGCTGCGACGTGATCGCCGAGGGCGTGGTGGCGGCGGCGCGCGAGGTCTCGCTCGGTGTGCCGCTGGTGGTGCGGCTGGAGGGCACCAACGTGGCGCTGGGCAAGGAGATCATGGCCAAGTCCGGCCTGCCGATCATCTCGGCCGACAACCTGGCGGACGCCGCGGCCAAGGTGGTGAGAGCCGTGAAGGAGGCCGCATAATGGCCGTTCTGGTCAACGCCGGCACCAAGGTCATCACCCAGGGCTTCACCGGCGCGCAGGGCACGTTCCACTCCGAGCAGGCCATCGCCTACGGCACCAAGGTCATGGGCGGGGTGACGCCGGGCAAGGGCGGCAGCCTGCACCTGGACCTGCCGGTGTTCGACACGGTCGCCCAGGCCGTCGAGAAGACCGGGGCGGACGCCACCGCGATCTACGTGCCGCCGCCGTTCGCCGCCGACGCCATCCTGGAGGCGATCGACGCGGGCATCCCGTTGATCGTCTGCATCACCGAGGGCATCCCGGTGCAGGACATGATCCGGGTCAAGCGGGCGCTGTCCGGCTCGGCCAGCCGGCTGATCGGCCCCAACTGCCCCGGCGTCATCACGCCCGAGGCCTGCAAGATCGGCATCATGCCGGGCCACATCCACCGCCGCGGCAAGGTGGGCATCGTCAGCCGCTCCGGCACGCTGACCTACGAGGCGGTGGCGCAGACCACGGCGGCCGGGCTGGGCCAGAGCAGCTGCGTCGGCATCGGCGGCGACCCGGTGAAGGGCACCGACTTCATCGAGGTGCTGGAGATGTTCCTGGCCGACCCGGAGACCGAAAGCATCATCATGATCGGCGAGATCGGCGGCGCGTCCGAGATCGACGCGGCCGAGTTCCTGGCGCGCGAGAAAAGCCGCAAGCCGGTGGTCGGCTTTATCGCCGGGTCCACAGCGCCGCCCGGGCGGCGGATGGGCCACGCCGGCGCGGTGATCAGCGGCGGGCGGGACACTGCGGCGGCCAAGTTCGAGGCGATGCGCATCGCCGGCATCCACGTGGCGAACAGCCCCTCGGCGCTCGGCAGCACCATGGTCAAGGCGTTGCAGGGCTGACCAGCGGGCAGGACCAGCCGCCGATCAATTAATCTTTTGCTGCCAAAAGCCTTCCGCACTGCCCATGTGGCGGACTTAGGCTGACCAACGAGGGATACAGACATGGCTGGCGTCGATGTTCTCGCCACGGCGTTCAACGGGTCCAACGCGGCCTACATCGCGGACCTTTACGCACGCTGGGCCGAGCAGCCGGGCAGCGTGGACGGCAGCTTCGCCGAGCTGTTCGCCTCCCTGAACGACGAGGGGCTGGCCGTCCTGACCGATGCGTCGGGCGCCACCTGGGCGCCGCGGCGCTTCGAGGTCGGCGAACCAGAACCCGCCAAGGCGCAGGCCCAGAAGGACACGGCGAAGGAGGCCGCACCGCAAGCCTCCGCCGACCAGGTGCGGGCCGCGGCGCTCGACAGCCTGCGCGCCTTGATGATGATCCGCGCCTACCGCGTCCGCGGCCACCTGGAGGCGCGGCTCGACCCGCTGGGCCTGACGGTGCCGAAATCCCACCCGGAGCTGGACCCGGCGAGCTACGGCTTCGGCCCCGGCGACATGGACCGGCCCATCTTCATCGACAACGTGCTCGGCCGCGACACCGCCACGGTGCGCGAGATCATCGGCGTGCTGCGCCGGACCTACTGCGGCCCGATCGGCGTCGAGTACATGCACATCCAGGACCCGGGGCAGAAGGCCTGGCTCCAGTTGCGCATCGAGAACTCGTCGCGCAATTCCGACATCGAGAGCAAGCGGACCATCCTGCGCCAGTTGACCGAGGCCGAGGGGTTCGAGGCGTTCTGCCAGAAGCGGTTCGTCGGCACCAAGCGTTTCGGGCTGGAGGGCGGCGAGGTCACCATCCCCGCGCTGCACGCCATGATCGAGACGGCGGCCAGGGACGGCGTGGGCGAGGTCGCCATCGGCATGCCGCACCGCGGCCGGCTCAACACGCTGGTCAACATCGTGCGCAAGCCGTTCACCGCCCTATTCAGCGAGTTCGGCGGCGCCAGCCCGAAGCCGGACGACGTGCAGGGGTCGGGGGACGTGAAGTACCACCTCGGCACCAGCACCGACATCGAGGCCGGCGGCCACACCGTGCACATCTCGCTGCAGCCGAACCCCTCGCACCTGGAGGCGGTCGATCCGGTCGTGGTCGGCAAGGTCCGCGCCCGGCAGGATGCGGCGGGCGACACCAAGACCCGGCGCAGCGTCATGGGCATCCTGATGCACGGCGACGCCGCGTTCGCCGGCCAGGGCCTGGTGTACGAGACGCTGGCGATGAGCAAGCTGATCGGCTACCGCACCGGCGGCACCATCCACCTGATCGTCAACAACCAGATCGGCTTCACCACCATCCCGGCGCACGCCTATTCGGGGCTGTATTGCACCGACGTCGCCAAGTCGATCCAGGCGCCGATCCTGCACGTGAACGGCGACGATCCGGAGGCGGTGATCTTCTGCTCCCGGCTCGCGGCCGAGTTCCGCCAGGAGTTCGGCACCGACTTCGTGCTCGACATCGTGTGCTACCGCCGCCACGGCCACAACGAGACGGACGAGCCGGCCTTCACCCAGCCGATCATGTACCGCGCCATCCGCGACATGGCGACCACCCGCACGCTGTATGCCAGGAAGCTCGCGGCCGAGGGCGCCGTCACCGAGGACGAAGCCAAGGCGATGTGGGACGATTTCACTGCCACGCTTGAGGAGAGCTTCAAGGCGGCGCAGGGCTACAAGCCGAACAAGGCGGACTGGCTGGAAGGCCGCTGGGCCGGCTTCAAGCAGGCCGACCAGGAGGACGAGCGCTCCGAGGAGGCGACCGCGCTGACCGGGGCGGAGGCGGCCGAGATCGGCGCAGCCCTCAGCACCGTGCCGGAGGGCTTCGACGCCAACCCCAAGATCATGCGCCAGCTCGAAGCCAAGCGGGCGGCGTTCGAGAAGGGGGAGGGCATCGACTGGGCCACCGGCGAGGCGCTGGCGTTCGGCGGGCTGCTGCTGGACGGCCACCGGGTGCGCCTGTCCGGCGAGGACTGCCAGCGCGGCACGTTCAGCCAACGCCACGCGGTGCTGGTGGACCAGGCCAATGCCAGCGAACACGTGCCGCTGAACAGCATCAGGGAGGGCCAGGCGAAGATCGAGATCTTCAACTCGCTGCTGTCCGAGGTGGGCGTGCTGGGCTTCGAGTACGGCTACACCCTGGCCGACCCGACGACGCTGGTGCTGTGGGAGGCGCAGTTCGGGGACTTCGCCAACGGCGCGCAGGTCATCATCGACCAGTTCCTGGCCAGCGGCGAGACCAAGTGGCTGCGCATGTCCGGCCTCACGCTGCTGCTGCCGCACGGCTACGAGGGCCAGGGGCCGGAGCACTCCTCGGCCCGGCTGGAGCGTTATTTGCAGCTCTGCGCCGAGCGGAACATGACGGTGGCGAACCTCACCACCCCGGCCAACTACTTCCATGCGCTGCGCCGCCAGCTGAAACGCAACTTCCGCAAGCCGCTGGTCATCATGACGCCGAAGAGCCTGCTGCGGCACAAGCTCGCGGTGTCCAAGCTGGCCGACTTCACCGGCGAGGCGCGGTTCCGGCACGTGATCCCGGAGACCGACCCGATCGACGCCGCCGGGTCGGTCAGGCGCGTGGTGCTGTGCAGCGGCAAGGTGTACTACGACCTGCTGGCGGAGCGGCGGGAGAAGGGCGTGCGGGACATGGCGATCGTGCGGCTGGAGCAGCTCTACCCGTTCCCCAACCGGTCGCTCGGCCCCGTGCTGGCGGTCTACCCGAACGCCGAGGTCGTGTGGTGCCAGGAGGAGCCGGAGAACATGGGCGCCTGGAGCTTCGTGGACCGCAAGATCGAGGCCGTGATGCATGCGATCGGGCACGCCGGCCGTCCGAGCTACGTCGGGCGCGACGCGGCGGCCAGCCCGGCTACGGGGCTGGCCAAGGTGCACGCCGCGCAGCAAGCCGCCTTGGTTGCCAGCGCGTTGGGGTTGAACTGAAGGCAAGGCTGGGCTCTGCCCAGACCCGCCGAAGGCCGGGGCCTTTGGAAACCGTTTATGTAAATGGATTTCAAAGGCCCCGCCTTTGGCGGAGTCCAGAGGCAGAGCCTCTGGCCTTGCTTGATGGTCCCCTCTGGGGCCGCTGGTATGAACTGACGACTAGGAGCGGGAAGCTGCCATGGCTGCCGAGATCAAGGTGCCCACGCTGGGCGAAAGCGTCACCACGGCGACGGTCGCGCGCTGGCTGAAGAAGGCCGGCGACAGGGTCGCGGCGGACGAGCCGCTGGTCGAGCTTGAGACGGACAAGGTCACCGTCGAGGTCAACTCTCCGGCAGCCGGCACGCTCGGCCCGCTGAGCGCCGACGAGGGGGCGGAGGTCGAGGTCGGCTCGCTGCTCGGGACCATCGAGGAAGGCAGCGGCGCCGCCGCCGCGCCGCCCCCCAAGACGCCTGCCTCCGCTTCCTCGCCCGCCAAGCCGCCGCCCCCGGCAGCGA
>CAXTPP010000003.1:0-792 GCA_964246185.1 uncultured Acetobacteraceae bacterium
GCGCTGTGGAACGCCTCCACCCAGTTCTGCGACGGCGGCGAGTTCGGCTTCGGCGGCGAGATCGGCATCGCCACCGGCCGCATCCATGCCCGCGGGCCGGTGGGAGTGGAGCAGCTCACCTCCTATCGCACGGTGGTCACCGGGTCGGGCCAGGTCCGGCCCTAATTCTGCGCCTCGGTCCTCCCCGTTTCGGCCATCGTCATCGAGTGCGGGTGGGCCTGATGGGCGGGTCGTTCAACCCGGCGCACGAGGGCCACCGCCAGGTTGCGCTCATGGCGTTGAAGCGGCTGCGGCTGGACCAGGTGTGGCTGCTGGTCTCCCCCGGCAATCCGCTCAAGCAGGCTCACGGCATGGCCTCGCTGGAGCAGCGGCTGGCCTTCGCCCGGGCCATCGCGGACGGGCGGCGCGTGGTGGCGACCGCCATCGAGCGCCAACTGGGCACGCGCTACACAGCCGACACGCTGAAGGCGCTGCGGGTGCGGTTTCCGCGGGTGCGCTTCGTCTGGCTGATGGGGGCGGACATCCTGGCCGAGCTGCCGCGCTGGCGGCGCTGGACCGGGATCGCGCGCGCCGTGCCGTTCGCCGTTGCGCCCCGGCCCGGGTACAACGGCCGCGCCCTCTGCGGACAGGCGGCGCGGCGGTTGCGCCATACCCGGCGTCCGGCCCGGGAAGCGCCGGTGCTGGCAGGGCAGGACACGCCGGCATGGGCCTTCTTGCCGGGGCAGCAGAATGCCATATCGGCGACGGCGCTTCGCGCGGCATACTCCGCCGCGACGCCAACAGGAGCAGGAC
>CAXTPP010000003.1:854-71193 GCA_964246185.1 uncultured Acetobacteraceae bacterium
AAGCCGCCCGCGGCGCTGAAGGAGGCCGCCAAGGCGCCCGGCACGCCGCGCAAGAAGGCCGCCGCCGCCGGGCCGAAGCCTCGCGCGCCGCGCAAGGCCAAGGCAGAGCCTTCGGCGCTGGACCGGGTGCAGGCGGTCATCGTCACCAGCCTGGAGGACGACAAGGCCGAGAACGTGCTGGTGCTCGACCTGGAAGGCCGCGCCTCTTTCACCGACCGCATGGTGATCGCGACCGGCCTGGCCGACCGGCAGATCAGCGCCATGGCCACCCACTTGCAGGAGAAGCTGCACGAGGCCGGAGTGGGCCGGGTGCCGGTGGAGGGCGCGGGCGGGTCCGACTGGGTGCTGATCGACGCCGGGGACATCGTGGTCCACCTGTTCAAGCCGGAAGCGCGGGAGCTGTACGCGCTTGAGAAGATGTGGGGACCAGACCTGGACGAGCCGGAGCTGGACGAAATCACCGCGGAGCCGGCCGCATGACGCCCGAGCGCGTGGGCGACTATCCGCGCCCACCCCGGCTGGAGCCGGTGCCGCAGCGCATCCGCATCGTGCTGGGCGGCGAGACGGTCGCGGACACCACCGCCGCGTTCCGCGTGCTGGAGACTACGCACCCGCCGACCTACTACCTGCCGCCGGACGGGTTCGTGCCAGGTGCGCTGGTCGCCAGCCCGCGCACCTCGTTCTGCGAATGGAAGGGCCGCGCCCGGTATTGGAGCGTGCGCGGCGGCGGGCGCACCGTGCCGGACGCCGGGTGGAGCTACCCGGAGCCGACGGGCGCGTTCGCGGCGCTGCGGGACCATGTGGCGATCTATGCCGCGCCGATGGAGGCCTGCTTCGTGGGGGACGAGCAGGCCAGCCCGCAGCCCGGCGGCTTCTATGGCGGCTGGATCACGCCAAATCTGATCGGGCCGTTCAAGGGGTCGCCCGGGACCGAGTTCTGGTAGGATGGCGGTGCGGGCGCAGGTCCACGGCCGGGGCGGGCACCGTATCGATGTAGGTCTGGCCGTTCCAGACCCAGCGGTCGGTGTCGTTCACCAGCAGGTCGTGCATGCCGCGGTGCTGCGCCGGGTCCACGATGACGGCGCCGCTGACCGCGTCCAGCACCTTGGTCCAGCCGGTCTTGCCGGGAAGGTAGATCGAGACGGAGCAGCCGGCGGACCCGCAAGCCCGCTCGGACTGCACTTCAACGAACAGGACGGGTCCGACGCCGGCCGTGCCCAGGCGCTGGCTGCCCAGCAGCAGCAGCGCGCGCGGCCCGCCGTCGCTGACATCGGCTGCGGCGACCTGGCGGGCGGTGTGGTCCAGCGGCGTGCCGGGCCGGGCCGTCAGCGCCACCTTGCCGGTGGGGATGGCGGGTGCGGCGGCACCCAGCAGCAAGGCGGCGAGCAGGGCATGACGGCGCACGGGGTAGTTCCTCGTTGTTCCATGTCCGCTATGTCCCGAACCGCCATGCCGGCGCAACACGGGTGCGGCTGATTGCGGTAGGCAAGTTGCGCGCCGGGCCGGAAGCGGTGCTGTTCGCCCGCTACAACGCCCGGTTGCGCCCGCCGATGCAGGTGACGGAGGTGCCCGACGGCCACGGCGCGCCGGCGGAGCTGAAGCGGCGGGAAGCGGCGGCGTTGCTGGCCGCCCTGCCCGCCCAGGCCTTCGCCGTGGCGCTGGACGGCGGCGGCGCTGCGCCGGACAGCATGGGCCTGGCCGCATCGCTGGAACGCTGGCTCGGCCTGTCGCGCCCGCTCTGCTTCCTGGTCGGTGGGGCTGAGGGGTTGGATGCCGCCGTGCTTGGACGGGCCGACGCCGCCTTGTCCTTCGGCGCAATGACATGGCCGCACCTGCTTGTCCGCCCGATGCTGGCGGAGCAGCTGTTCCGGGCACGCTCGATCGCGGCCGGCCACCCCTACCACCGCGGCGGCAGGCCGTGAGCCGCAGGCCGTTCAGGCAGTGAGGTTTAACAGCCCGGCCGACCCACCGGACGACGCGCTGGCGGCTGGCGTGGTGGAGACGGAGACGACCGCGCCGGAAGCGCTGGTGACCGTGGTCGTGGTGGAGCCGTTCGCGTTGGCAACCGTGCTGGTCGTATCGCCGCCGCTCGATCCGTCGCCGGTCTTCGATGCCACGGCAGCGCCGCTGGCGTTGCCTTTGACGCCGGGAATGGCGAGGCTGCCTACCGGCAGCGGTGCGCTCGCCCCTATGCTTGAACTTCCGCTCATGTCGTTCGCTCCCCGCGATTTGCCGCGCGCCCTGCGCCGCGTGACACTATGCGAGGAAGAATTAACGCTTGGTTTCGACTTGCGGCGGAGAATAGCGCTTCCAGCAGCGCCTGGCCGCCCATCGTCCACCCGAAGGAGCCGTGAATGCCCATCGCCATGCTGATGATCCTGGACGGCTGGGGCTGGCGCGAGGACCGTAGGGACAACGCGGTGCGGCAGGCGCGGGTCCCCAACTACGACCGGCTCTGGGCCGCCGGACCCCATGCGTTCCTGCGCACCTCCGGCGCCGACGTGGGCCTGCCGGACGGGCAGATGGGCAACTCGGAGGTGGGGCACCTCAACATCGGCGCGGGGCGGGTGGTGATGCAGGAACTGCCGCGCATCGCCCGCGCCATCGCGGACGGCTCGCTGGCCCAGGCTGCGGCCCTGCGCGGGCTGATCGAGGCGTTGCGCCGGAGCGGGGGTGCGTGCCACCTGATGGGGCTGGCATCGGATGGCGGGGTGCACGCGCACCAGGACCATGCCGTGGCGCTGGCCCGCATCCTGGCGGCGGAGGGCATTCCCGTGCGGGTGCACGCCTTCACCGATGGGCGGGACACGCCGCCGCGCAGCGCCGCCGGGTTCGTAGCGGCGCTGGAGGCGGCGCTGCCCGAAGGTGCGCGGATCGCCACCGTTTGCGGCCGCTACTACGCGCTCGACCGCGACAACCGCTGGGAACGGGTGAGCCGGGCCTATGCCGCCATCGCTGGGGCCGACGGCGCGCGCTTCGCCACCGCCGCCGCGTGCATCGACGCCGCCTATGCCGGCGGCATCACCGACGAGTTCATTCTGCCCGCCGCCATCGGGGACTACGGCGGCATGGCGGCGGGCGACGGGCTGCTGTCGTTCAACTTCCGCGCCGACCGCATCCGCGAACTCCTGGCCGCCCTGCTCGACCCGGCGTTCGCAGGTTTCCCACGCACTCCGCCGGCGCTCGCCGCGGCCGTCGGCATGACGCGCTACGGCGACCAGCTCGCGCCGCTGATGGATGCCGTGTTCGCGCCGCACTCCATGGCGGCCATCCTGGGCGAGACGGTCAGCCGCGCCGGACGCCGCCAGTTGCGTATGGCCGAGACGGAGAAGTACCCGCACGTCACCTACTTCCTCAACGGCGGCCGGGAGCAGCCGTTCGACGGCGAGGAGCGCATCATGGTGCCCTCCCCCAAGGTCGCCACCTACGACTTGCAGCCGGAGATGAGCGCCCCCGAGTTGACCCGGCGCGCCGTGGAGGCGATCGGGACGGGCCGGTTCGACCTGGTGGTGCTGAACTTCGCCAATCCGGACATGGTGGGCCACACCGGCAGCCTGCCCGCCGCGGTCGCGGCGGTGGAGGCGGTGGACGCTGGGCTGGGCGCCATCGCGGACGCCATCGCGGCCCAGGGCGGCACCTTGCTGGTCACCGCCGACCATGGCAACTGCGAGCTGATGCGGGACTCGGAGACAGGCGAGCCGCATACGGCACACACCACCAATCCAGTGCCCGTGCTACTGGCGGGCCAGCCAGGCGTAAAGCTGCGGAACGGTCGGCTGGCCGACTTGGCGCCAACGCTGCTCGCCCTCATGGGGGTGGACCAGCCACCCGAGATGACGGGGCATTCTCTGCTGATTAACTAGGCAAAACCGCAGCGTATTGCTTGTTCAAAAGGCAGTTAGAGAGTTTTCTGCTTCATATTTGCTCGTAGCAGTTTCGCATTGCACAAGCTGTCGCTATAACAGCGGCATGACCACTGACACCGCCCGTCGCGTCGTCGTCGTCGGCGCTGGCCCAGCCGGGGCCCGTTGCGCCGACTGCCTGGCCAAGGGCGGCGCTGCCGTGACCCTAGTCGGGGCCGAGCCAACCCACCCGTACAACCGGGTGGCGCTCAGTCAATTCCTCGCCGGCGACCTGGACGAGGCCGCGCTCACCACCCATCCCCCGGCCCACCTGGACGAGCGCCGCATCGGCTGGCGGCCGGACACCAGGGTTGATTCGCTGGACCGCGGCGCGCGCCAGGCCGTGCTGCATTCGGGCGAACGAATCGCTTATGACGCGCTGGTGCTGGCGACCGGCGCCAACCCGGTGCGGCTGCCGCTGCCCGGCGCGGACCGGCCGGGCGTGCTGATGTACCGCACCCTGGGCGACGTGCAGCAGATGATCGCCCACGCCGCGGCGGGCGGGGACGCCGTGGTGATCGGCGGCGGGCTGCTGGGGCTGGAGGCCGCGGCCGGGCTAGCGCGCCGGGGCATGTCCGTGACGGTGCTGCACGCGGTGGACCGGCTGATGGAGCGCCAACTGGACGACGGGGCGGCCCGGTTGCTGCAGCGGCGGCTGGCCGGCCTCGGCATCGCCGTCATCACCCAGGCCCGCACCGTGTCCATTGAGGAGGACGCCGTGCTGCTGGCGGACGGGACCCGCATCCCTGCGCGCATCGTGGTGATGGCGGTCGGTATCCGGCCCCATGCGGAACTGGCCCGCGCCGCCGGCCTGCCGGTCAACCGCGGCGTGCTGGTGGACGACGCCATGCGGACAGCCGACCCGGCGATCCACGCCATCGGCGAGTGCGCCGAGCATGGCGGGCAGTGCGTCGGCCTGGTCGCTCCCTCCTTCGCGCAGGCGGAGGTGGCCGCCGCCGCCATCCTCGGGCAGGACGCGCGCTACGTGCCCGTATCGGACGCAACGGCGCTGAAGGTGGCCGGCGCCGGCGTGTGGTCGGCGGGCGAGATCGAGGGCGCTGACTCGATCGTGCTGGATGATGGCGAGGCCGGGCAGTACCGCCGGCTCGTCGTGCGTGACGACCGTCTGGTGGGGGCCATGCTGTATGGCGAGACCACGGACGCAGCCTGGTACCTCAACCTCATCAAGGAAGGGCGGCGGATCGGGCCGGCACGCGGCAGCTTGCCGTTCGGGCCCGCATTCATGCCCGCGGAGTGGGCCGCATGACCGATCAGCCGTTCTCGACCGAGCAGCAGGAATACCTCAAGGGCTTCATGGCCGGGGTGGACGCCAAGCGCGGCCCGCTGGCCGGCGGCGGCGCTGAGGAGGCCACCGACCCAAACGACCTGCAACGGGTGGCGCAGGACAGGCAGCTGGCCGAAGGCAAGAAGCTGGCGCCGGAGGAGGAGGCCAAGCGGAAGAAGAACCCGCTCGACCGCTTCAGCGAGATCAGCGCCCTCGCGGCCGAGGGCAAGTTCCCCAAGGGCACGGACGTGTTCCTGACCAAGTACCAGGGCCTGTTCTTCGTGGCGCCCGCGCAGGCCAGCTTCATGTGCCGGCTGCGGATGCCGGGCGGCATCATCAACTCGCTGCAGTTCCGCGGCGTGGCGGATATCGCGGCGGAGATGGGCGGCGGCTACGCGGACGTGACCACCCGCGCCAACCTGCAGATACGCGAGATCGGCGCAGCAGCCGCGCCCGAGGTGCTGACCCGGCTGGCCGACATCGGGCTGACCTCGCGCGGCGCGGGCGCGGACAACGTGCGCAACGTCACCGGCAGCCCGACCGCCGGGATCGACGTGCAGGAGCTGATCGACACCCGCCCGGACGCCCGCCGCATCCACCACCACATCCTGAACCACCGCGAGTTGTTCGGCCTGCCGCGCAAGTTCAACATCGCGTTCGACGGCTCCGGCGTGGTGCCGGTGCTGGAGGACACCAACGACATCGCCTTCACCGCCGTGCCGGTCGCGGAGGGCTTCGGCGTGGAGCCGGGCGTTTACTACCGCCTGGCGCTCGGCGGCATCACCGGGCACAAGGACTTCGCCCGCCAGACCGGCGTAATCGTGACCCCGGCGGAGACGACGCCGGTGTGCGACGCGATCCTGCGGGTGTTCATCGCCAACGGGGACCGCAGCGACCGGACCAAGGCGCGGCTGAAATACGTGCTGGATGCCTGGGGCTTCGACAAGTTCCTCGCCGCGGTCGAGGACGAGATGGGCCGCAAGCTCACCCGCGTGCCGCCCGAGGCGATGCTGCCCACGCCGCCGCAGTCCCGCAGCGCGCATGTCGGCGTGCACCGGCAGAAGCAGCAAGGCTTATCCTACGTCGGCGTGGTGGTGCCGGTGGGCCGCATCACGGCCGAGCGCATGCACGGGCTGGCGCACATCGCCGACCGCTTCGGCTCCGGCGTCATCCGGCTGACCGTGTGGCAGAACTTGCTGATCTCCGACATCCCGGACGAGCGGATGCCTGACGCCTTGGCCGCCATCGAGGCGCTCGGGCTGGGGCATGACGCCGGGCCGCTGCGCACCGGGCTGGTGGCGTGCACGGGCAGCGCCGGGTGCAAGTTCGCCGCCTCCAACACCAAGGGCCACGCCGCCTCCCTGGTGGAGTGGCTGGAGCAGCGCATCGACATCGACAGCCCGGTCAACATCCACCTGACCGGCTGCCACAACTCCTGCGCTCAGCACTACATCGCCGATATCGGCCTGCTTGGCGCCAAGGTGGACCGCGGCGAGGACGTCGTGGAGGGCTATGACCTTCACGTCGGCGGCGGCGCAGGGGCGCACCAGGCGATCGGCCGGCTGATCCGCCCGGCGATCGCGGCGGACGAGCTGCCGCCGCTGGTGCTGAACCTGCTCTCCGCCTGGAAGGCCGAACGGAGCGGCGACGAGGGCTTCCAGGCTTGGTCCGCCGCCCAGAGCGACGCCGCCCTGTTCGCACTCGTGGCCGGAGCCGACGCATGAACGCCTTGTCTGGTGGCCTGTCCGGCGGGGGCAGCCCGCTGATTCCCGAGAACGCGCCGTTCTCCTCCGCGCAACGCTCCTGGCTCAACGGCTTCCTGGCCGGGCTGTATGGCGGCAGCGCGGGCGGGGACGCCGGCATGTCGGTCGCCGGGTCAGTGGCGGCGGTGGAGGAGGACTTCCCCTGGCATGACCCGGCGATGGAGATGGACGAGCGCATGGGCCTGGCCGAGGGCCGTCCGTTCGAGCGCAAGCTGATGGCGGCAATGGCGCAGCTGGATTGCGGCCAGTGCGGCTACTTATGCCAGACCTATGCCGAGGCGCTGGCCAGCGGCAAGGAAACTTCCGCCTCGCTCTGCGTGCCCGGCTCCAAGCCGACCAGCAAGAAGGTCAAGGAGCTGCTGGCCGAGCGCCCGGCCGACTCCGTCGCCATGGCCCCGCCCGCGGCCGAGTCCGCGGCGCCTGCTGCGCCGCTGGGGATGCCTGTGCGCGTGCTGGCGGCAGACCGGCTGACCGGTGACCGATCGGCCAAGGACGTGCGCCATGTCAAGATCGACCTGTCGCCCTCCGGCCTGACCTACGAGCCGGGCGACTCCATCGGCATTTGCGCTCCCAATGACCCTGAGCTGGTGGATGCCTGCCTCAGCATCCTGGGCGCGTTCGGCGACGAACTGGTGCACTGCCCGGACAACACGATGCGGACCGCCCGGGACGCGCTGGCGTGGCAGGTCGATATCGCCCGGCCGATGGACCGTGCGCTCGAGCTCCTGGCCGCCTCCGCCACCAACCCGGACGACGCCGCCGGCCTGCGCCGCCTGGCCGACGGCGAGGACGGCGCAGAGCCGGAACATGCCGACCTGCTCGACTTGCTGGAGGCGTTCCCCTCCGCCCGGCCCCGGTTGTGGGACCTGGTGAAAGCCCTGCCGGCGCTCAAGCCGCGCCTGTATTCCATCGCATCCAGCATCCAGGCCGAACCGGGCCAGGTGCATCTCTGCGTAGGCGTGGTCAAGGCGGAGCGCCGGGGCCGGCTGCGCCACGGCATCGCGTCGTCGTTCCTGGCGCACCGGGCGGCGGTGCACGGGCAGATCCTGGCCAACATCCAGGTCAGCCATTTCCGCCTCCCTGCGGACCCAGCCATACCTGTCATCATGGTCGGCCCCGGCACCGGCATCGCTCCGTTCCGCGCCTTCTTGCAGGAACGGGCGGCGCAGAAGCACCAGGGGCGGTCCTGGCTGTTCTTCGGCGACCAGCACGAGGCCACGGACTTCCTGTTCGCCGACCAGCTGAAGGCCTGGATGGCCGAGGGCACGCTATCCCGGCTGGACACGGCCTGGTCGCGGGACCAGGCCAAGAAGGTGTACGTGCAGGACAAGATGCGCGAGCACGCGGCCGACCTTTGGCAGTGGATGCAGGACGGCGCGCACTTCTACGTCTGCGGCGATGCCATGCGGATGGCCAAGGACGTGGACACGGCGTTGCGCGAGGTCGCGATGGCGCAGGGCGGGCTGCACGAAGCCGGCGCCAAGGACTGGATCACCGGCATGGCCAAGCAGGGCCGCTACCTGCGCGACGTGTATTGATGGGGCAAAGCTCCCTCACCCCGGCCCTCTCCCCGAGGGAGAGGGAGCAGAGCAAAGCCCATTTCGCGTTGGAGAGGATTGGGTGAGGGTGGAAGCCACCCCCGAATCCGTCTCCGTCCGCACCACCTGCCCCTATTGCGGGGTGGGATGTGGCGTGATGGCCACCGCGACCGGGCCGGAATCCGCCACCGTGGCCGGCGACCCGTTGCACCCGGCCAATTTCGGCCGGCTCTGCGTCAAGGGCACGGCGCTTGGCGAGACGCTGTCCCACCAGAACCGGCTGCTCCGCCCGGAGATCGACGGCGTGCCGGCTAGCTGGGACGCGGCACTCGACCGGGTGGCGACCGCGTTCCGCGACACGATCGCCGAGCACGGCCCGGACAGCGTGGCGCTGTATGTCTCAGGCCAGTTGCTGACCGAGGACTATTACGCCGCCAACAAGTTGGCGAAAGGCTTTCTCGGCACCGGCAACATCGACAGCAACTCGCGCCTGTGCATGTCCTCCGCCGTCGCCGGGCACCGCCGGGCGTTCGGCGAGGACATCGTGCCCGGCATCTACGAGGACCTGGAACTGGCCGATTTGCTGGTGCTGGTGGGCAGCAACACCGCCTGGTGCCACCCGGTGCTGTTTCAGCGCATCGCCGCCGCCCGCACGGCCCGGCCGGACATGCGCGTGGTGGTGATCGACCCGCGCCGCACCGCCACCTGCGAGGGCGCAGACATGCACCTCGCCTTAGCGCCCGGCACGGACGTGGCGCTGTTCGCCGGGTTGCTGCGCTACCTGCACCGCAGCGGCCGGACCGACCGCGCCTACGCTGCCTTCCTGGATGATCTGGAGGACGCGGTGGCCGTCGGTGGGACCGTGGCAGAGGTGGCCGCCGCCTGCGGGCTGCGGCAAGCAGAGGTCACGGCGTTCTTCGAGCTGTTCGCCCGCACCGCGAAAACCGTGACGCTGTTCAGCCAGGGCGTGAACCAGTCCAGCTCCGGGGTGGACAAGGTCAGCGCGATCATCAACGTCCACCTGCTGACCGGCCGGGTCGGCAAGCCTGGCGCGGGTCCATTCAGCGTCACCGGGCAGCCTAACGCCATGGGTGGGCGCGAGGTGGGAGCGCTGTCCAACCTGCTCGCCGGGCACCTGGAGTTCGGCCGGCCCGGAGATCTCGCGCTGCTGCGGGAGTTCTGGGGCGCGCCGAACCTGGCCACGTCGCCGGGACTAAAGGCCGTGTCGCTGTTCGAGGCGGTGGCGGAGAAGCGGGTGCGGGCGCTCTGGGTCATGGGCACCAACCCGGCCGTGTCCATGCCGAACGGCGACCGGGTGCGGGCGGCGATGGCGCAGTGCGACTTCCTGGCCGTCTCCGAATGGGCTGCCAACAACGACACCGTGGGCTTCGGCCATGTCCGGCTGCCCGCCCTCGCCTGGGGCGAGAAGGACGGCACCGTCACCAACAGCGAGCGCGTGATCAGCCGCCAGCGCCCGTTCCTTCCGCCTCCGGGCGAGGCCCGGGCGGATTGGTGGATGATCTCGCAGGTGGCGGCCCGGCTTGGCCATGGCGCGGCCTTCGCCTGGCGCAATTCGGCTGACGTGTTTCGCGAGCATGCACGGCTGTCCGGCGCCGGCAACGATGGTGTCCGGCTGTTCGACATCAGCGCCCTCGCCGGGCTGAGCGACGCCGAGTATGCCGCCATGCAGCCCGCCCGCTGGCCGCGCCCGGCCAAGCGCATCGCCACCTCGCGCCTGTTCGCCCGCGGCGGCTTCCCGACCCCGACGGGGCGCGCCCGCATGGTGCCGACCCCGCCCCGCCCGCCGGCCAACGCCACCAGCGCGGAATGGCCGCTGGCGCTGATGACGGGGCGGCTGCGGGACCAGTGGCACACCATGACGCGGACCGGGAAATCGCCCCGGCTGTTCCGCCACACGCCGGAGCCGGAGCTGTCTGTCCACCCGGACGACCTGCCGGCGTTGCAGGACGGCGACCTGGCGGTGGTCGAAAGCGCCTGGGGCAGCGGCATCCTGCGCCTTCGGCACGACCGCGGGCTGCGCCGGGGCACCGTGTTCGCCCCCATGCACTGGACGGCGCAGTTCTGCATCGCCGCCCGGGTCAACAGCGCAGTCAATCCGGCAGCTGACCCGGTGAGCGGGCAGCCGGAGTTCAAGCACACGCCGGTGCGAGTGCGCCGCGCCGCGATGGGCTGGCACGGCTTCGCCATGGCGCGCCGGCCCATGAGCCCCGGCGCCGCGCCCTGGTGCGCCGTGATCCCGCTGGAAGGCCAGGTCTGGCGGCATGAGCTGGCAGGATCAGGTGAGCCTGGCGCGGCGCATGACGGGCTGGTTGCGGCGCTGGGCGGGCCGGCCGGATGGATGGCGCTGCGCGACCCGGCGGCTGGCGTGTTCCGTGCCGCCCGGCTGGAGGCTGGCCGGTTGCAGGCTTGCGTGTTCACCGGGCCGGACCACACCCTGCCGCCGCGCGACTGGCTGATGGAGCTGTTCGCCCATGACATGATCGAGCCGCTGGAACGCCGTGCCCTGCTGGCCGGACGCCGGGCGGATGGGGCAGCGCCGGAGCCGTCCATCTGCGTCTGCATGGGCGTGGGTGCGGGCGCGATCCGGGCCGCCGTCATCGCCGGCGCGCGCAGCGTGGACGAGATAAGCCGGGCGACCGCGGCTGGAACCAATTGCGGGTCATGCCGGCCGGAGATCGGCGCGATCCTGTCGGCGATGCGGGTGGCCGAACCGGCGTAAGGCAATCCTTCAGGGCAGTTGGTTGCCGCCTCCGTCACCGACGCCGGACATTTCGCTGGCGGCATGTTGCGCGGCCAGGCTAGCCACTTGGATATAGGGCAGGTTTGCCAAGGCTTTGATGGTCTGCGCCCCGCCTGCCGGGAACGCCGGGTTGGCCAAGGCTTGCTCCGCAGCGTTGCTGTCGCCAGAAGCCAGGGCATTGCGGGCGGCGACCAGGCTGTCGACTATGAGTTGCGAGGGCGCACCGAAGGCGATGCCGACGGCCTTGCGGGTTTCCAGCCGGCCCAGGAGCAGCTCTTCCTGCGTGAGGCCATCGAGGTTGGCCCAGCGCGGGCTCGTGTTCAGCTCACCGGCCAAGTAGTCCATCGCCAGCACGGCCTCGGCGCCAGCCACCGGGTTGCCGTAGGTGCGGGCAGGATCGCTGAACGCATACTGGGCATAGAGCGCGGCGGGCAAATCTTGGTCCGACGGGCCGAACACGCCTGGCGGCAACCGCGCCGTATCAGCGGGCGGAACCGCCAGCCCACAACCGGCGAGAGATGCTGCAAGTAAAACGGCGGTGCATCGGTGGCCCATTCAAGGTTTCTTACGACGGCAAAGGATCGGCTGCTCCATCGCGGTAGTATGGTTCGACAATCCCATTCAGCTTCAGCGTGAGCGGGTTGCCACGGCGGTCGACCGTCTTGCCAACCGACACGCGAACCCAGCCCTCGCTGATGCAGTATTCCTCGACGGTCGTCTTCTCGACGCCATTCAAGCGGATGCCGATCCCGCGTGAGAGCGCTTGTGCGTCGTGGTGCGGGCTGGCGGGGTTTGTGGACAGTCGATCAGGCAAGATATCAGTCACGAACACGGCCTCGAGTCAGAGAGTTTAGCTGCGCCGTCCTGGCCATGCCTGGCGAGGCTTGTCGGAGAATGCGGGGCGGAGCAACCGCTCCGCCCCTAAGATCACTCTGCCGCCTGCCGCCCCGTGATCTGCGGCGTCTCCACCTGCCCCGGCACCGCCCGGGCCTGGTCCCGGCGTGCCGCGACTTGGCGAAGCTTGTTCATCACGCTGCCCGTGCCCGCCGGGATCAGCCGCCCGACGATCACGTTCTCCTTCAGCCCGTTCAGCGTATCGACCTTGCCCGCGGTGGCGGCTTCGGTCAGCACCCGCGTCGTCTCCTGGAAGGAGGCGGCGCTGATGAAGCTGTGGGTCTGCAGGCTCGCCTTCGTGATGCCCTGCAACACCGGAGTGGCCACAGCCGGACGGTCATCGGCCTGCAGCTTGGCGTTCTCCGCATCGAACTCGATGCGGTCCACCTGCTCGCCGGTCAGGAACGTCGTATCGCCGGGCTCGGTGATCTCGACCTTCTGCAGCATCTGGCGGACGATCACCTCGATGTGCTTGTCGTTGATCTTCACGCCCTGCAACCGGTACACGTCCTGGATCTCGTTGACCAAGTAGTCGCTCAACGCCTCCACTCCCAGCACGCGCAGGATGTCGTGCGGCACGCGGGGGCCATCCACCAACGGGTCGCCGCGGCGGACGAAGTCGCCCTCCTGCACCGAGACGTGCTTGCCCTTGGTCACGAAGGACTCGCTCTCCTCGCCCGTCTCGTCGTTCTTGACGATGATCCGGCGCTTGGCCTTGTAGTCCTTGCCGAACTCCACCCGGCCGTCGATCTCCGCGATGATCGCGTTGTCCTTCGGCTTGCGCGCCTCGAACAGCTCCGCCACCCGCGGCAGACCGCCGGTAATGTCGCGCGTCTTGCTGCCTTCGCGCGGGATGCGGGCCAGCACGTCGCCGGCATGCACCACCGCGCCGTTGTCTACCGACAGGATCGAGTCGGGATTGAGGAAATAGCGTGCCTCCGCCCCGTTCGGCAGCTTCAGCACCTCGCCCTTCTCGTCCTTCAGCTGCAAGCGGGGGCGCAGATCGACGCCCTTCGTCATCTGCTTGTAGTCCACCACCACGCGGGAAGTGAGCCCGGTGACCTCGTCCACCTTCTCGACCAGCGTAACGCCATCCAGCATGTCCAGGTATTCGACAGTGCCGGCGCGCTCCGTGATGATCGGCAGGGTGTAGGGGTCCCACTCCGCCAGCTTCTGCCCGCGGGTGACAGCCTGGCCATCGTCGGACAGCAGGCGTGCGCCATAGGGCACGCGGAAGCGGGCACGCTCCCGGCCTTTCTCGTCCGTGAGCACGATCTCGCAGTTGCGCGACATCACGACCTGGAGCTTCTGGCTGTTCTCCACCACGACGCGGTTCTTCAACGAGATCGTGCCGTCATGGCTGGCCTCCACGTTGGAGACCTCGGCCCCACGCTGCGCCGCGCCGCCGATGTGAAAGGTGCGCATGGTGAGCTGGGTGCCAGGCTCGCCGATCGACTGCGCCGCGATGACGCCCACTGCCTCGCCGATGTTCACCGGCGTGCCGCGGGCAAGGTCGCGCCCGTAGCAATGGCCGCACACGCCTATCGCCGCCTCGCAGGTCAGGACGGAGCGGATCTTCACTTGCTCCACCCCGGCACGCTCGATCAACTCGGCTTGCGTCTCTTCGATCAGCGTGTTGTTCGGCACGATCACCGCGCCGGTGACGGTGTCGATCACGTCCTCGGCCGTGGTGCGGCCCAGGGTGCGCTCGGAGAGCGACGCCACCACCTCGCCGCCGTCCATCACGGGACGGACGGTAAGGCCGCGCTCGGTACCGCAATCCTCCTCATGGATGATGCAGTCCTGCGCCACGTCCACGAGCCGCCGGGTCAGGTAGCCGGAGTTGGCGGTCTTGAGCGCGGTGTCGGCCAAGCCTTTGCGAGCGCCGTGGGTGGAGTTGAAATACTCCAGCACGGTCAGGCCTTCCTTGAAGTTGGCGATGATCGGCTGCTCGATGATCTCGCCGGAAGGCTTGGCCATCAGTCCGCGCATTCCCGCCAGCTGCCGCATCTGCGCCGGCGAGCCGCGTGCGCCGGAGTGGGACATCATCCACACGGAGTTGGTGGGAACGCCCACCTCCTGCTTGCTGATCTCCTTCATCATGGCGGCTGCGACTTCGTCGGTGCAGCGGGACCAGCTATCGACCACCTTGTTGTATCGCTCGCCGGCGGTGATCAGCCCATCCTGATACTGCTGCTCGAACTCCTTGACCTCGTCCTTAGTCTTGCCGATCAGCTCCCACTTGTTGTCTGGAATGATCAGATCGTCCTTGCCGAAGCTCAGCCCGGCCTTCGCGGCCTGGCCGAAGCCCAAGCCCATCAGCCGGTCGGCAAAGATCACGCATTGCTTCTGGCCGCAGTGGCGGTACACCGCGTCGATCACGTCGGACACGTTCTTCTTGGTCAGCTGGCGGTTGATCAGGCTGAACGGCACGTTCGAGTGCTTGGGCAGGATCTGGGCGATCAGCATGCGGCCCGGCGTCGTGACCATGATGGACCGCACGCGGTTGCCGTCTGCGTCCACCGCGTCATAACGGGCGCGGATCTTGTCGTGCAGATGCACGGCCCCGGCGCTGAGCGCGAACTCGATCTCGCCGATGGTGCCGAACGCTGGGCATTCCTGGTCCTTGGCGACGCGGAACTCGGCCGTCTCCAGGCTCATGTAATAAAGCCCGAGCACGATATCCTGGCTCGGCACGATAATCGGCTTGCCGTTGGCAGGGCTGAGGATGTTGTTGGTGCTCATCATCAGCACGCGGGCCTCCAGCTGCGCTTCCAGGCTGAGCGGCACATGGACCGCCATCTGGTCGCCGTCGAAGTCCGCGTTGAAAGCGGTGCAGACCAGCGGGTGCAGCTGGATCGCCTTGCCCTCGATCAGCACCGGCTCGAACGCCTGGATGCCCAGGCGATGCAGCGTGGGGGCGCGGTTGAGCATTACCGGATGCTCCCGGATGACCTCCTCCAGGATGTCCCAGACTTCAGGACGCTCCTTCTCCACCATCCGCTTGGCAGCCTTGATGGTGGTGGCGTGGCCATACTTCTCCAGCTTGGAGTAGATGAACGGCTTGAACAGCTCGAGCGCCATCTTCTTCGGCAAGCCGCACTGGTGCAGCTTCAGCTCCGGGCCAACCACGATAACTGAGCGGCCGGAGTAGTCCACCCGCTTGCCGAGCAGGTTCTGGCGGAAGCGGCCCTGCTTGCCCTTCAGCATGTCGGACAGCGACTTCAGCGGGCGCTTGTTGGCGCCCGTGATGGCCCGGCCGCGGCGGCCGTTGTCGAACAGCGCGTCCACCGATTCCTGCAGCATGCGCTTCTCGTTGCGCACGATGATGTCCGGCGCGCGCAGCTCAATCAGCCTCTTCAGGCGGTTGTTGCGGTTGATGACCCGGCGATACAAATCGTTCAAGTCGGAAGTAGCGAAGCGCCCACCATCCAATGGCACCAGCGGACGCAGCTCGGGCGGGATCACCGGCACGACGTCCAGGATCATCCATGCCGGCTGCGCGCCGCTTTCGCCGAATGCCTCGATCAGCTTGAGTCGCTTGACCAGCTTCTTGCGCTTGGCTTCGGAGTTGGTCTCCTTCAGCTCGGCGCGCAGGCGCACCTTGTCGGCCTGGATGTCGATGCCGGTCAGGATTTTCTTGATGGCCTCGGCGCCGATGCCGTACTGGAACTCGTCGCCGAACTCGTCCTGCTTGGCTTCCAGCATGTCCTCGGTCAGCAACTGGTGCTTCTTCATATCCGTGACGCCGGGGTCGAGCACGACGTAGCTCTCGAAATACAGGATTTTCTCGAGTTCCTTCAGCGTCAGATCAACCATCAGGCCGATGCGGCTGGGCAGGCTCTTGAGGAACCAGATGTGCGCCACCGGCGAGGCCAGCTCAATATGGCCCATGCGCTCTCGCCGCACCTTCTGCAGCGTGACCTCCACGCCGCACTTCTCGCAGATGATGCCGCGGAACTTCATGCGCTTGTACTTGCCGCACAGGCACTCGTAATCCTTGATCGGCCCGAAGATGCGGGCGCAGAACAGACCGTCCCGCTCCGGCTTGAAGGTGCGGTAGTTGATGGTCTCCGGCTTCTTTATCTCGCCATAGGACCAGGAGCGGATTTGCTCCGGGGAGGCCATCTGGATCTTGATCTGGTCAAAGGTCGCGGCAGTGCCGGCCTGGCCGAGAATCTTCATCAGTTCGTTCATAGGAACCTCCAAAGGAAGGCCAGGGCTCCGCCCTGGACCCGGCAAGGGACAGTCGTCCCCTGCACCCCTCTCATCAGGTGTCCAAAGGACGGCTGTCCTCTGGTGGGATGCAGGAGCAGAACCCCTGCAATACTAGGCAACGGTGTCCAAATCGACGTTAAGGCCGAGGCTCTTCAGCTCCTTGACCAGCACGTTGAAGCTTTCCGGGATGCCGGCCTCGAAGTTGTCCTGCTCGCGCACGATTGCCTCGTAGACCTTGGTGCGGCCCGACACGTCGTCCGACTTCACCGTCAGCATTTCCTGCAAGGTGTAGGCTGCCCCATAGGCTTCGAGCGCCCAAACCTCCATCTCGCCGAAACGCTGTCCGCCGAACTGCGCCTTGCCGCCCAGCGGCTGCTGTGTGACGAGCGAGTAAGGCCCGATCGACCGGGCGTGGATCTTGTCATCCACCAGATGGTGCAGCTTGAGCATGTATATGTAGCCGACCGTCACCTTGCGCTCGAAGATCTCTCCCGTGCGCCCATCAGTCAGTGACACCTGGCCAGACGTGGCGAGCCCGGCCTTGGTCAGCATGCCCTCGATGTCCGACATGCGGGCGCCGTCGAACACCGGAGTGGCGATCGGAATGCCCTTCTTCAGGTTGTCCGACAGCTCCATCAGCTGATCGTTGTTCATCGGCTCGATTTGCTCGGCGAACTCCTGCTCGCCATAGATGTCGCGCAGTCGGTCCAGCAGCGCCTGCCGGTGCTCGCCGGTCCGGCGGTACTCCTCCACCAGCTCGCCCACCTGGCGGCCGAGGTTGGCGCAGGCCCAGCCCAGGTGCGTCTCCAGGATTTGCCCGACGTTCATCCGGCTTGGCACGCCAAGCGGGTTGAGCACGAGGTCGATCGGCGTGCCGTCCTCCAGGAACGGCATGTCCTCCAGCGGCGTCACGCGGGAGACCACGCCCTTGTTGCCATGGCGTCCGGCCATCTTGTCGCCGGGCTGCAGCTTGCGCTTCACCGCGACGAAGACCTTGACCATCTTCATCACGCCGGGCGGCAGCTCGTCGCCCCTTTGCAGCTTTTCCACCTTGCCGTCGAAGCGCGCCGTAATCTTGCCCACCGCCACGTCGAACTCACGCTTGAGCGTCTCGATCTCGGCCATCACCCCGTCGTCCTGGACGGTGATGTTGCGCCAGTTGCCGCGGCTATACTCGCTGAGCACTTCCGTCGTCAGGTCGGTGCCGGCCCTGATGCCCTTGAAGCCGCTGGCAGCCTTGCGGCCCAGCAACTTTTCCTGCAACCGGTTGCCGAACGACCGCTCCTGGATCGCGCGCTCGTCGTCGCGGTCCTTGGCCAGCCGCTCGATCTCGGAACGCTCGATCGCCATGGCGCGCTCGTCCTTGTCCACGCCGCGCCGGCTGAACACGCGCACGTCCACGATGGTGCCGGTCACCCCCGGCGGCAGCTTGAGCGAGGTGTCCCGCACGTCGGAGGCTTTCTCGCCGAAGATGGCGCGGAGCAGCTTCTCTTCCGGGGTCATCGGGCTTTCGCCCTTCGGCGTCACCTTGCCAACCAGGATGTCGCCCGGGTTCACCTCGGCGCCGACATAGACAATTCCCGCCTCGTCGAGGTTCTTGAGCGACTCCTCGCCGACGTTGGGAATGTCGCGGGTGATCTCCTCCTGGCCCAGCTTGGTGTCCCGCGCCATGACCTCGAACTCCTCGATGTGGATCGAGGTGAACACGTCGTCGCGTGCGATGCGCTCGCTGATGAGGATGGAGTCCTCGAAGTTGTAGCCGTTCCAGGGCATGAACGCGCATAGCACGTTGCGGCCCAGCGCCAACTCCCCCAGGTCGGTGCTCGGCCCGTCAGCGATGATGTCGCCGGTCGCGACACGATCCCCAACCCTCACCAACGGCCGCTGGTTGATGCAGGTGGACTGGTTGGAGCGCATGTACTTGCGCAGCCGGTAGATATCGACGCCGGCCGTGGCGCCGTCTTCGCCGGAAGCCCGCACCACGATGCGCGCACCGTCGATCTGGTCCACCACGCCCGCCCGCTTGGCGATGATGGTGGCGCCGGAGTCCCGCGCCACCGCGGCCTCCATCCCGGTGCCTACTAGCGGCGCGTCGGCGCGGATCAGCGGCACCGCCTGGCGCTGCATGTTGGAACCCATCAGCGCCCGGTTCGCGTCGTCGTTCTCCAGGAAGGGGATCAACGCCGCCGCCACCGACACCAGCTGGCGCGGCGACACGTCCACCGCCGTCACGTCCTCAGGCTTGACCAGCCGGAAATCGCCACGGTTGCGGACCGACACCAGCTCCTGGCTGAAACGCCTCACCTCGTCGGTGGGCGCATCGGCCTGCGCCACGACAAGACGCTCCTCCTCCATGGCGGAAAGGTACTTCCAGCCATCCTGCACCGTGCCGTCCTTCACCAGGCGGTAAGGGGTCTCGATGAAGCCGTACTTGTTCACCTTGGCGTAGGTGGCCAGCGAGTTAATCAGGCCGATGTTCGGCCCCTCCGGAGTCTCGATCGGGCAGATACGGCCGTAGTGCGTCGGATGCACGTCGCGCACCTCGAACCCGGCGCGCTCACGGGTCAAGCCGCCTGGCCCAAGCGCGGACAGGCGGCGCTTGTGCGTCACTTCCGAGAGCGGGTTGGTCTGGTCCATGAACTGGCTCAGCTGCGAGGAGCCGAAGAACTCGCGCACCGCGGCCGCGGCCGGCTTGGCGTTGATCAGGTCGTGCGGCATCACCGTGTCGATGTCCACCGAGCCCATGCGCTCGCGGATGGCGCGCTCCATGCGAAGCAGGCCTACGCGGTACTGATTCTCCATCAGCTCGCCCACCGAGCGCACCCGGCGGTTGCCGAGGTTGTCGATGTCGTCGATCGTGCCGCGGCCGTCCTTCAGCTCGCACATGATCTTGGCGGTGCGCAGGATGTCGTCCTTGCGCAGCGTGCGGACCGTGTCGGCCACCTCAATCCCCAGCCGCATGTTCATCTTCACCCGCCCGACGGCGGACAGGTCGTAGCGGCCCTCGTCGAAGAACAAGCCGCGGAACAGTGCCTCGGCCGTCTCCGGCGTCGGCGGCTCACCGGGGCGAATGACGCGGTAGATGTCCGTCAGCGCGTCCTCGCGGCCGCTGTTCTTGTCCACTGCCAGGGTGTTGCGAATCCAGGGGCCGTTCGACTGGTCGATCGCCAGCGTCGGCAACACCGTGATGCCGGCTTCCTCGATGGCGGCCAGGCGCGCTTCGGCCAGCTCTTCGCCGGCGTCGGCGTAGATCTCGCCCGTCTCCTCGTTCACCAGGTCGATGGCCACGTAGCGGCCGAGCAGGTCGGCGCGGCCCACCAGCACCGTCTTGGTGTTCTCGGCGATCTTGCGGGCGCTGCGGTTGTTCAGCTTGACACCCGCCGCGGCGACCTCCTGCCCGGTGTCGGCGTCCGTCAGCGCCTCGGCCAGGGTGATGCCGCGATAGGCCTCGGGATCGAACGGACGCGCCCAGCCTTTCGGCGTGCGGGTGAACGGCACCTGGCCATAGAAGAAGCCCAGGATTTCCTCGGCGTCCATGCCGCGGATTTCTGGGATGTCGACCGGCTCGCCCTTGGCGGCCCGCGCCACGCGCAGCTCCTCAGTGGCGATGTTGTCGAGCGCATAGAACAGGGTGGTGATCGGCAGCTTCCGCTTGCGGTCGATGCGGACGTACACGAGGTCCTTGCTGTCGAACTCGAAATCCAGCCAGCTGCCGCGGTAGGGGATGACGCGCGCGGTGAACAGGAACTTGCCGCTGCTGTGCGTCTTGCCCTTGTCATGGTCGAAGAACACGCCAGGCGAGCGGTGCATCTGGCTGACGATGACGCGCTCGGTGCCGTTGATGATGAAGGTGCCGTTGTCGGTCATCAGGGGCATGTCGCCCATGTAGACGGGCTGTTCCTTGATGTCCCGAATCGACTTGGCGCCGGTATCCTCGTCCAAGTCCCACACGATCAGGCGCAGCGTAACCTTCAACGGGGCAGCAAACGTCATGCCGCGCTGAATGCACTCCTCCACGTCGTATTTCGGCTCCTCCAACTCATAGTCGACGAACTCCAGCCGGCCACGGCCAGCGAAATCGTCGATCGGGAACACGGACTTGAACACCTCTTGCAGCCCGGTCTGCGTACGGCTGTCCGGCAAGACGTTCATCTGTAGGAACGCCTCATAGGACGAGCGCTGCACGTCGATCAGGTTGGGCATCGGAGCGACTTCGGGAATGCGGCCGAAGCTCTTGCGGATACGCTTCTGGCCGGTGAAGGACTTCGTAATCGCGTTCATGCCGATCCTTGCATACTGGCCAGGCAACGCCTGGCGTGTCATCGTCCACTACGGGTAAGCCCCGGCGGATGCAGCTGCGGCCGAACCGTGGCCGTAAAACGGAGGATGGGCGGGAACCGCCGCAGGTTCCCACCCCTCCCAAGCCAGTGCCTCACGCCGGGGCGCGAGGCGAACCCGAGCTACTTGATCTCGACGGTGGCGCCTTGATCCTCGAGCTGCTTCTTCAGCTTGGCTGCCTCGTCCTTGGTCACGCCTTCCTTAACGGGTTTCGGCGCAGCCTCGACGAGATCCTTGGCTTCCTTCAGGCCGAGCGCGGTGATCGCGCGGACTTCCTTGATGACATTGATTTTTTTGTCACCCGTCTTGGCCAGGATGACGGTGAACTCAGTCTGCTCCTCGACCGGCGCAGCGGCAACGGCCGCGCCACCCCCACCAGCGGCTGCGGCGGCCACCGGGGCTGCGGCAGAAACGCCCCACTTCTCTTCGAGCATCTTGCTCAGCTCAGCGGCTTCCAGCACGGTCAGGCTGGAAAGGTCATCGACGATCTTGGTTAGGTCAGCCATTCTGATAGGTCCTAGATGAGTGTCTGGTCGGTTCCGTGCAAGCCCAATGCCTTGACAGCAGGGCTCGTTCAATGCGGCTAAGCCGCCTCCGCCTCGTCCGGCGTCCCTTCCGGGTCGCCGTCCTTCTTGGCATAGGCTGCCAGAACCCTTGCGAGCTGCGCGCCCGGCGCCTGCAACACGCCAGCGATCCGAGTCGCCGGGGCGGCAATCAGCCCCACGATCTTGGCGCGCAACGCATCCAGGCTCGGCAGTTCGGCCAGCGCCTTGATCCCGTCCGCGTCGAGCGTCTGGGTTCCTAGTGCGCCGCCGATCAGGACGAGCTTCTCGTTGGTCCTGGCGAACTCGACAGCCACCTTCGCCACCGCCACCGGGTCGTGCGACCACGCGAGCGCGGTCGGTCCCTTCAGCATGGGCTTGATGCCGTCGAATCGGGTCCCGTCCAAGGCGAGGGTGGCCAGCCGGTTCTTCGCTACTCTGAAGGTCGCGCCTGCCGCCCGCATCCGGATCCGAAGCACCGTCACCTCAGCGACCGTCAATCCCCTGTTCTGGGTGACGACCACCATGGACGTGGCTGCGAACACATCAGCGAGGGAAGCTACGAACTCTCGCTTCTCCGTACGGTCCAATGCCGCTCTCCGTCGGTGACCCCGTGCGTTTGGACCGCAAGGAGCCAGGTTGCCCTCTGGAGCCAGCCCCACCTTAGGTGAGTGACCAGCCCCGGTTCGCCTGTCCATTCAGCCGGAACCGCCTGGCCTCACTCATGATGCCGGGCTTCCCGTCTCCTGCGCGCGGGCCAAAGCCCCTTAGACCTTTCGATACGTGCAATCTCGGACAGGTCTCGGCGGCGTCCCATCACTTGGATCGGATGCCGCCTGCGCGCCGGGTCAGGTGACCCGGCGAATCTCGATCAGCCGCTGCTGAACAGCGGCGCCTAGCCAGCGAGGCTCGCCACATCGACCCGGATGCCCGGGCCCATGGTCGAGGAGATAGCTGCCTTTTGCAGGTAGGTGCCTTTGGCTCCGGTCGGCTTGGCCTTCTGCACCGCATCGACCAGGGCGCGGATGTTCTGCACCAGCTTGTCGTCCTCGAAGCTCGCCTTGCCGATGCCTGCATGGATGATCCCGGCCTTCTCCGCCCGGAACTCCACCTGGCCGGACTTGGCCGCAGCCACGGCATCCTTCACGTTCATGGTTACGGTGCCGAGCTTGGGGTTCGGCATCAGCCCGCGTGGACCAAGGATTTTGCCCAGGCGTCCCACCAGCGCCATCATGTCGGGGGTGGCGATGCAGCGGTCGAACTGGATGTCGCCAGCCTGCACCTTCTCGGCCAGGTCCTCGGCGCCCACCACGTCGGCACCCGCTTCCGTCGCCTCGGCTGCCTTGACGTTGCGGGCGAACACGCCGATCCGCAGGGTCTTGCCGGTGCCGTTCGGCAGGGAGATCAGCCCACGTACCATCTGGTCGGCGTGGCGCGGATCGATGCCGAGGTTCATGGAGAACTCCACCGTCTCGTCGAACTTGGCCTTCGCGTTGCTCTTGATGAGTGCGATCGCCTCCGGAAGCGTGTAGAGCTTCGTGCGGTCAACCGTGGCCCGGGCCGCCGTCAATCGCTTGTCATGCGCCATGGCTCAGCCCTCCACCACGGTGAGGCCCATCGATCGGGCGGAGCCGGTTAACATGCGTACGGCAGCGTCAACGTGGTTGGCGTTCATGTCCTTCATCTTGGTCTCGGCGATCTCACGCAGTTGCGACACCGACACCCGGCCGACCGCGGCGCCCTTGCCCGGCGTGGTGGTGCCTTTGGTGATCCCAGCCGCCTTTTTGAGGAAGTAGGTGTTGGGCGGCGTCTTGGTGATGAAGGTGAAAGTGCGGTCGCCGAAGGCGGTGATCACCACCGGTATGGGCATCCCAGGCTCCATGGTCTGGGTGAGCGCGTTGAACTCCTTGCAGAACTGCATGATGTTCAAGCCGCGCTGGCCAAGCGCCGGACCGACCGGCGGCGACGGATTGGCCTTGCCTGCCGGAATTTGCAGCTTGACGTAGCCTACGATCTTTTTAGCCATACCCTGGCTCCTCTATCCCCAGGGACCGCGGTGCAAACAGCCCTCCGGGCGCGGCAATGCGCCGGAAGCTTCCCGCGTTCCAGATGAAGCGGGCGGTCTAAAGGGCTGAGCGACGGCTGTCCAGCGCTTTCTGCGAGAGAGCTGACAGCGACATCGCAGCCGAAGGCCCCGACACGGCCTGTTGGGTCACGACATATTCATTGCAGCAGCGTTACACAGGTATTACGGTCGAAATGATCACGGCAACATTCCGAGTAAGCAGGAGGCAACCATGAGCAAGTTGGCCGACCGCCGCAGGCCTCAGAGGCGCGATTACCTCGATGACCCAGCACCGAGCCTATCATCTGTAGTCTCGGCCGCCTTGGTGCTTGCCCTCGCGGCGGGGGTGACTGTCACGCTGGGTGTCAACATGGCGGTCATGCAACCCGAACTGGAAATCTGGGCCGTCTGTCCCTGACGAGGCCCGCTTAACGATCAGGTCATCAACTCGATCAGGAACGGGCCGCTGCGGGCATTGGCAGCCGCCAGCAAGTGGTTGAAGCGCTCCATCGTGTCCGCACGGGCGCTTTCCACGCCCATTCCCTCGGCGATGCGGCGCCAGTCCAGGTCGGGGTTGCCGATGTCCATCATGCCGAGCGCCGTGCGGCCCGGGTTGGCGCCGACGCCGGCCAGTTCGCCCAGCAGGATCTGATACTTGCGGTTGGAGAAGATGATCGTCGTGACATCCAGTTTCTCGCGCGCCTGGGTCCACAGCCCCTGCACCGTGTACATGGCCGAGCCGTCCGCCTGCAGGGTAATAACCCGGCGGCCCGGTGCCCCCACCGCAGCCCCGGTGGCCAGCGGCAGGCCGTCGCCGATGGCGCCCCCGGTTAGCTGCAGCCAGTCGTGCGGCGCAGCGCCGCTTGTGCAAGGAAATAGCCCGCGGCCGAAGGTGATGCTCTCATCCACGATGATGGCGCCCTCGGGCATGAGCGCCCCCAAGGTTTGCGCCATCGCCTCGGACGAGATCGCGCCGCGGGCCACCTTCGGCCTCTCGATCGCCGGAACTGGCGCGGGGTCGGCGCCGAGCGCATCGGCCAGGGCGGAAAGCGCGGCCGGGCCATCCTGGTCCGGGCGGGCCAGGACGTGGACCGTGCAGTCCTCGGGATACATGCGGCCGGGCTTGCCTGGGTAGGCGAAAAACCCGACGGGGGCGGCCGCACCCACCAGGATGAGGTGCCTCAACCCGGCGAGCGCCTTGACCGCGAGGTCCACCGGGTAGGGCACGCGCTCGATCGGGGTGCGGCCGGCGCCCCGTTCGATCCGGGCGTTGGCGTTCTGCGCCATCATGCGGGCGCCGCTGGCGGCGCAGATGCCGGCGGCGGCGGCGAGCGGCCCAGCCCGCAATGCAGCGCCGGACATCATCAGCATGGCCGGCTCGCCGGAGCGCAGCACGCGGGCGACGGCGTCCACCACCCCGGAATCCGCGTGGGCGGGAGACGGCGGCGCGAGTGGGGCAGCGACCACCCCGCCCTCGTCCCAGCTGGTGTCCGAGGGCAGGATGAGCGTGGCGATCTGGCCCTGCCGCGCCGCCTGCACCGCCTGTGCCGCGTCCGATCCCACCGTGGCCGAGTGGGAGGCGGTGCGCAGCCATCCGGAGACGGGCCGCGCGAAACCCTCGGTGTCAGCGGTCAGCGGGGCGTCCAGCGGGCGGTGGAAAGTCGCCTGATCGCCGACGATGTTGACCAGCGGCACGCGGGCGCGGCGGGCGTTGTGCAGGTTGGCCAGGCCGTTCGCCAGCCCGGGGCCGCAATGCAGCAGGGTGGCGGCGGGCCTGTCCGTCATGCGCGCATAGCCGTCGGCCGCGCCGGTCACAACGCCCTCGAACAGCCCGAGGACGCACCGCATGCCGGGGATGCGGTCCAAGGCTGCGACGAAGTGCATCTCGGACGTGCCCGGGTTGGCGAAGCAGGTGTCCACCCCGGACGCCAGCAGCGTGTGGACCAGGCTTTCCGCACCGTTCATCATCCGCTCCTTATGCAACGCCAGCCTGCTTCTGCAACGCCAGCCTGCCTTCGCGCGCCGGGTTGCGCCAGCCCCCGCCAGCCCGCAAGACTGGCCTCATGACGGTGGTGCTGTATCCCGAGCGGATGTATCCCGACGACGCGGAGGAGCGCCGCCTCTTCGGCCCCGGCGTCGCCGTGCTCATGCGGGACGCCGCTTCCACCGCGGAGCTGGCCGAAGCGGATTGCCAGGCGGCGGACGGACTGATGCTGTTCCGTCACTGGCTGGGCGAGGCCGACCTGGCCCGCTTCCCCAAGTTGCGCGCCGTGGTGCGGATGGGCGTGGGCTATGACCGGATCGACCGTGCCGCCTGCGCCCAGCGCGGCGTGCTGGTCTGCAACGTGCCTGACTACGGCACCACCGAGGTGGCCGACCACGCCATCGCCCTGGCCGTGGCGCTCGGCCGGGGGCTGATCCGCCACCACGAGCGGCAGCGCGGCCCCGCGCGGGACTGGTCCGTGATCCTTGACCCGGCGATCCAACGGTTCAGCCGCCGGGTCTTCGGCGTGCTAGGCTTGGGCCGGATCGGCACGGCCGTGGCGTTGCGGGCCAAGGCGCTGGGTTTCCATGTCGTGTTCTTCGACCCCAAGCTGCCGAACGGGGCCGAGCTGGCGCTGGGCATCGGCCGCGCTGGCAGCCTGGACGGCCTGCTGGCGCAGTCGAACGTGCTGTCCGTCCACGTGCCGTTGACCCGGGGCACGGCGGGAATGCTAGGCGCTGCCCAATTCGCCGCCCTGCCCGCCGGGGCCGTGGTGGTGAACACGGCGCGCGGCCCGGTGATGGATTACGGCGCGCTGCTGGCCGCCTTGCGCTCCGGGCATGTCGCGGCGGCCGGGCTGGACGTGATGCCGGTAGAACCGCCGGCCGACCCGGCGCATCCGCTGTTGCAGGCGTATCGGGATCGGGAGCCGGGGCTGGAAGGCAGGCTGATCGTGACGCCGCACTCGGCCTACTGGTCGCCGGAAGCCGAATGGGACATCCGCATCAAGTCGGCCGAGACGATGGCGGCGGCGCTGGGCAACCGGCCTCAGAACGTGATCGCGCCGGAGGATGAGTGAATGGCCACATGCCTGGGCTTGCGATGATGCAGGCCTCCCATCGGCGAGGCTGTGATCGCTAACCGAAGCGAAAATGGTGTAGGCTGCCGGCCATGAGCGATACCGCGATCAGGCGCATGGACCTTGACGAGTTCCTGCCGTGGCAGGAGTTGCAGGAGTGGCGCTGCGAACTGGTGGACGGCCGCCCGGTCGCGATGACCGGCGCCACGTTCGGGCACGAGCGCGTCGCCGGAAACATCATGTTCGCGTTGAAGCGTCAGTTTCGTGCGGCTGGAAATCCATGCGATGCATTCGGCCCGGACATCGGGCTTGTCGTCAACCAGTGGACGCTCCGGCGGCCCGATGTTGCCGTTTACTGTCCGCCGTTCGACGATTCCGCCGTGACTGCGGACCAGCCCCGGTTGGTGGCAGACGTGCTGTCCCGTTCAACGGATCGGCTGGATCAGGCCGTAAAGGCCGAAGAGTACAAGTTGCTCCCAAGCGTCCGAACGGTCCTGCTGGTCAATCCGCTGAGCGTGGAGATCGGAGTGTGGCGGCGGGAATCCGGCGCTGGGTGGTCGCTTCGCATCGAGTCCGACCTGGATGCGCGCATCGACGTGCCGGACCTGGACGTGACCTTGGCGTGCCATGACATCTACGAACGCGCCACCCTGGTCAGCGCCGCTCGCCCGCGCCTTGTCTGGCCCGACAAGGCGCTTTGACAAAACGTCTGTATGTCGCTGGACGGTCGATACGTCCGGCTTCGGAGAGAAAGCCATGACTTCACTCACCGGCCCCGCCCGCCTCCGCAGCCGCCGCTGGTTCGATGACCCGGCGGATCCCGGCATGACCGCGCTCTACCTGGAGCGCTACATGAACTACGGCATCACCCGCGAGGAGCTGCAAGGCGGCAAGCCGATCATCGGCATCGCGCAGACCGGCAACGACCTCACCCCCTGCAACCGCCATCACATCGAGCTGGCCAAGCGCACCCGCGACGGCATCCGCGATGCGGGCGGTATCCCAATGGAGTTCCCGGTCCACCCGTTGCAGGAAACCGGCAAGCGCCCTACCGCGGCGCTGGACCGCAACCTCGCCTATCTCGGCCTGGTGGAGGTGCTGCACGGCTATCCGATCGACGGCGTGGTGCTGACCACTGGGTGCGACAAGACCACGCCCGCCTGCCTGATGGCGGCAGCCACCGTGAACATCCCGGCCATCGTGCTGTCCGGCGGGCCGATGCTGGACGGGTGGTGGAAAGGCCGGCTGTCCGGCTCCGGCACCATCGTGTGGGAAGCGCGCAAGCTGCTGGCGGAGGGCGAGATCGGCTACCACGAATTCATGGACATGGTGGCGAGTTCGTCGCCCTCGACCGGGCATTGCAACACCATGGGCACCGCCACCAGTATGAACAGCCTGGCCGAGGCGCTCGGCATGTCCCTGCCCGGCTGTGCCGCCATCCCCGCCCCGTACCGTGAGCGCGCCTGGATGGCGTTCGAGACCGGCAAGCGCATCGTGGACATGGTGCACGAGAACCTGCGCCCCTCCGACATCATGACCCGGGCCGCGTTCGAGAACGCCGTAGTCGCCGCGGCGGCGCTGGGCGCCAGCAGCAACTGCCCAATCCACATGGTCGCGATCGCCCGGCACATGGGGGTGGAGCACACGCTGGATGATTGGCAGCGCCTCGGGGCGGACATCCCGTTGCTGGTGGATTGCCAGCCGGCCGGCCGCTTCCTCGGTGAGGGTTTTCACCGCGCAGGGGGCGTGTCCGCGGTGATGAAGGAGCTGCTCGACGCGGGCAAGCTGGACGGGCAGGCTCGCACCGTCACCGGCAAGACGCTTGCCGAGGATCTGGCGCCGGTGCAGGAGCCGGACCGCGAGGTGATCCGCGCCTACGACACGCCGTTGAAGCCTGCCGCCGGGTACATCGTAATGCGCGGCAACCTGTTCGACTCGGCCGTGATGAAGACCAGCGTCATCGACCCGGCGTTCCGCGCCCGCTTCCTGTCCGACCCGGCGCACCCCAACGTGTTCGAGGGCCACGCCGTGGTGTTCGAAGGCCCGGAGGACTACCACGCCCGCATTGAGGACCCGGCGCTCGGCGTGGACGAGCATTCGCTGCTGGTGATCCGCAACTGCGGCCCAATCGGCTATCCGGGCGGCGCCGAGGTGGTGAACATGCAGCCGCCCGCCGCCTTGCTGAAGCGCGGCATCGACGCGTTGCCGACCATGGGGGACGGCCGCCAGTCCGGCACCTCCGGCAGCCCATCCATCCTGAACGTCTCGCCCGAGGCGGCGGTGGGCGGCGGCCTGGCGCTGCTGCGCACGGGCGACCCGGTGCGCATCGACCTGAACACGCGCCGGGTGGACTTGCTGGTGAGCGATGCGGAGCTGGCCGCCCGCCGGGCCGCGTGGGTACCGCCGAAGCTAGAGAACAAGACGCCCTGGGAGGAGATATACCGCTCCATGGCGGGGCAGCAGGACACGGGCGCGTGCCTGGAGCCGGCGACGCTGTATCTGGACATTCTGGAAACCCGGGGCGAATCGCGGCATAATCACTGACAAGGATACCGACCTGCTCTGCAATCCGATGCCACAGTGCTGCCAAGGGAAGACAATGGACCGCCTCGCCGGCAAGACCGCCTTCGTCACTGCCGCTGCCCAGGGCATCGGACGCGCTACCGCGCTCGCTTTCGCCGCCGAGGGCGCCAGCGTCATCGCGACCGACTTGAACGAGGCCAAGCTCGCGGAGATCGCCTCCAGCCACATACGCACCCAGCGGCTGGACGCGACCGACCCGGCGGGCATCGCCGCTGCCGCGAAGGATGCCGGGCAAGTCGATGTGCTGTTCAACTGCGCCGGGTTCGTCCACCAGGGGAGTGTGCTGGACGCCACGGAGGAGGAATGGGAGTTCGCTTTCACCCTCAACGTGCGGTCGATGTTCCGCACCATCCGCGCCTTCCTGCCGGGCATGCTGGACGCGGGCGGCGGGTCCATCATCAACGTCGCCTCCGCGGCCTCCTCCATCAAGGGCGCGCCGAACCGCTGCATCTACAGCACTACCAAGGCGGCGGTGATCGGGCTGACCAAGTCGGTTGCCGCCGACACCGTGGCCTCCGGGGTGCGCTGCAACGCCATCTGCCCCGGCACGATCCAGACGCCCAGCCTGGACGACCGCATCGCCGCCAATGCTGCGGCAGCGGGTGGGATGGAGCAGGCGCGCACCGCCTTCGTCGCCCGCCAGGCGATGGGCCGGTTGGGCGCGCCGGAGGAGATCGCCGCCATGGCGGTCTATCTGGCCAGTGAGGACAGCCGTTTCCTGACCGGCCAGGCGCTGGTCATCGACGGCGGCTGGACCCTTTGACGGCGGCGGCTCGAAAGCTCTTTCCTGGCGGAGGCTGGACAAGGGCGAGGCGGCCCAGGTAACCCGCCGGGGTGAATCAGCTCTGGCAAGCCACCTTCCACCTGCGTTCGGAGGTGATGTTCCTGCTCGGCCTGCTGGTCGCCATGGCGGTCACCCTGCATGTGCTGCTGCGCAAGCAGGAGGTGGCGTCCGCCGTCGGCTGGATCGGCCTTGCCTGGTTCGCGCCGATCATCGGCGGCATCACCTACTTCGTGTTTGGCGTGAACCGCGTGCAGCGCCGGGCCAAGCGGCTGCGCCCCCAGGATTCGCGCCGCCCATCTGCCGCTGGACCTGACCAGGGCGACGACCATCTTGATCCGCTGAAGCGCGGCGTGGGGCAGATCACCGCACGGCCGTCGCTGCCGGGCAACACGGTGGACCTCTACAACGACGGCGACGAGGCATACCCACCGATGCTGGCGGCCATAGCTTCAGCCAAGGGCAGCGTGGGGCTGTCCTCATACATCTTCCGGGACGATATCTGGGGCGGCCGTTTCATCGCTGCGCTGTCGGAGGCGCACGGGCGCGGCGTGGCGGTGCGGGTGCTGATCGACGGCATAGGCGGCGGCTGGATGACGTCGCCAGCCTATCACCATCTGCGGCGGCTGGGCGTGCCCTGCGCACGCTTCCTGCACTCGCCCCTGCCCTGGCGCATGCCGTTCCTCAACCTGCGCTCCCACAAGAAGATCCTCGTGGTGGACGGCCGGGTCGGCTTCACCGGGGGCATGAACATCTCCGACGACGACGTCATGGCCACGCGGCCGAAGGCGCCCGTGAAGGATACGCACTTCCGCATCGAAGGCCCGGCGATCTGCCAGTTGGTGGAGGCGTTCACGCAAGACTGGTCGTTCGCCGCCGATGAGGACCTGGACGGCGACGCCTGGTTCCCGGATGTGCCGCCCCATGGTCCGGCGCCGGCGCGGGCGATCGATTCGGGTCCGGACGAGGACCTAGAGAAAGTGGAGTTCGCCGTGTTGCAGGCGATCTCCTGCGCACGGGAGAGCATCGGCGTGATGACGCCCTACCTGTTGCCGGATGAGCGGCTGGTCTCGGCCTTGGCGCTGGCCGCGATGCGCGGCGTGGCCGTGGACATCGTGATCCCCGAGAAGAGCGACCATCGCTTCATCGACTGGGCCGTCCGCGCCAACTCCGGGCCGTTGCTGCGGCACGGCGTGCGCGTCTGGTTCTGCCCGCCGCCGTTCCGTCATTCCAAGGCCATGGTGGTGGATGGCGAATGGTGCCTGATCGGCAGCAGCAACTGGGACATGCGCTCGTTCCGGCTCAACTTCGAGCTTTGCATGGAGCTGTATGACCGGGAGATGGCCGGAAAACTGTCGGCCCTGATGCAGCGCTGCCGCGGCAGTTGCTTGACGCAGGCGCAACTGGACCGCCGCTCAATGCCCGCCCGGCTGCGCGACGCGGCGGTGCGCCTGATGCTGCCTTATCTCTGAGGTTTCGCTGACGTGCAGCTGCATAGCGATCGGCCGGTGATCTGACACGCTGCGCGGCAGGACCGCCGTTTCCGAGCAGGTCAAGCCGCGCACCACGCAGCGGTCGAGCCGGAGCGGCAGCACGTCGCTCATCCGGTGGGTCGGGCGGCGTGGCCCGACATCCCGGAAGCCTGGCAGCAGAACGGGTCCGACGAGGTTGTAGTCACCCACGACTGCCGCATTGTGCGGCAGCCAGGCGGCGATGCGGCGCAGCTGGCGGCGGTTGAGCAGCTGCCCGTGGGACAGGTGAACGTTTGCAACCGTGAACGGCCCCAAATCTATCACCTGCGCCACCCGGTGCACCATCGAGCCTGAGGGCAATGGCAGCACGACCGGACGGTTCGGCAAGGCTGCCGGCATCCAGACGGCGAGTCCATGCACCCGGCCGGGCAGCGGCACCCTGGCATATCCGCCGCCGGCATGATGCGGCAGCAGGTCGATGTCATGGGTGGCCTCCTGCATGAGCAGGAGGTCTGGCTTCTCCCGCTCGATCAGGGCCATCACGTCCGTCAGTCCGGCGCCAGTCAGCCGCAGGAGGTTCCAGCTGACCAGCTTCACGGCCCGGGTCAGGTGTGGTGATGATGCCTGTGGTGGTGGTGATGGTGGCTATAGGCTTGGGCCGGAGCCGCTCCGACCACGCCGATCGCCAGCACGGCAAGGGCTGCGACCATTAGTTTTCGAATCATGTTGAACCTTCTCTCTGTGACCGGCCGTTACATTGGACTGGCATGCGAGGTATGTAACACCGCCGCAGGCAGGAACAAAGCCATCTACTCTGCGGAACAACGTTTTGCTTGCACAGCGAGAGTTCATTTTCTTGGACCAGGCATGGCCTCTGCGCGATGACCAAGGCTGGCGCGAGTCGTCACCGGTCCCGCACCTCCACTACGGCGCGCCTGGCCGCAGCGAGCAACAGGCCGCAATCGTTGTTCACGGTCACGAACTTGAAGCCCATGCCGATGGCGCGCCTGGCATAGGCGGCAGTCAGGCAGTGGACGCCAGCGGCGATGCCGCGCTCGCCTGTCGCCTGGACCACCCGCTCGTAAATACGCAGGATTTCCGGCTCCTCCCGGTCCAGCACCGGAGGCAATCCCATCGAGAAGCCCAGGTCGGAGGGACCGACGTACACAGCGTCGATGCCGGGCACGTCCAGGATGGCGTGAAGGTTGGCGACCGCCTCGGCGGTCTCGATCATGGGGATGCAGAGCACCTCGTCGTTGGCGGTTTTCTGGTAGCCTGCGCTTGGCCCGTAGATGCTGGCGCGCACGGGGCCGTTGGAACGGGCGCCGGCCGGCGGGTAGCAGCAGGCGGACACGAACGCCTGCGCCTGGGCCGGCGTGTTCACCATTGGGCAGATCACGCCGTAGGCCCCGGCGTCCAGCACCTTGCCGATGAGGCCGGGCTCGTTGGACGGAACGCGCGCCATCGGCAGCGCCGGGTGCGGCTGCATCGCTTGGAAGCACTGCACCATGGACATGTAGTCCTGCACGCCATGCTGCAGGTCCACCGTGATGCTGTCCCACCCCGCCTGGGCCATGGTTTCGGCGGAGAAGCCGCTGGGGATGGCGAGCCAGCCATTCACGGAGGCGCTGGTTTGCCAGATTTGCTTGAGTTTGTTCGCCACGGCTGAAGCCTTGCAGTTTGACGGCACGGTGCTGCCCGCTTAGGGGCCGACTAAATCGGTTTCAGCCCCGCTTCGATGGCTGCGCGCTTCGGCTCCAGGAACGGCGGCAGCGCCAGCCGGGTGCCGAGCGAGTCGGGCGCTTCGTCGGCGGCGAAGCCGGGGCCGTCGGTCGCGATCTCATACAGGATGCCGCCGGGTTCCCGGGCATAGAGGCTGCGGAAGTAGAACCGGTCCACGGGGCCGCTGAAACGCACGCCCAACCGGCGCAGCCGGTCCACCCAGGCGTCGTATTCGGTATCCAAGATGCGGAAGGCCACATGATGCGCGCCACCCGCACCCTGGTGGGCCGAGGCGAGGCCAGGCTCCACCCGCACGTGCAGCTCGGCCGCCGGCCCGCCATCGCCCATGGCGAACACGACGGTTTCGCAGCCATCGGCGGCGTGGAACGTGCGTGCCTGCGACATGCCCATCACGTCCGTCAGGAACGCCTCGGTCGCCGCGATCTCGCGCACGCTCATCGTGATCGGACCCAGGCCGCGGATTTGGCAGGCAGGCGGCACTGTGCTGCCAGCCCACGGGCGAGCATCGCCTACACCGCCATCATCGACCAGCAGCAGGCGCTGGCCTTCGGGGTCTTCCAGCGCCAAGCCGTCGCGCCCGTCCTCCGACACGGGGGTGCAGGCCACGCCAGCATCCGCCAGATAGGATCGCCACCAGCCGAGCGCCTCCGGTCCCGCGACTCGCAGGCCGGTCCGCACGATGCTGCCCGCGCCGCGCCGCTCGGGCGCTGCCGGCCAGTCGAAGAAGGTGAGGTCCGTGCCGGGCCGCCCTTCCCCATCGGCATAGAACAGGTGGTAGGCGGATGTGTCGTCCTGGTTCACCGTCTTCTTGACCAGGCGCATGCCCATGGTGCCGGTGTAGAAGGCGTGGTTGCCGCGCGCGTTGGCGGAGATGGCGGTCAGGTGGTGGTGTCCGCGCAACTGCATCAGTCAGGCTCCTCGGCGTTGTTTGGAGCTTCGCACGCCTGGCCGGCCTCGCAAACCCGGCGCCTCTACACCAAGGCTTAACCGGCAAGCGCCAGGGTGCATCGTCAACAAGGCTTCCCCGCATGTCCGCGCTGCTTGCCGCTGCCCCGCCTTTCCGTCCAAGCCAGAAGGACCGCTTCCTGGCGTTCGCCTTCGCCGCGGCAGACCTTCTGGTGGAGGTTGCGGAAGACGGCACGATCGGCTTTGCCGCCGGCGCCTTCAAGGCCCGTTTCGGCCAGGCGCCCGAGCATTTCAGCGGCCAAACGATCCACCGCCTGTTCCATGGCGCGGACCGGCCGGCGCTGGACCTGGCGCTTTCCACCACCGCCGTGCGCGGCCGCCTGGCGCCGCTGGTGCTCCGCCTGTCGGACACGTTGGGCACCCCCGTTGTCGTATCCGGCCTGGCCATGCCGTCATCGCCCGGGCGGCTTTGCTTCACCGTCGGGCGCCTGCCTGCGCTGCCTCATCCCAGCGTGGAGGGCGGGCCTGCCGGGTCGTTCCGGCAGATGGCGGAGGAAAGGCTGAATGCGGACGATGGCGGCGCGATCGGGTTGCTCGAACTGGCGGACTGGTCCGCGGTCCGGGACCGGCTGCCCCTCGAAGCGCAGCGCCCCCTGCAAGCGGAAATCGTGGAGGTGCTCGCCCGGCTCGGCGGACCCGGCAGCGTTGCGGGGGAAATCTCCTGCGGCCGTTTCGGCGTGCTGGCGGACGCGCCGCCGGATTTGGGCACGGTCGTCGCGGAACTGGAGCATTTGCTGCGCAATCACCCGGCCACGGCGCAGACCAAGGTGCAGAGCGCCAGCATCGGCCTGGACCGGGAGGGGCTGACAGGGATGCAAGCCGCTCGGGCGCTGCGCTTCGCCCTGGCCCGTTTTGCGGATGGCGGCACGGACGCCACGGTGGACGCCGGCTTCAACAGCGGCCTGGCGGAGTTCATCGCCGGTGCGCAGATGCGTGCCCGGACGGTGCGCAACATGCTGGGAGAGGGCCGGTTCCGCCTGGCGTTCCAGCCGGTGGTGGGCCTCGACGACGGGGCCATCCATCATTACGAGGCCTTGCTGCGCCCCATCTTCGCCCCTGGCAGCGAAATCCAGACCACGCAGGACTTCGTGACCTTCGCTGAGGCGGTAGGCTTGTCGGAGGAGATGGACTGGGCGGTGATGCAGCACGCGGCCGCAGCGCTTGCCGCCTCGCCTGGCGCGTCCGTTGCAGTCAACGTGTCCGGGCTTTCCATGCAGAGCGTCACGTTCCGGGACCGGGTGGTGGCGCTTGTCCGGACGATGAAAGTGCCGAGCCGCCTACTGGTCGAGCTGACGGAGACGGCCGACATCGTGGACGTGGCAAGCGCCTCCGGCATGATCGCGGAGTTGCGCGCGTTGAAGGTGCCGGTCTGCATCGACGATTTCGGCGCCGGATCGGCGGCGTTCAGGTACCTGCGGGAGTTCCGGGTCGATTACGTCAAGCTGGAGGGCGCCTACGTCCGCGGCGCGCTGCGCAATGCGCGGGAGCACGGCTTCCTGCTCTCGATGATCGAGCTGGCCAACTTCGTCGGAGCCAAGGTGATCGCGGAGACGATCGAGACCGAGGAGGAAGCGCAGATGATGCGGGATCTGGGCGTGGAATTCGGCCAGGGATGGCTGTTCGGCCGGCCAGGGATGCTGCCCGGCGTGCTCGGCTCCGCCGGCTGAGGTGGTGGGCGCGACAGGGATTGAACCTGTGACCCTTCGCGTGTGAAGCGAATGCTCTACCGCTGAGCTACGCGCCCGGCCCGCTCAAGGCCGGCCAGGTGTCCTAACCGGACCTGCCTTTGCTGTCCAGCAGCCTGCTCGGACGCAGCGGCGCGGCTTGGCCATCGACCGCTGAAATCGGCTCTCCCGCACAGGCGTGTGAACGCGGCGAGGCATCCGTTCACCACCCCAGCTCCGTATCAGTTGCGAACCAACATTCCGGTGTGGATGCCTATGCGATGGAACGAGGCGCTCCGGCCGCAAGGCGCGCGGGCTGCCGGCATCGCCATCATGGCCGTGACCGGGCTGCCGGCCCAGGCGCTGGCCCACGTGAAGTGGTTCTGCTCAGTCGCCGATGTCACGCAGGCGCCGGCCGCCCTGGTTGACGTTCTGACGCCGCTGTTCGGCCTGATCTGCCTTGGCTTCCTGCTGATGGTCTTCACAGGATTTCTGGTCGATGGCAGCGTGGCCCGGCGCTGGCCCTGGCTCGCCTCCAGCGGCATGTCAAACGCCGGCACCGAGGAGAAGCTGGTCCGCCTTGCAACGGGAGCCTACTTCCTGCTGCTCTGGAACGGGAGTGCGGTGGTGCTGTGGGAGCGCGGCGACGCGATCCTGACGCCCGAGCTGCTGGCGAGCGTTCCATGGATGGGAGCCTTGCAGTTCGCCATCGCCGTATCGGTCGGGTGGCGACGCAGCTGTCTTTTCGCCGCGGCTGGCATCGGCGTCCTCTACGGCTACGGAATCCTGCAGTTCGGCATCTTCCATATGACCGACTACGTGTTCTTCCCCGGCATCGCAGCCTACCTGGCTTTGACGGGGCTAGATAAGCCGTGGGCGCTGCGATGGCGCGTTTCCCTGCTGTCCGGCGGCCTGGCCTTCGGCCTGATGTGGACGGCGGTGGAGAAGTTCGTCTATCCGCAATGGACGCTGGCCGTCGTGGGCGAGCATCCTGACTTGGCGTTCGGCTTTCCTTGGCCGTTCGTCGTCGTCATGGCCGGCTTCGTGGAGTTCACGCTGGCCTTCTACGTCGTCGTCGGCCAAGGCTTGGTCCGTTTCGGCGCTGTCGCCTACGCCGCCATCTTCCTCGCCGCGATCCCCGAATTCGGCCACCTGGACTCGGTGGGCCACATACCGATCGTCGGCATCCTGGCCGTGGTATGCCTTCGAGGCGGCTCACCGCTGCAACGCCTGCTGAGGCTGCCGAAACGGGGCGTCATCGCCCAGGCAGCCATGGTTTCGGCCCTGTACCTGGTTTCCCTGACCGGTTTCTTCGGGATGTATTATGGGCTGCAATGGATGGAATACGGGTGAAAACGACGCGGGGCATTTAAGATTGGGGCATTCACGCCGAGAGCGGCTCGGCGATGTCCTCCAGCGACTTGCCCTCGGCGTCGATCCCCAGCCAGAGCTCCATCCCCGCCCCCGCCAGCATCAGCAACCCGGCAATGCCGTACCCGGCCGATAGCGCCCAGGCTGACCCGGCGGCAATCAGCCACCCGAACAGGAACGGCGCCGCCGCCCCGCCGATCAAGGTGCCCAGCGCGAAGAACACGGCGATGGCCAGCGCCCGGGTTTCGAGGGGGAATATCTCGCTCGACGTGAGATAGGCGGAGGACGCCGCGGCAGAGGCAAAGAAGAACACCACGACCCAGCACAGCGTCTGCGTCGTCGCGGTGAGCAGGCCCAAGCCAAACAGCACAGCCACTGCCATCAGCAGCAGGCCCGAGACGGCATAGGTGCCGGCGATCATCTTCTTGCGGCCGATGGTATCAAAGAAATGGCCCAGGACGAGCGGCCCGACGAAGTTCCCCAAGCACAGCGGCAGGATATACAGCCCAACATTGGCATCCGGCACATGCTCGTAATGCTGCAGCACCAGGCCGTAGGTGAAGAACACCGCGTTGAACAGGAATGCCTGGCCCACCATCAACGTCAGCGCAAGCATCGACCGGCCACGGTAGCGGCCAAGCATCGCGGTGAAGATCAGCCCGAATCCGAAGCTCTTGCGGGGATGGATGGTCAGGCTGCCGTCCGCGCGAGCCAGCGGCCCGCCGCTCCGGCTCACCCGCGTCTCAATGTCCGCCATGGTCTCCCGGGCCAGCTCGGCCTTGCCGTGGGTGACCAGCCAGCGCGGGCTTTCCGGCAGTTGGTGGCGCAGGAACAGCACGCCTGCGCCGAGCACCCCGCCGATGGCGAAACCGAGCCGCCATCCCCAGTCGAGTGGCACCAGGGCGCCGGAAAGCAGCGGGATCGAGGCTGCGGCGCCGACGGCCGCGCCGAGCCAGTAGCTGCCGTTCACCATGACGTCGATGCGTCCGCGCAACCGAGCCGGCATCAGCTCGTCGATGGCGGAGTTGATCGCCGCGTACTCGCCGCCGATGCCGAGCCCGGTAATGATGCGGAAGAGGGCGAAACTCCAGAAATTCCAGGCGCAGGCCGAGAGCATCACGCCTGCGATGTATGTGCCGAGCGTGAAATAGAAGATGCGCTTGCGCCCGAGGCGGTCGGTCAGCCAGCCAAACACGAGTGCGCCCAGGACCGCGCCGATGACGTAGAACGATGCGAGCGTGCCGATGTTCTGGGCGGTCAGTCCGAGCGTCCGGCTATCCTGCAGGACCGGGCCGAGCGAACCCATGATGGTGACTTCCAGGCCGTCCAGTATCCACGTGACGCCGAGTGCGCCCACGACCAGGATGTGGAAACGGCTCCAGGGCAGGCGGTCGAGACGGGCCGGGATGTCCGTTTGGATGGCGGCGCTCACCCGTCGCCTTCCGGAATGATCGAGACTTTGCCGTCCCGCTCCACGATGGAGTAGCGGACTTGATCCAGTCGCATCAGGCCTTTCTGCCGGACGGCCACCATCACGTCGCTCTCCAACATGCGGAGCGCGCGCATCCGCTCCTGTCGCCACTCGCCGCGCTCATAGACGACAACCGGCGTGCCATCGACCAGGCGGCCGAACCAGGGCGACCAGTTTTTCAGCGTCGAGACCATCACGTGCATCAGCCCGATGGAGAACACGACGCTGAACGCGGCCACCATCGAGTGGTCGTCCCCGAGCACGGCCGACATCAGCGCGCCGCCGAACAGGAACAGCACCACGATATCGAACGGGGCCAGCATGCTCGCCAAACGCCGGCCGATCAGCCGCACGGCGAACAGCAGCACCAGGTAGGCGAAAGCAGCGCGGATGACGACGCTCATGGCGCAATGAACTGCGACCAATGCAGCATCGCATGGCCGTCCAGCCGGGCCTCCAGGACGTTATCGCCGACGGCATTCGGTTCGAGCACCAACCGGAACTCGGCATTGTGCGCTCCCGGCGGGACTGCCACCATCATCACCAGGCCATCTTGCACCACCTGCGTGCTGACAGGCTGCGGGATGATGGATTTCAGGCCCATTGGCTCCACGAGATTGGCGCCGATGAACAGATCCAGAGTCGGCTCTGATGTCGGATTATCCGAATGGAAAGTGAGCTGCGTTGCGCTCTGGGAACGGGCCACCGGTTCGAAATCAACGGCCAAAGCCGACTCGGCGCTCTTGGCTGTCCGATGGCTGTAAGCGCCGTGGCCCATGAACCCCGCCAGTCCCGCCGCGACGAACAACACCATCACCAAACGTCCGGCCCGCTCAGCCCAAACCCAACGCCGCTCAAATGGCTCGTCGAAACCGACCTCCGGTTCGTCATTAACCCGGTCGGCACCTTGCATGGGGAGGTGAACTCGCTTGCAGCCCGCCAGTTCCGGCTGGATCAGCCGGCTTGGGCCAGCCATCGCTGCGCCCCGGCGCGGGACTGGTTGATGACCTGGTGCATGTCGAGGTATTTATACGTGCCGCACCGCCCGATGAACTGGCATGAGCCGGTCCGGTCCGCCAAGTCCTTGTACTGGCTGTAGATCGCCTCGTAGCGACCGTCGCTGGTCTTCACCGGGTAATACCGCTCGTAGCCGTTGTCGGCGTAGTCGCACGGCTCCTCCAACGTGACCGTCTTGCGGCCGCTCTGCACGACGCGGTGGCCGGGCAGCCGTGCCCAGTCCGTCTCGCGCGTGTAGGGGCCGGCATCGGTGAAGTTGGTGACGGAGGCATGGCCGCCGCCGTAGCCGTCCGGTTCGCTGCGGTGATGGAAGCGGATGGAACGGTAGGGCAGCGGGCCGAACGCGTTGTCGAAGAACACGTCGATCGGCATGGAGTTGAAGCATGCATCAAACTCGCCCAGCATGCTGCGTTCGAAACCCTGGCCCAGCGTGACGTGGATGCGCCCATGGTCCAGCAGCCGCCCGAACAGCGCGGTGTAGCCGTCCCGCACCAGGTATTGGTGCCGGTCGTTCGGGAAATACCGGTCCTCGTCGTCATCGCGCAGCGGAATGCGCTTGACCACGGCGGCATCCAGCTCCTCCAGGTCGAGCGCCCACATCTTCTTCGTGTATGGCCGGAAGAACAGGTCCGTCAGCAGCGGGCCGATGCGCGAGCGCAGATACTCGCCGGCGTTGCGCGGCTCGGCGATCGGTTCGCCCTGGCTGGCAAGGAATGCGGCCACCGCGCCGCTATCCGCCAGGCTAAGCCCGAACACGGCGTTGATGGTCTGGCGGTTGACCGGCAGAGGGACCCGGCGGCCGGGCGGCACCGTCGCCTCCACCTTGTGCTCGTAGGGCACCAGATCGCCGAAGCGCCCCAGCCATGCCACCACATCCTCGTTGTTGGTATGGAAAAGGTGCGGGCCATAGCGGTGGACCCGCACGCCGTCCGCGCTCACCTCGTCATAGGCGTTGCCGGCGATGTGGGGCCGTTGGTCGATCAGGCTGACGTGATGGCCGGCCTCGGCCAGTTCGCGCGCGTAGCAGGCGCCGGCAAACCCCGCGCCGACCACCAGAACCCTCTGCTTCATCGATCATCCTACATTGGCCCAACCGGGATCAGCCCGGTGCCGGGCGGCGCTGGTAGCATGGCCCCCGCCATTTGGGCCATATCAGGCGGCGAGCGCGCGGGTGAAGATCGCCGGGTCCACGTTGCCGCCGCTGAGCACGATGCCGACGACCAGGCCGCGCGCCTGCCATCGTCCTGACAGCAGCGCCGCCAACGCCACCGCGCCGCCAGGCTCCACCGCCAGCTTAAGGTGGGTGAAGGCGAACGCCATGGCCGCGAGCACGTCCAGGTCCGACACGGTGACCGCTGCCGCGAGACGGGACTGGTTCACCGCGAAGGTCAGCTCGCCCGGCATCGGGGTCAGCAGCGAGTCGCACAGCATGGACCCGCCCGGCGCGTTGGCCACCCGGCGTCCGGCTGCCAGGGAGCGGCCAGTGTCGTCCGAACCCTCCGGCTCCACCGCCACCATCTTCGTGCCGGGCGACATTCCCGCCATCGCCAGCGCGCATCCGGCCACCAGCCCGCCGCCGCCGGTGCAGACCAGCAGCGCGTCCATCGCGGCCGGGGCGTCCTCCGCCATCTCCAGCCCCAGCGTGCCCTGCCCGGCGATCACGTCGCGGTGGTCGTAGGGCGGCACCAGCCGGGCGCCGGTGCGGGCGGCGAAGGCGGCGGACATTGCTTCCCGGCTCTGCGTCAGCCTGTCGTAATGGATGATTTCCGCCCCCCAGCGCCGGGTGCTCCCGACCTTGATGGCGGGCGCGTCGGCCGGCATGAACACGGTGGCCCGAGCGCCCACGGCCGCCGCGGCGCAGGCGACGGCCTGGCCATGGTTGCCGGAGGAGTGCGTGACCAGGCCTGCCGCCCGCTCCGCCTCGGTCAGGCGCAGGACGGCGTTGGCAGCGCCCCGCAGCTTGAACGACCCGGTGCGCTGCAGCGGCTCCGCCTTGACCAGCACGGTCGCGCCGGTCCGCTCGTCCAAATAGGCGTTGCGAAGCAGCGGGGTGCGGACGATATGGCCGGCGATGCGGTCGCGGGCGTCGTACACGTCCTGGGTGGTCGGCAGCTCCATCGGGCAGGCTCCTCAACGGCTGGGCAGCTGCACCATGTCCCCGCGCGCCGTCACGCGGAAGAGGTCGTACTCCTCCGCCACCACGCCGCCACGGCTGCGGGCGATGGATCCGGCCGGAACCATCGAGAGCCAGGGCGCCGGGTCGGGCGGGCTGGCGCGGCGGCTGCTGCGGATCAGCAGGCCCGCCTGTCCGGCGATCGGCGCGGTCGGCAGGGCGAACATGCTCCACCGCGACTCTGCCCCGATGACGGGGCCGGGCAGGTCGTGTGCGAGGAGGGAAGCCGTTGCATAGTTGTCTGCGGCCACGAAGGCGGCGTGGCGCGAGCCGATCTGCTCGGTGAACCCGGGCCATCCGCCCATCCGGAGTATCGTCGGGTCCAGCCGGCGCGGCAGGGCGAAGGCGACGGTGACCTGGACATAGACGACGCCGGTGACGGTAAAGCCGAGCCAGGCTGCCTGTCGCCAGAAGCGGGAGGCATAGGCCGCCGCGGCGATGCAAGCGGCGGGGAACAGCACGGCTGGCCAGTTTGCCTGCACGCGGTCGCCCAGCGCATGTTGCAGGAACACCGCCGCCCCCGGCACCGTCAGCGCCGCCAGCAGCGCGGGTGCGGACCCCTGGCGGCAGCGCCGGGCCGCCGCCCATACGCCCGCGGCGCACAGGATGGCCACTCCAGGCGTGCCGAGCGCCATTTGGCCCCCCAGCAGCTCGGCCAGATGCCCGGTCGCCGCCGCTGGACGCCAGGCGCCGGTGCGGCCGCCCTGCTTGGCGAAGCTGGCCCAGCCATGTGCCGCGTTCCACCAGAACACCGGCGCGAAGCACACGGCGGCAAGCAACCCGCCGGCCCAGGGCCACGGGGTCAGAAGCCAGCGCCGCCCCTCCGGCGTCGCGGCCAGCCACAGGGCGATGCCGGCCCCGAGCAGCATAGCGGTGTACTTGCTGTCGAGCGCCGCGCCGGACAGCAGCCCGACGGCCAGCCACCACACGCCCTGCCCGGTCCGGATCAGCCGCGCCATCGCCCAGAGCGCCGCCGTCCAGAAGAACAGCAACGGGGTGTCAGGCGTCATCGTGACCGACCCTGCGCCGAGCAGCAGTGTGGCGTTCAACAGCGCCGCGGCCGGCACGCCCAGGCGGCGTCCGGGAAACAGGTTCTCCGCCGCCCGCGCCAGCAACACGGAGCCGCCCGCCGCCGCGAACGGGCTCAGCAGCCGGATGCCGAAGGTGCCTTGCCCAGCCAGCGCCGTGCCCGCGCGTATCCACAGCGCCACCATGGGCGGGTGATCCAGGTAGCCCGGCGCCAGGGCGCGCGACCACACCCAGTAGTAGGCCTCGTCCGTGGACAACGGAGTCCAGGCCGCCACTAACAGCCGTACAACCGTGAGCAGTCCAAGCAGGATCAGCGCACGTGCCATATCCGGGTCACTCGGCCGCACCGGCTTTTGCGTCAAGCCTATGGATGGTTGGACGGGCCGATCCCGGCTCGCTTACTATCGGATATAGGCAGAATATTGGGGTCATTGTGAGCCAGTCGTATGTGCACGGCTACCGGCTGCGCGAGAACGAGCGGTTACAGGATCAGGCCGGGGCGTTGGTGGAGTTGTTGCACTCCGACACAGTGTACCCAGAAGGGTGCTCCGTCTTGGAAGCAGGCTGCGGGGTTGGAGCGCAAACCTTGACCCTGGCGCGCCGCAGCCCTGGCGCTCAATTCACATCCTTTGATGTTTCAGCAGCTTCGGTTGCGTCAGCGCGACGAGCCTGCGAGGCAGCAGGGCTGACCAACGTGCAGTTTCAGCAAGCAAACATCTTCGCATTGACGTTCGCCCCGGAGTCCTTCGACCACATTTTTATCTGTTTCGTTTTGGAGCACTTAGCACGGCCCTTGGAGGCGTTGGCCAGCCTAAACAAGCTGCTGAAGCCTGGAGGAACCATGACCGTTATCGACGGTGACCATGGTTCTGCTTATTTCCACCCAAACAATGACGAAGCGCACAGTGCCATCCGATGCCAGGTCGAGTTGCAGCGGGCGGCAGGCGGCGACGCGATGATTGGACGGCAAATCTACCCGCTTATGGTCGATGCCGGCCTGCATTACGTCCGTGTCTCTCCCCGCGTCATGTATGTCGATGGGAGCAAGCCAGACCTTCTGGAATCCTTCACCTTGAGGACCTTTACCGCAATGATTGAAGGGGTCCGCAGCCAGGCGTTGGAGGCCAAGCTTACCGACGCCGAAACATTCGACGCCGGTATCCAAGCACTTCGCAGGACTGCGCAGACAGATGGCGTGTTCTGTTATACCTTCTTCAAAGGTGTCGGCAGAAAACCATGATTAAGCTCAGGGCTGCGTTGCCTGGAAGCTCTTGCGGTTGGAGACCATGTCCCACCAGGCCTGCACGCCGGGCATGCCCAGGAACTCCTCTTTGTGCGGCGTCAGCGTGATGTAGGCCATGATCGGGGCCAGGTAGAGGTCGGCAACGCTGACAGCCCCGCCGGCCAGCCAGAGCGATTGGCCCTTCAGCTTCATGATCTCGGTCAACGCCTTGCGGCCGTCGCGCAGGCCGGCGTGGTGCATCTCCGCGTTCTTGCCGCCCACGAAATCGGGGAACAGGTGGTAGGCGACGATGCCGCCGATGATCGGCAGATAGCCGTAGCTGTCGATGATGCTCACCACCATGTCCATCCGCGCCACCTCCTTGGCGTCCTGCGGCACCAGGGAAGCGCCGGGCAGCACGGCATCGAGGTAGCGCGCGATGGCGGGCGTCTCGATGATGCGGAAGCCGTCCACGTCCACGACGGGCACCTTGCCGAACGGATGCCGCTGCATGTGCTCGGCGGTCTTCGGCTCGCCTTTGAGCACATCGACGGGCACCTGCTGGTAGTCCGTCACCTGCTTCTCGGCGAGCAGCATCCGCACCGTGCGGACATACGTCGAGCCGTTGAAGCCCCAGAGCGTGATCTCGGTCATTTCCTGTTCCATTGTTTGATGATCGTGCGCCCGGCTATCTGTAGCTTTGGCGGGAGCGGCGTCAATCAGGCCCGTCGTCAGACAGGCACGCCCGCGATGTTGCGGCTGGTGCGAATCGTCTGCAGCGTCTGCACCCGGGCGACCGAGTCGGCCCCGGTCAGCGCCTGCGTCAGGCGGTTCTCGTGCGCCGTGTCCCGCGCCACCAGGCGCAGCAGGAAATCCCCGCCGCCGCGGATCATGTGGCAGGCCCGCACCTCCGGCCAGGCGGCCACCATCCGCTCGAACGCGGCCAGCACGGCCTCCTTCTGGCTCTCCAGGCCGACGATGGCGAAGAACTCGACCGGCCAGCCCAGCTTCGCCGGGTCAGTGTCGGCGTGGTAGCCGCGGATGATGCCCGCCTCCTCCAGCCGGCGCACCCGGCGCAAGCAGGGCGGGGCGGAGATGTCCGCGCGCCGGGCCAGCTCCACGTTGGTCATGCGGCCGTCCTCCTGCAGTTCACTGAGGATGCTGCGGTCGATGCCGTCCAGTTCCGGCGCCCCGGCGGGTGCGTGCTTCATGCGTCCTGCCAGCCTTGTCGTTGCGGTTGAGCGCGCCACGGCGCAACGCGGTTGAGCGTGCCACGGCGCAACAATGTTGCAGCCGCCCCTACTGGCAAGGGCCAGCTTGCACAAGGCCCGCTTGCACTAGACTGGAGCCGGGCAGATATCCTGGCGCACCATTGCAAGGCGCGGAACGACTCATGCCACAGACGATCCACAGCCGCGTCCTGATCCTGGGCGGCGGCCCCGCCGGCTACACCGCCGCGATCTACGCCGCCCGCGCCAGCCTGTCCCCCTTGCTGGTGCAGGGCATGCAACCTGGCGGCCAGCTCACCATCACCACGGAGGTGGAGAACTACCCGGGCTTCGCCGAGGCGGTGCAAGGCCCGTGGCTGATGGAGCAGATGGCGGCGCAGGCGGCGCATGTCGGCACCCGCATGGTGGACGACGTCATCACCGCGCTCGACCTCGGCACCCACCCGTTCCGCGCCACCGGCGACGGCGGGGACACCTACACGGCCGACACGCTGGTGCTGGCGACGGGGGCGCAGGCCCGCTGGCTCGGCCTGCCGTCGGAAAAGGCGTTCGGCGGCGCCGGGGTGTCCGCCTGCGCCACCTGCGACGGGTTCTTCTTCCGCGGCAAGGACGTGGCGGTGGTCGGCGGCGGCAACACGGCGGTCGAGGAGGCGCTCTATCTCACCCACCACGCCCGCACCGTGACGGTGATCCATCGCCGGGCCAGCTTCCGAGCCGAGCGCATCCTGCAGGACCGGCTGTTCGCCAACCCGAAGGTGCGCGTGGTATGGGACAGCGCGGTGGAGGAAATCCTCGGCGCCGCCTCGCCCAAGGCCGTGACCGGCGTGCGGGTGCGGGACCATGCCGGCGCCGTCACCGACATCCCGGTGGACGGCGTGTTCGTCGCCATCGGGCATGACCCGGCCACCGCCCTGGTGCGCGGGCAACTGGAGCTGGACGAGGCTGGCTACGTCCGCATCGCGCCCTGGTCCACCGCCACCAACATCGCCGGCGTGTTCGCCGCCGGGGACGTGGCGGACCCGCGGTATCGCCAGGCGGTGACCGCGGCCGGCATGGGCTGCATGGCCGCGCTGGAGGCCGAGAAGTTCCTCGCCGAGCACTCGCCGGTGCCCGCCCTGCGCGCCCGGGAGGCGCGGACCGAGCAAATGATCGGCGCGTGGGACTGATTTAGCCCGGATTTGCGCGAGACATGCGGGCGGAGGCTGTTACTCTGCACCGCATGGCGGCGATTCCGGGAAAAGGACCAACGATGGACTGGGACAAGCTGCGGGTGTTCCATGCCGTGGCGGAGGCCGGCAGCTTCACCCACGCCGGGGACGCGCTGAACCTCAGCCAGTCCGCCGTGAGCCGGCAGATCTCGGCGCTGGAGGAGAACCTGCAGGTCGCCCTGTTCCACCGCCATGCCCGCGGCCTGATCCTGACGGAGCAGGGCGAGAGCCTGAACCGTACGGTGCGCGACGTGTTCGCCAAGCTGGCGATGACCGAGGCCCTGCTGACGGAAAGCAAGGAGAAGCCGACCGGGCGGCTGAAGGTCACGACCACGGTGGGGTTCGGCTCGCACTGGCTGGCCTCCCGCGTGGGCAGCTTCCTAGCCGCCTACCCGGACGTGACGATGACGCTGCTGCTCGACGATTCAGACCTGGACCTGGCGATGCGAGAGGCGGACGTGGCCATTCGGATGCACGCGCCGAAGCAGCCGGACCTGGTGCAGCGCCACCTGATGACGATCCGGTGGAACATCGTCGCGTCCAAGCAATACCTGTCCCAGCGCGGCACGCCGGGCCGGCCGGAGGAGTTGGACGATCACGCGCTGATTCTGTTCGGCGACTACCGCCCGCCCGTAGCGGACATCAACTGGCTGGCGCAGGCCGGACGGCGCGCTGGCCAGCCGCGCCGGGCGGTGCTGGAGGTGAACTCCCTGCACGCCATGGCGATGGCGGTGCGCGCCGGGGTTGGGATCGCGGCGTTGCCGACTTGGATGAGCGAGGAGTCGGAAGGGCTGCAAAGCATGCTGCCGGACTTGAAGCCACCGAAGATGGACGTGTACTTCGTCTATCCGGAGGAGCTGCGGAACTCGAAACGGGTCGCGGTTTTCCGGGATTTCCTGTTGGCAGAGATACAGGGGCTGCAATGAAGCGGGGGCTGCAATGAAGGGCTGGACCGTCGATACGATCACGGCAGAGGGCGCAATGAGGCTGGCCGACCTGCCGGAGCCGTCTGCCGGCCCGGGCCAGTACGTGGTGGCGGTGGAGGCGGCGGGATTGAACTTCCTCGACTCGTTGATGCTGCGCGGCCAATACCAAGTGAAGCCCCCCCTGCCCTTCACGCCCGGCGTCGAGGCAGTCGGCCGGGTGGTGGCCCGGGGCGAGGGCGCTCCGCTGCCGGTGGGAACCCGTGTGGCGGCCAGCGGCCAGGGCGGCTATGCCGAGCGCATGGTGGCGAGCAAGGCCAGCGCCATCCCGGAGGACATCCCTGCCGCTGAGGCCGTGTCGCTGTTCGGAGTCGTGTACTGCACTGCCTGGCACGCGCTGCACAACCGCGCCGCGCTGCAACCGGGCGAGACCGTGCTGGTCCACGCGGCGGCCGGCGGCGTCGGCTCCGCCACTGTGCAGTTGGCTGCCGCCCATGGCTGCCCCGTGCTGGCGACCGCGGGCGGCCCGGCCAAGGTGGCGGTGGCGCGCGAGATGGGCGCCGGGCTGGCGATCAACTACGGCGCGGAAGACTGGGTGGAAGCCATACGCGCCCACACCAAGGGCCGGGGCGCGGACGTGATCTTTGATCCCGTCGGCGGCGAGGTCGGCGAGCGTAGCCTGCGCTGCCTGGCTTGGCACGGCCGTTACCTCGTGGTCGGCTTCGCTGCCGGGCCGATTCCAAGCCTGGCCTCGAACCGGCTGTTGCTGAAAGAATCGTTGGCCGTAGGCGTGTTCTGGGGGGCGGCCGACGCAGCTGACCCCGGCTTGCGAGGCCGCACCCATGCCGCCCTGCTGGCGCTGCATCGCGAAGGTAAGGTGCGGCCATTGGTGCGTGGGCGTTTCGCGCTGGCGGAGGCGCAGGCCGCGCTGGCCTCCCTGGCTGGCCGGGGCAGCGTCGGCAAGGTCGTGCTTGAGATGGTAGGCTAGACGAACAGTCAAAACTGTCACGATGCCCCAATAGGCTTCTGCTCCAAGTCTTGGACCACCATGCCTGCCAAGGCTAGCGAGGCTGTCAGCCCGGGGCTTTCGATGCCGAAAAGATTGACCAACCCCGGCACGCCGTGTTCCGCCGGACCGAGCACTGCGAAATCCGCCGACGGCTCCCGCGGCCCGCTGACCTTGGGCCGGATGCCCGCGTAGCCCGGCGCGAGCGCGCCATCCGGCAACCCGGGCCAGTAACGGCGGATGGCGGCGTAGAACCCGGCGGCGCGGCCCAGGTCCACGTCATACTCCTCGCGGTCCACCCATTCCACGTCCGGGCCGAACCGCGCCTGGCCGCCAAGGTCGAGCGTGAGGTGCACGCCCAGGCCGCCCGGCTCCGGCACCGGGTATATGAGCCGGTCGAACGGCGCGCGGCCCTGCAGGCCGTAGTAGCTGCCCTTGCACAGGTATGCCTGCGGAATGGTCTGGCTCGGGATGCCGGCGATGCTGCGCGCCACGTCCGGCGCATGAAGTCCCACCGCGTTCACCAGCTCATGACATTCCAGCTGCATCGGATGGTCGCCACCAACGTCCAGGCGGATGCCGTCGTCAGTCACGACGCCTCCCGTCAGCGGCGCATGCAGGGCGATGGTGCCGCCCGCGTCCTCCAGTTCGCCCTGATAGGCCAGCATCAGCGCGTGGCTGTCCACGATGCCGGTCTCCGGCGAGTGCAGCGCCGCGTCCACCCGCAGCGCCGGCTCCATGGCGCGCGCCTCTGCGCCGGACAGCCATTGCAGCTCCACCCCGTTGGCCGACGCCTGCGCCGCGATGGCTTCGAGCCGCAAGGTCTCCGCCGGGTCGCTGGCGACGATCAGCTTGCCCAGCTTGCGGAACGGCACCCCATGGGCCGTGCAATACTCGTACAGCGCCATTCGCCCCGTCACGCACAGCCGGGCCTTGAGGCTGCCGGTGGGATAGTAGATACCCGCGTGCACGACCTCGCTGTTGCGCGAGGAGGTGACGGTGCCGATGCCGCCCGCCGCCTCCAGCACAAGCACTTCCCGCCCCGACATCGCCAGCGCCCGCGCCACCGCGAGGCCGACCACGCCAGCACCCAGGACCACTGCCTCGACCCGCTCGATCATGCCCCCAGCATCCGACACCTCTCCCTTGCACGCCACCATTATCGGCGCTGGCCCTGCCGGGTTGATGGCGGCGGAGCGGCTGGCGCTGGGCGGCGTGCGGGTGACCGTTTTCGACCGCATGCCCTCGCCGGGGCGCAAGCTGCTGATGGCGGGCGTGGGCGGCCTCAACCTCACCCATGACGAGCCGCTGGACGCGCTACTGGACCGCTACGGCCCAGCGCGCGACGTGCTCGCCCCTGCCATCCGCGCCTTCCCGCCGGCCGCCTTGCGCGCCTGGTGCGACGGGCTGGGCCAGCCGACCTTCACCGGCAGCACCGGCCGGGTGTTCCCGCGCGCCATGAAGGCGTCCCCGCTGCTGCGGGCCTGGCTGGCGCGGCTCGGTTCGCTCGGCGTCGTGTTCCGCTTCCGCCATCGCTGGCTGGGATGGGCCGCGGACGGCGCACCCCTGTTCGACCCGGCCGCGGCAGTCCCGCCCGGCCCGGTGGTGCTGGCGCTCGGCGGCGCGTCCTGGCCGCGGCTCGGCTCGGATGGGGCCTGGGCCGCCGCCCTGTCCCCGGCGCTGCTGGCGCCGTTCCAGCCAGCCAATTGCGGCTTCGTGGCCGGATGGAGCCCGCACATGGCCCGGCACGCGGGCACGCCGCTCAAGCGCATCGCCGCGAGCTTCAACGGGTGCCGGGTTCCGGGCGAGGCCACCCTCACCGCGACGGGCGTGGAAGGCGGCCCGTTTTATGCCCTGGGCGCGTCGCTGCGGGATGCCATCGCCATCGACGGGCACGCCACCGTCATGTTGGATTTGCGCCCGGACCTGGACGCGGCGGAACTCGGCCGGCGGCTGGCCGCCCCCCGGCGGGCGCAGTCGCTGTCCACCTTCCTGCGCAAGGCCGCGGAGATGCCGCCAGTGTCGGTGACGCTGCTGCGGGAGTGCGCCGGCCAGCCTGCGGACCTTGCGGCGGCCATCAAGGCGCTGCCGCTGCGCCTGACCGGCACGGCCGGACTGGGCCGCGCCATTTCCACCGCCGGCGGGCTGCGGCTGGATGCGATGGACGGATGGCAGCTGCGGCCAGGCGTGTTCGCGGCGGGAGAGATGCTGGACTGGGAAGCGCCGACCGGCGGCTACCTGCTGCAGGCGGCGTTCAGCACCGGGTTCGCGGCGGGAGAGGCCGCCCTCGCCACGCTCAAGCCTCCAGGCTGACCATCACCCGCGTCCCGACGACGCCGCTATCGACCTTGACGATGGCCCGCACCGTCCGGGCCATGGCCTTGACGATGGTTGAACCGAGGCCGCTGCCTTTGGGCGCTGCTCCCTCGCTGTAGCCGATGCCATCGTCCTCCACCACGAGCTGGATGGTGCCCGCCTCGCGGGCAAAGCCGATCCTGATGTCGCCGCTGCGGCCGGGGTATGCGTATTTCAGGGCGTTGGTCACCAGCTCGTTCACGATCAGGCCAAGGGACACCGCCCTGTCCGTTTCCACCAGGATCGGCTCGGCCGCCAGGATGATGCGGCCCTGGCGCTCCTCCGTGGCGACCGCGCGGCGCAGCTCGTCGATCAGCCCTTCGAGATACTGGTCCATCGCCACGAACTCGACGTCGTTGCTGGTGTAGAGGCGGCGGTGCACCAGGCTGACCGCCTCCACCCGCTCCCGCGCCCGCTGCAACGCTTCCCGTGCGTCCCGGTCGGCGATCTTGCGGCCTTGCAGGTCGATGAGGGAGGCGATCAGCTGCAGGCTATTGGCGACGCGGTGGTTGACCTCCTGCAGCAGCAGCGCCTGCTGGGCGGCCAGCTGCTCCAGGCGGTCGCGGCTTTCCTGCAACTCCTGCAGCGCGGCCTCGCGCTCCCGCCGCAGCTGCACCTGCTGCTGGGACTGGCGGATGGAGGTGCACAGGAACTCCATGAAGGTGCCCTGGGTGTCCTTCAGCACGTAGTCGAACGCGCCCTCCTTCAACGCCGAGACGGCGATGCGCGGCTCCTCTGCGGCGGTGACGAAGATGACGGGCGCTGGGCTGGGCAGGGCACGCAGGTCGGCCAGCAGCTCCAGCCCGTCGCGTTCCGGCATGTAGTAGTCGAGCGCGATCACATCGAACCCCCCCTCCTGCGCTGCCTCGAGGCCGGCGGCCGCATCGTGCGCCACCTCCACGGCGAAGCCCTCGCGCTCGAGGTGGCGGCTGACCAGCCGGCAGATGCCGGGGTCGTCATCGACATAGAGGACGCGGACGGCAGCCGGCGATGCGTTCACGGCTCGCCAGGCACCTGCATCACCGCCAGGAACAGGCCGAGCTGCCGGATGGCGGTGGAGAAGCTCTCGTACCCGAGCGGCTTGGTGATATACACATTGCAGCCCAGGTCATAGCAACGCTGGATCTCGAGGCTGTCGTCCGTGGTGGTCAGCACGATCACCGGGGCGCGCCGCAGCAGGTCGTCCGCCTTGAGGCGGGCGAGGATGTCGGTGCCGCTCATGTCCGGCAGGTTCAGGTCCAGCAGCACCAGCATGGGGAGCCGCACGCGGCGCTGCCCGGCTGCGTCGGCGCCGAAGAGGTAGTCCAGCGCGGATGTGCCATCCGTGAACGGCATGATGGCGTTGTTCACGCCGGCGCGGCGCACGTTCTTCTCGATCAGCCGGGCGTGGCCCGGGTCGTCCTCGATCAGCATGATGGTGACGGGGTTGGCGATCATGCCGCTGCCTTCATGCGGGTGGCTGGCAGCCGGATGATGAACGTCGTACCCTCGCCCAGCGCCGATCGGCAGTCGATCGAGCCGCCGAGCCGGCGCAGCAGCGCCCGCACGTGCGCCAGGCCGATGCCCTCGCCCGGCACCGTCTGGTCGCCGGCGCGGCGGAACAGCTCAAACACGCGCTCGAAGTCCTTGGGCGCGATGCCACGGCCGTTGTCGCTGATCTCGAACCGGGCCATTCCAGCGTCCTCGTGCCCCTCGATCCGGATGCGGCCAGGCCGGCCGGGCTGCAGGTACTTCAGCGCGTTCTCCACCACGTTGCCGAACACCTGCTCCACCGCGAGCCGGTCCCCTATAAGGTCAGGCACCGAGCCAACCACAACCTCCGCCCCTTTGCTCGCGGCCTGGTGCGCCATGCTGTCGGCCAGGGTGGCGAACACCTCGCTCATGTCCAGCCATTCGGCGGTCAGCACCCGGCGGCCCTCGCGGGAGAGCTGCAGGATGGTATTGATCAAGCGGTCCATCTTGACGGTGGAGGACTTGATGAACCGCAACGCCTCCGGGATGTCCGCCGCCACCGCCGCTTGCACATCGGCCGGGGCGCCAGCTTCGGCGGCATAGGAGGCCAGCATGGCGGCTGCCTGTTCCAGCTCGCCGGTGAAGCCCATGACGTTGACCAAGGGCGCACGCAGGTCATGGGAGACGATGTAGGCAAACCGCTGGATCTCGTCGTTCGCCGCCGTCAGGTCGGCCGTGCGGGTGCGGACCGTCTCGTCCAGCTGCTCGTTGTTGCGCTCCAGCGCCTCGTAGGCCTGCGACGCGCTGCGCTGCGCTGCTCGCAGCGTCTCCAGGGCGCGCCGGACGCCGGTGGCGATCAGCCCGGCCAAGACCGCAACCATGGCCAGCCCGGCGATGTCGATCCCGATCAGAAGCTGGCCGCCCCGGTTCACCGCCGCGACCCGTTTCGCCAGCACGGCGTCCAACTCGGCTTGCAGGTCCTTTGCCAGCGTGCGGATGACCCGCATCTCCGCCAAGCCGCTGTTGTCCCGCACCAGGGCCAGCGCCGTTTCAAGTTGCCCTGCCTTCGCGAGCGCCACCGTACGCTGCAGTTCCGCCAGTTTAGAGGCGACGATCTCTCGAAGCTGGGCCACGCGCCCATCGGATGGCCGGGCAGCGGCCAATTGCCCAAGCAGGTCCGGCAAGGCTGCCTCGGACCGCAGCATCGGCGTGAGATAGGATGGGTCAAGCGTGAGCAGGAAGCCGCGCTGGCCTGCCTCGGCCTCCCTGACGGACAGCAGGATGTCCATGGTGGTGGTGACCTGTTGCCGAAGCGCCTGCGCTTGACTCAAGCTGCGCCAGTTGGCGTCTGTCTGCCACACAGACGCCGCAGCGATGCAGAACAGCAGGACGACACCGACGCTCACCGCGGCCAAGGCGGCCCGGCGGGACGTGCCAAGTCCTGGGGGCATGGACGGGGTGCGGATCAGCCGCGATAACGGCAAGCTCGGAAGCATGGCCGGGTTATCGCGCGCCGCCTCGGCCACGTCAGCTGCAGTCTGGGCCAAGTCGACCGATTGAGGTTTCACGAAAGCGTGACTCAGGCTGGCGGATGTAATTCCGGCAATAAACCAAGCGTGACGAACCTATGGCCGGCCCCGGCTTTAAGGTAGAGGTCTGCCGTAGCCGCGCGATGAACAAGGATCAAGCGATGGATCAGCCGCTTTCAACCCACGCGCCTGGCAACCTGCCCCAGGGCGACATCGACGAGATCGCGATCAACACGATCCGCACGCTCTCGATGGACGCCGTGCAGAAGGCGAAGTCCGGCCATCCCGGCACGCCGATGGGCATGGCGCCGGTCGGCTACACGCTATGGCAGCACGCGCTGCGCTATGACCCGGCGGACCCGCACTGGCCCAACCGGGACCGTTTCGTGCTGTCCGTCGGCCATGCCTCGATGCTGCTCTACTCGCTGCTGCACCTGGCCCAGGTCGCGTCCGATCCGGAGCACAAGGACAAAGGGCCTTACGCGGTCACGCTGGACGACATTAAGCAGTTCCGCCAGCTTTCCAGCGTGACGCCGGGACACCCGGAATATCGGTTCACGGCCGGCGTCGAGACCACTACGGGGCCGTTGGCGCAGGGGGTGTCCAACAGCGTGGGCATGGCGATGGCGCAGCGGTTCATGGCGCGGCGCTATAACAAGCCCGGCTTTCCACTGTTTGACTACCATGTCTATGCGCTGTGCGGCGACGGCTGCATGATGGAGGGCGTGTCGAACGAGGCAGCCTCCATCGCCGGGCATCTGAAGCTCGGCAACCTGACCTGGATTTACGACAGCAACTACATCACCATTGAGGGTGCCACCAACCTCGCTTTCAGCGACGACGTGGGCGCACGGCTCGGCGCCATGGGCTGGAACATCATCCACCTGCCCGATGCCAACGACACGTCGGCGGTGGCGAGCGCGTTGGACCAGGCGAAGGCCCATACTGCCGGCCCGACCATGATCGTGATCCATAGCGTCATCGGCTTTGGCGCGCCCAAGAAGGCCGGCACCCGCGAGGCGCATGGCGAGCCGCTGGGCGACGAAGAAATCCGCGGTGCCAAGCGCAGCTATGGCTGGCCGGAGGACTCCCAGTTCCTCGTGCCGGACGGCGTGCATCAGCGGTTCGCGGAGGTGATGGGCAAGCGTGGCGAGGCGGCCCGGCAGGGCTGGATGGATCTGCTGGCGCGCTACCGCGAGCAGTATCCGGACCTCGCCCGCGAGATCGACATGATCGACCGGCACGAACTGCCGGAGGGCTGGGACAGCGACATCCCGGTGTTCCCAGCCGACGCGAAGGGCATCGCCTCCCGCGATTCCTCGCAGAAGGTGCTGAACGCGATCGCCAAGAACGTGCCATGGATGATCGGCGGCGCGGCTGACCTTGCGCCCTCCACCAAGTCCAACCTGACGTTCGACGGCGCCGGGTCGTTCGAGGCGGACAACTACGGCGGGCGTAACCTGCACTTCGGCATCCGCGAGCACGCGATGGGGTCGATCTGCAACGGCCTCGCCCTGTCCGGCCTGCGCGCCTATGGCAGCGGCTTCCTGATCTTCTCGGACTACATGAAGGCGCCCATCCGGCTGTCCGCCATCATGGAGCTGCCGGTGATCTACATCTTCACCCATGACAGCATCGGCGTGGGCGAGGACGGGCCGACCCACCAGCCGATTGAGCAGCTGGTCACGCTGCGCGCCATCCCCGGCATGCACGTGTTCCGGCCCGCCGACGCCAACGAGGTTGCGGAGGCATGGCGCATGGTGATGCACCTGGATGACCGGCCCGCCTGTTTGAGCCTCAGCCGCCAGGCGCTGCCCACGATCGACCGCGCGAAGTATGCGCCGGCTTCCGGAGTGGCGAAGGGCGCCTACGTCCTGGCGGACTGCGATGGTCCGCCCGCGGTGATCCTGATGGCCACCGGCTCCGAGGTCTCGCTCTGCATGGGCGCATACGAAACCCTCAAGGCCGAAGGGGTGAAGGCCCGCGTGGTGTCCATGCCCTGCTGGGAGCTGTTCGAGGCGCAGGACCAAAAATACCGGGACGAAGTGCTGCCGCCCTCCGTCAAGGGCCGGGTGGCAGTGGAAATGGCGGCCACGATCGGCTGGGACCGCTATGTCGGCTGGGATGGCGTCACTATCGGGATGCACAGCTTCGGCTTGTCCGCCCCGCTGGCGGCGTTGCAGAAGCAGTTCGGCTTCACGCCTGAAGCGGTGCTGGATGCCGCCCGCAAGCAAGCCAAGCGTTAAAGGAGTTCCGTCATGGACATGCAATCAGAGACGGCCAACCCGCTTAAGTCGCTGGAGCAACTCGGCCAGTCGCCGTGGCTCGACTTCATCGAGCGCAAGTTCCTCGCCGAGGGCAAGCTGCAGGAGATGATCGCGCGGGACGGCCTGAAGGGCATGACCTCCAACCCGTCCATCTTCGAGAAGGCGATGGGCCACGGCAGCAACTACGACGCCGGGTTCAAGGAACTTGCGGCGCACGGAGACATCGACGCGCAGAACATCTATGAGAGCCTGGCGATCGAGGACATACAACGCGCCGCGGATCTGCTACGCCCGGTGTACGACGCGACCAACAAGGTCGATGGCTACGTCTCGCTCGAAGTCTCGCCCTATCTCGCCTTGCGGACGGACGACACCATCGCCGAGGCGCGGCGCCTGTGGAAGATGGTCGGGCGCGACAACCTCATGGTCAAGGTGCCTGGCACGGACCAGGGCACGCCCGCGATCAAGACGCTGATCGGCGATGGCATGAACATCAACGTCACGCTGCTGTTCAGCCAGCAGGCCTACAAGGACGTGGCCGAGGCGTTCATCGCCGGGCTGGAGAACTTCAAGTCCGCCGGCGGGGACGTGAGCCGGGTCGCCAGCGTCGCCAGCTTCTTCGTCAGCCGGATCGATTCGCAGATCGACAAGCAGATCGACGAACGGCTGAAGGTCGGCGGCACGGATGTGACGGATCTCAAGCGCGTCCGCGGCAAGGTCGCCATCGCCAACGCCAAGCTGGCCTACCAGCATTACCTGTCGCTGGAAGCCAGTGACCGCTGGAAAGCGCTGGCAGCCAAGGGCGCCATGCCGCAACGGCTGCTCTGGGCCAGTACGGGCACCAAGGACAAGGCGTACAGCGACGTGCTGTATGTCGAGGAGCTGATCGGGCGCGATACGGTCAACACCATGCCGCCGGCGACCATGGATGCGTTCCGCGATCACGGCCACGCCAAGGAGGCGCTGACGGTAGGCGTGGAGGACGCGCGGGAGGTGCTGGCGACCGCCAAACGGCTCGGCCTGAACCTCGACAAGGTGACGCACGACCTAGTGGAGGACGGCGTCAAGCAGTTCGCCAAGGCGGCGGACGACCTGCTGGGCGCTGTCGCCGCCAAGCGCACCGCCATGCTGGGCGACACGCTGGTCACCGTGCAGTCCAGCCTGCCGGAGGAAATGAAGCAGGCCGTGGACCAGAGCATCGAGGCCTGGCGCGAAAATGGCAAGCTGCGCGACCTCTGGGCCGGCGACGCGTCCGTCTGGACCGGAAAGGACGAAGCGAAGTGGCTTGCCTGGCTGCATGTCGTGGCCGACCGGACGGCGGATTTGAAGCAGTTGCAGGCCTTCCAGGACGAGGTGCAGGCCGCTAACTTCACCGACGTCCTGCTGCTCGGCATGGGCGGCTCCAGCCTCGGGCCGGAGGTGTTCGCCGAAACGTTTGGCAAGCGCGGCGGCTTTCCCAGGCTGCATGTGCTGGACAGCACCGACCCTCAGCAAATCGCCGCCTTCGAGCAAAAAGTGACGCTGGCGACCACGCTGGTGATCGTGTCCAGCAAGTCAGGCGGCACGCTGGAGCCGAACATTTTGAAGGCGTATTTCTTCGAGGCCATGAAGAAAGCGGTTGGCGCAGACAAGGCCGCGCAGCATTTCGTCGCCATCACCGATCCGCATTCGCACATGCAGCAGGTCGCTGAGAAGGACGGCTTTCGGCGCATCTTCTACGGTGACCCGGCGATCGGCGGCCGCTACTCCGTGCTGTCCAACTTCGGCCTGGTTCCGGCCGCCGCCATGGGCCTGGACCTGACGCAGTTACTGCACTCCGCCTCCCTCATGGTCCGCGCCTGCGCCGCCGGCACGCCGCCGTTGCAGAACCCTGGCGTGCAGCTCGGCACCGTGATCGGCACTGGCGCCACGCATGCTAGGGATAAGGTGACCATCGTTGCCTCGCCCCATTTGCACGATGTGGGCGCTTGGCTCGAGCAGCTGCTGGCGGAGAGCACCGGCAAGCAGGGCCACGGCATCGTCCCGATCGACGCCGAGCCGCTGACCGATGCGTCGTCGTACGGCAATGACCGCGTGTTCGCATACCTCCGCCTGCGCGACGCGCCGGACCCGACGCAGGAAAAGGCGATCATGGCGCTGGAGAAGGCCGGGCAGCCGGTCATCCGCGTGGAGCTGGCCAACACGCTGCAGCTTGGCCAGGTGTTCTTCCTGTGGGAGTTCGCGACGGCGGTGGCCGGCTCGATCATCGGCATCGACCCGTTCGACCAGCCGGACGTGGAGGCCAGCAAGATCGAGACCAAGAAGCTGACCAGCGCCTACAACGACAGTGGCAAGCTGCCGGACGAGTCCCCGTTCCTGACCGACGGCGCGATCCAGCTGTTCAGCGATGCCAAGAACGCTGAGGAGCTGGGCAAGGCGGGAACGACCCTGAACGCCGTCATGAAGGCACATCTCGGTCGGCTCGCGGCGGGGGACTACGCCGCTCTGCTCGCCTATGTCGAGCGGACGCCGGAGCGCATCGCGATGCTGCAAACCGTGCGGACCAGGATACGCGATGCAAAGCATGTCGCCACGGTGGCGGAGTTCGGGCCGCGCTTCCTGCACTCGACGGGGCAGACCTATAAGGGTGGGCCTAACAGCGGTGTGTTCACCCAGATCACCGCCGACGACAGGGCTGACCTGGCTGTGCCGGGTGAGCGCTACACCTTCAGCATCGTCAAGGCGGCACAGGCGCGGGGCGACTTCGACGTGCTGGCCGAGCGTGGGCGGCGCGCGTTGCGGGTGCACATCACCGGGGATTTAGAAACAGGGCTGAAAACCTTGGCGAAAGCTATCGAAGAGGCAGTTTAGGGCCAGGGCGCTGCCCTACGCCCGGCAAGGAACAGTTGTCTCCTACACTCCTTACATTAGGGGTGAAGTGGATGGCTATCCCCTTCCGGGGACAGGGGCAGAGCCCCTGATAGATTGCGTTTCAGGAGCAACAGCATGAAACTCGGCGTGATCGGCATGGGCCGCATGGGCGGCAACATCAGCCTTCGCCTCATGAAGCACGGCCACGAATGCGTGGTCTATGACAACAGCGAGAAAGCCGTGGACAGCATCGCCGAGAAAGGTGCCGCCAAGTCCACTGGCTTGGCTGACATGGTCAAGCAGCTCTCCTCGCCGCGCATCTTGTGGGTCATGCTGCCCTCAGGCAAGGTCACCGAGGATACGGTGCACGCCTTGGGCGAGATGATGGATCGCGGCGACATCATCATCGACGGCGGCAACTCCATGTACAAGGACGATATCCGCCGCGCCGCCGCCTTGCGCGAAAAGGGCATCGTATACGTGGACGTCGGCACGTCCGGCGGGGTGTGGGGCTTGCAGCGCGGCTACTGCATGATGATCGGCGGCGAGGACGACACGGTGAAGTACCTTGACCCGATCCTGTCGGCCCTGGCGCCGGGCATGGGCGAGATAGACCGAACGCCGGGCCGTGAAGGCCGCAACCCGACGGCGGAGCAGGGCTACTTGCATTGCGGACCGGCCGGTTCCGGGCATTTCGTCAAGATGGTGCACAACGGCATCGAGTATGGGATGATGCAGGCCTACGCCGAGGGTTTTGACATCCTCAAGAACAAGGACAGCCACGAACTGCCGGAGCACGAGCGGTTCAGCCTCAACATGGGCGACATCGCGGAAGTCTGGCGCCGTGGGTCCGTGGTGTCCTCCTGGCTGCTGGACCTGACGGCCTCCGCGCTGGCGACGGACGAGAAGCTGGAGAAGTTCAGCGGCGATGTGTCAGACAGTGGCGAGGGCCGCTGGACGATCGACGCGGCCGTGGAGGAGGCGGTGCCGGTCCCGGTGCTGGCCGCATCCCTGTTCGCCCGGTTCCGCTCGCGGCAAAGCCATACCTTCGGCGAGAAGATGCTGTCCGCCATGCGGTTCGGCTTTGGCGGCCATGTCGAGCCGAAAGCCTGACCGATGGACGGAACCGCGCACGTCATCGGCGACACGCAGGCGCTCGCCAAGACGGCCAGGCCCGCACCTGCTTGCACCATGGTCATCTTCGGCGCCAATGGTGACTTGACCAAACGGCTGCTGATGCCTGCCCTGTACAACCTCTCTGGCGCCAAGCTGCTCGATGATGGTTTTTCCATCATGGGCGTCGACCGCGAAGACGGCTCGGATGGTGACTTTCAGGGCCGGCAGAAGGCGATGATGCAGAGCTTCACCCCTGCTGCAGGAGGCGAGTTCGCAGAAAGCAGCCTGAACGCGGAGTGGTGGGGCTGGCTGGAGCAGCGGCTGCACTACATGGCCGGCGACTTCACCAAGCCTGAGACCTTCCATGCCTTGGCTGACCAGCTAGAGGATGGCAACGCGGTTTTCTACCTCGCCGTCGCAGATCGGTTCTTCGGCGGCATCATCGACATGCTGCACGAAGCTGGGCTGACGAAGGAGACGGAAACGACGTTCCGCCGCGTCGTGATCGAGAAGCCGTTTGGCCATGACCTGCAATCCGCGCAGGAGCTGAACGCGCACATCCTGTCCGAACTGAACGAAAAGCAGATTTACCGGATCGACCATTTCCTGGGCAAGGAAACGGTGCAAAACATCATGGCGCTGCGTTTCGCCAACGGCTTTTTCGAACCACTGTGGAACCGTGACCATATCGACCATGTCGAGATTTCCGCGGCCGAGACGGTGGGTGTGGAGAAGCGCGGCAAGTTCTACGAGGTCACAGGCGCGCTGCGCGACATGGTGCCTAACCACATGTTCCAGCTGATGTCGATGATCGCCATGGAGCCGCCTAATTCGTTCGATGCCGATGCGGTCCGCAGCGAGAAGGCCAAGGTGATCCAGGCAATCCATCCGATGTCGGTGGAAGACGTGAGGCGCAACGTCGTGCGCGGACAGTATGCTGCCGGGTCGATGCAGGGGCTTGGAGAGGTCAAGGGATATGCCGATGAGCCGGATGTGGCATCCGACTCCAAGGTGGAAACCTACGTGGCGCTCAAGCTGCTGATCGACAACTGGCGCTGGGCAGGGGTGCCGTTCTATCTGCGGACCGGCAAGCACATGGCCGCGCGCAAGACGGAGATCGCGGTCTACTTCAAGCAGGCGCCATTCGCGATGTTCCGTGACACGCCTGTGGAGAAGCTCGCTCCCAACGTGCTGATGCTTCACCTGCAGCCGCACGAGGGCATCTCCCTGTATTTCAGCGCCAAGCAGCCTGGCCAGACCGTCGTGCTGGAGCCAGTGCGAATGGACTTCAAATACGAGGACTATTTCGAGCTGAAGCCATCCACCGGCTATGAGACGCTGATCTACGACGTGCTGGTTGGCGACCCCACGCTGTTCAACCGGGCCGACAACATCGAGGCTGGATGGCAGGTCGTGCAGCCCGTGCTGGATGCGGTGGCGAACGGCCAGGATGCAGTCCATCCCTATGCGGCAGGGTCCAATGGCCCCGAGGCGGCAGACGATTTGCTGGCGCGCGACGGCCGGCAGTGGCGCAAGCTCGGCTGATGGCGATCAAGCTCGTCGTATCGGACGTGGACGGCACCATGGTCACCACCGACAAGGTGCTGACTCCTGCGACCATTGATGCCGCACATCAATTGCGCCAAGCCGGCATCCACCTCGCGCTCGTCAGCAGCCGGCCCCCGCGGGGCATGGCGTTCCTCACCATGGACCTTGGGTTGACCGGCCCGCTCGGCGGCTTCAACGGCGGCCTCATCCTGAGTCCGGAAGGAAGCGTGATCGAAGAGCTGTTCGTCCCGGAAGCTGCGGTGCGGACCAGCCTGGCCATGTTCGAGCGGCGTGGGGTGTCTGCGTGGCTGTTTGCCGACAACCAGTGGATCATCAAGGATCTTGCAGGCGATTACGTTCACAAGGAGCGGCATACTGTTCGGTTTGAACCAACGGTGGTTGAGGATTTCGAGCCGTTTCTGGCCCGGTGCGGCAAAGTCGTCGCCGCATCCGCCCGGTTCGATGCCCTGGCCGAATGCGAAACGGAATTGCAAGGCCTACTTGGGCACACCGCGAACGCGCACCGGTCGCAGCAATACTATCTCGACGTGACCAACCCCGCTGCGGACAAGGGCACTGCTGCCAACGCCTTCGCAAAATGGTATGGCCTCGATGTCTCAGAGATATGTGCCATCGGAGACCAGCAAAACGACGTGCCGATGTTCCGCGTCGCTGGGCATAGCATCGCGATGGGCAACGCGCCGCCCGCCGTGGCAGCGCAGGCCAAGCATCGCACTGCGTCCAATGAGCAGGATGGCTGGGCTGCGGCGATCCACCAGTTCGTGCTGCCCCAGTGTGATTAGGAAAACTTCATGCCGCGGCCCCGCCCCGACAAGATCAGCCTTTTGCTGGCCGACGTGGATGGCACGTTGGTCACCAAAGAGAAGCTGCTGACCGAACGCGCCCAGAAAGCCGTGCGCGACATGGCAGCGGCCGGCATCCAGTTTGCCGTCACCAGCGGGCGTCCGCCAAAGGGGATGGCGATGCTGATCGAGCCGCTGCGGATCACCACGCCGGTCGCAGGGTTCAATGGCGGCCTGTTTGTCAGGCCCGGCATGGAAATCATCGAAAGCCGTACCCTCGACCCGGCGGCTGCCAAGCAGGCCGTCGCGCTGATCGAGCAAGGCGGGTTGGACGTGTGGGTCTACGCCGGAGACGATTGGCTGGTGCGCGACATGGACGCGCCGCACCGGGAACGCGAACAACAGACCGTCCGCTTTCCGCCCAAAGTGGTCGAGGCGTTCACCGAGGAGCACCTGAAGGCCGCCGTCAAGATCACCGGCGTCAGCGACGAACTGGAGAAAGTTGCCGCTTGCGAGAAGGCGGTGCAGCAGGCGTTGGGCAAGACGGCCTCCGCCGCGCGCTCGCAGCCCTACTACCTGGACGTGACGCATCCGGAGGCCAACAAGGGCTTCGTGCTGAACTATCTGTCGCGCACGTTGGGCATTCCCGCCGGGGAGATCGCCACCATCGGGGACATGCCGAACGACGTGCTGATGTTCACGCCGAGCGGCTTTGCCATCGCCATGGGCCAGTCCAGCGACGAGGTGAAGGCCCAGGCGGATGGCGTGACCGACAGCTACGAGGACGAAGGATTTGCCAAAGCCGTCGAGCGCTTCGTGCTCGGCCGGGGTCAGGCATGAACGGAACGCTGGACGTGCAGGCCGACGGCGCAGCGGTCGCGCGCCGGACTGCCGATTGGGTGCTGGAACGTGCGCTGGCAACGCCGGGCCGCTTCGCCTGGTGCCTCTCCGGCGGCTCGACCCCGAAAGCCACCTACATGCTGCTTGCGCAAGAACCCTACCGCAACCGGTTCCCGTGGGACCGCACGCACGTCTTCTTCGGCGACGAGCGTTTCGTGCCGCCCGACCATCCGGACAGCAACTACCGCATGGCGCGCGAGGCGATGCTGTCCCATGTGCCGCTTCCGGGCGCGCAGGTGCATCCGTGGCAGACCGACGGCGATCCGGAGCACGCTGCCCTGCACTACGCCGACACGCTCAAGCGTTTCTACGGCGCCGACGCGCTGGACCCGGCGCGCCCGCTGTTCGATGTCATGTTGCTGGGCCTCGGCGAGGATGGCCACACCGCGTCCCTGTTCCCCGGCGTGGCCGCGCTGGGCGAGCGCACGGCATGGACTGCTGCCGTGATCGGCGCGAAACCGGAGCCGCGGCTGACGCTGACCTATCCCGTGCTGGACAGCTGCCGCGCCGTAGCCTTCCTGGCAGCCGGGGCAGGCAAGCGCGACATCCTGGCCCGGGCGCTTGCCGGGGACACGGCCCTGCCCGCCGTCGGCGTGCATCCGGTGGGCGAGCTGCACTGGTTCACCGACAAGGCGGCTGCCCCGATATGACAACCGACCCGCAGGCCGCCTTGAAGCGCGAGGCCGCCGAAGCCGCGGCGGCGCTGGTCGAGGACGGCATGGCGGTGGGCCTCGGCACCGGGTCTACCGCGGCCTTCGCCATCGCCCGGCTGATCGAGCGCGTGCGGGACGGGCTGCGGATCACCGCCGTACCCACCTCCGAGCGCAGCGCGGCACAGGCTCGGGAGGGTGGCATCACGCTGGTGGAACTAGGCCGCCGCACCCGGCTCGACCTGACGATAGACGGCGCGGATGCGGTGGAAGCGGGGTCGCTGAACCTCGTGAAGGGCTTAGGCGGCGCCTTGCTGCGCGAGAAGATGGTGGCGCAGGCGAGCGCCAAGCTGCTGATTGTGGTGGACGGCAGCAAGCTCGCCGACCGGCTGGGCATGACTTCGCTGATTCCCGTCGAGGTGACGCCGTTCGCCTGGGAAGCCACCGCCGGGCAGATCGAGGACATCGGCGGTCTGCCGTCCTTGCGACTGGCCTCAGCAGGCGCGCCCTACCGCACGGATGGCGGCAATTTCATCCTGGATTGCCACATGGCCCCCATCGCTGACCCGGCGGCGATGGACTCCACCCTGCAAGCCATCGTCGGCGTGATCGAGACCGGGCTGTTCATCGGCCGCACCACCACGGTGTTCGTGGCCGACCCAGGCGGGGTGCGGACGCTCACGCGATGAGCCGGGTGGTCGTGGTCATGGGCGTCTCCGGCTCCGGCAAGACGACGGTGGCGGAACGGGTGGCTGCCCAGCTCGGCTGGATGTTCCAGGAAGGCGACCGGCTGCACCCGGTGGCGAACCGCGAGAAGATGGCGGCCGGCGTTCCGTTGACGGACGAGGACCGCGCGCCCTGGCTGGACATCATCGCGCGCTGGATCGACTCGAACCTGCGCGCCGGGCAGGATGCCATCATAACCTGCTCCGCCCTGCGCCGCGCCTACCGCGAGCGCATCGGCAACGGCAAGCCCGGCGTGCAGGTCGTCTATCTGCACGGCGCCCGCCAGGTGCTGGAGGAGCATGTCCACAGCCGCCATCACGAGTTCATGCCGCCGGCGCTGCTGGAAAGCCAGCTGGCCACGCTGGAGGAACCGGCGGCGGACGAGGGTGTGATCGAGGTGGACGTGGGGAACAGCGTGGAGCGGACGGTGGCCGCGGTGGTGGGGCTGTTGCAGCAATAGGAAGCTTGTCTTGCCATGCCGGAGCGATGGAATGAGCGAGGCAAGGCGTGTTCAGCACTCGTCGGGGTCCAAAAGCAGTTTTGACACTTACCATCTGCTCACTGCTCCTGCTCAGACCTGACTAAGTTCCGCAACGGGAATCGACGATCTTAAGACCAGCCTGTGGGCTGCCGCCGGCGGCACGCTTTGGGACAAGGTTGAAACCCTGCAATGGGATGACGCCCTGCACAGTTCCGGGCTTGATGGCGATTCGACGGGGCTCATCGACCGCCACTCGCAGCAGTTCAAGGAAATTGACGACCTTGGCGTCAACTCAGATGCCGACGGCATCGACGGGGGTGGCCCGTGGCAAAGCGACGATTCTGGCGGCGTGCATGGGCTGGATGCCGAGGAAGCGCGCCAGGTCTTCACCAGCTACGGCTGGCTCCATGCGCAAAAGTGGCTGGACCAGCGCAATGATGCCGCATGATCAGGGATGGCCGATGTCGGCGAGGGGGACAAGCGCTTCTGGATCGCCAGCGTCACGCCGAAGGGCGGGCGCACGCTGGTTCTCTGGATCGACCAGATGTCGCATCTTATCGATCGCGCTGAACTCGATCTTGCCATATTCCACAAAACAATCCGTTACGGCGCATATCAGCAGTTCGATGGGCTGACCCTGCCGACGACCATCGCCTCCGACCTGGGCGACCCGAGTGACGTTGATAGGGTCACGGTCCAGCGCTGGACCGTGACCCTAAGCTGGACGATGCCGCTCTCCAGCGTATACCGACCCCCAAGGACGCCCGTATTTCGGACGGCGCACCAAGCAGCACCGTTCTATTGATCCTGGAAGGCGGCACGCTTCTTGTCATGGCGTCAGTCAACAATGGACCGCCGATGCGTTTCATTCTCGACACGGGCGGCCATGCCATCCTGACGCTTGAAGCGGCATCCCAACTCGGGCTTGCCGGTGTCGGCAAAGGCTAGGGCTACGGCGGAGGCGAAGGCTCGACGACGCAACAGTTCGTTCGCACAAGCCGGCTCACGATCGGCGCAGCCGAGATCGACGGCATGCCGTTCGCCATCGCTCCCTTGCAGTATCTCTTCCGCGAGCGGGGACGCGGGGAGGAGGTTGCTGGCATCCTCGGGCTGGAAGTATTTGAACGCTTCGCGGTCACGCTCGATTATGCCGGCCGCTCCATAACCCTGACGCCGCTGGACCGATTTGCGCCTCCTCAGTCCGGGATAGCCGTGCCGATCCTATTTGCCGACGATTGCTCTTTGGTCGAAGGCGCCGTGAGCGGCTTGCCAGGGATCATCGCGATTGACTCTGGCACCAGCGGCGATCTCGTTATCCAGGGCCGGTTCGCACGCCGGACTGGACTTGATGCAGCCTTTAGGGGTGGCGTCGATCTTGTCTCGTCGGGCCAGGGCGGCGATGCAGTCAGCATCGAAGCGAGGTTCGACGAACTGAGGCTCGGCCCGGTAAAGCTGCCGCACGTGCTCGCCAGCGTCGCATATGACCGTGCAGGCGCATTCTCGTCACGCAGCAAGGCGGCCAACGTCGGCGAAAGCATCTTGCGGTTGTTCAAAGTGACGTTCGACTACGGACGGCATACGGTGACTCTGGAGCGGCAAGATAGCAGCGACCCGCCCTTCCCCCGCGCCGGTGCCCAATTGCGCAAATTGGACCCAGACGCGTTCATAGCCACCGCAATCAGGCCGGACGGCCCTGCTGTCAACGCCGGTCTTGCCAAGGGCGACCGCGTGGTCACTGTGGACGGGGTGGATGCAACGGACCTGGCCGGATCGGACATGTGGAGCAAGCTGCGGCAACCACCAGGCACCGTTTTGGCTTTGACCGTCGAGAAAGCCGGAAAAGCCCGAGTAGTCCCTGTCGTCTTGCAGGACGTGCTGCCGTGATGGTGTTTTATGCCAGTGCCAGCCTGCATTGCGCCCTAGCTGGGGCAATGGGGCGCACGGCCGCAAGTGTTATTCAGGCTTGCCGGAAACATAGGCAACGCATTGCAGGGCTGATGCTGCTGGCGACATAGCAGCAGTATCGAGCGCAAGGTGATCGTCCGTGCGCTCCTCGAACTCATGCCGCATCACCGCGTCCCAGGTGGGCAAAAGATGTCCGGGAATATCAGCGGCGCGCTTTTCGACGCGACGCCTGTGCTCGGCGGCATCGGAGCAGAACAAGTGGATGTTGGCGATGCGTGCGGAGGATCGTGCCGCCGCGCCGCTCCATCCGAGCCGGCTCTCATGCACCGGGTTGACGCAATCGGCTACGATCGTTCGGCCCAGCCGCAAGTTGGCTTCGGCCAGGGCATTTGCCACTGCGTATCCAGCGGCGCCGACCTGACCGATGCCGGCGGCCTGCATGGCTTGCTCGATCACATCGATGCGCAGGTGGAAAGCGCCCAGCCGCCTTGCGAGAATCGTCGAGAGGGTTGTCTTGCCCGTGCCCGGCAGTCCGCTGAACACGACCAGCAACGGGCGGGCTTGCGTCATCGGCACACTCGGCCGGCCTACGCCGCGGCGACCGCATGGGCAGTCACGGCCGACCGCCGGGTCAGTGCGCAGGCTGCGGCTGCGATGAGGCAACCAGCTCCTGCCACCACGAACGCTGGCAGGTAAGTCGCCAGCGCATCCCGCGACCACCCGGCTCCGAACGCCGCAGTCGCCGCGCCCAGCTGGTGCGCGGTGAACACCCAGCCGAACACCAGCGGTGCCTTCTCCCGTCCAAACGCGGAGCCGGCCAGGCGCACCGTCGGCGGCACAGTGGCGATCCAGTCCAGCCCGTAGAACAGCGCGAACACCGACAGGCCGTAGAAGGTGAACGACGAAAACGGCAAGTACAGCAATGACAGCCCGCGCAGCCCGTAGTACCAGAACAGCAGGTGGCGTCCGTCGAACCGGTCCGACAGCCAGCCGGACGCGATGGTTCCCACGAAGTCGAACGCGCCCATGGCGGCCAGCATGGAGGCGGCGACCACCTCGGGAATGCCGAAATCGGCGCAGAACGGCAGGAAATGCGTCTGGATCAGCCCGTTGGTGGACAGGCCGCAGATGAAGAAGGTGCCGAACAGCAGCCAGAAAACGCGGGTGCGCGCCGCCTCCGCCAGGATGCCGAAGGCTGACCACAGAGGCGATGCCGTGATAGGCGGCGCATAAGCCAGCGGGGTGCCGGCCGGCTCGCCGTATGGCAGCAGGCCGAGGTCGGACGGGCGGTCACGCAGGAACAGCACGGCCAGCACAGCGGCCACCGCGCAGGAGAGCAACGCCGGGGCTAGCGCCACGCGCCAGCCGTAGTGCTCCGCCAGCCAGGCGGCCAGCGGCAGGAAGGCGAGCTGCCCGGTGGCGGAGCTGGCCGTCAGCATCCCGATCACCAGCCCGCGCCGCACGGTGAACCAGCGGCTGGCGACGGTTGCGCCCAGCACCAGCGCGGTCAGCCCGGTGCCGACGCCCACCACGCCGCCCCACAGCAGCCAAAGCTGCCACAGCCAATCCATGAGCAGCGTGGCGGCACCCAGCCCGCCTACGATCAAAGCCAGCGCCGCCAGCACCACGGCGCGCAGGCCGTAGCGCGCCATCAGCGCCGCCGCGAACGGCGCCATGGCCCCGAACAGCACCAGGCGCAGCGCCAGCGGACCGGAGATACTGCTCAGGCTCCAGCCATACTCGTGCTGCAACGGGCGGATCAGCACGCCGGGCATGCCGACCGCGGCGGCAGTGGACAGCATGACGAAGAAGGCCGTGGCCGCGACGACCCAGCCGTAATGGGTGCCGCGGCGGGCCAGATACCGGGCAAGTGGTTCAGCCAGCATGGCGGTGTCTCCTAGCTGTTTAGTCCCGGTATTTGATGGGTAGGATTGGGCGTGAAGCGCTCGGGCTTTTTTGTTCATGCTGTGCAGATGGCCTCATCCGGTGTGAGGGCATTGAGTGTCTTTGGTCGGTGCCCGGAGTTGTAGGCGGCCACGAAGGTTGCAAGATGGTTTTGAAGGTGATTATGGCTGTCGTGGTGGAAGCGCTTGACGGTTGCGTCCTTGATGGTGCGGTTCATGCGTTCGACCTGCCCGTTGGTCCACGGGTGCCTTGGCTTGGTGAGGCGATGGTCGATGTGGTTCTGGGCGCAGGCGAGTTCGAAGCTGTGCGCCCAGAGTGGTTCGCCGTGATCTAGGTGTCGTTGTTATGGAGGTTGTCCCTCCGGAGCTGAGGGATGAGGCTGTGGGTGTCAGGCCTGCAACCCCGAACCCGGAGCCCCGGATGGACGTCCATGAGAATGCCTGAACCACTTACCGTAGTCGAATGCTGATCGTGCAGCGCCTTGCCGGTGGCTGGTCCATCTTGGACGTCGCTGCCGCACAGGGCATTACGGCCGAAACCGTCCGCAAGTGGCGCGACCGCCACGCTGCCGAGGGCGAGGCCGGGCTGCTCGAGCGATCGTCGCGGCCGCATCGCAGTCCGGCCCGTCTGGACAGCACCGCCGAGGATGCCATCGAGGCGCTCCGGCGCCAGCGCATGTCCGGTCCAGCCATCGCCCGCAGGCTCGGCAGGCCCATCTCCACCGTCGGCCACGTGCTCCGCCGCCGCAGCCTCGGCCGCCTGTCCGCGCTCGACCCCCGGCCGCCCGCCGCGCGCTACGAGCGCGACCAGCCAGGCGAGCTGGTCCACATCGACATCAAGAAGCTCGGCCGCATCGACGGCATCGGCCACCGCATCACCGGCGACCGCACCGGCCAGAGCAGTCGCCGGGCCATTGGAAAGGGTCTCGGCTGGGAATACCTGCACGTCGCCGTCGACGACCAATCCCGCCTGGCGTTCACGCAACTGCTCCCCAGCGAACGCCAGGAAGATGCAACAGCTTTCCTGGAAAGCAGCCTGGCTTGGTTCAAGCAGCACGGCATCACCGTCCAGCGCGTGATGACCGACAACGGATCCGCCTGCAAAAGCAGGCTATTCGCCAGCGCGCTGAGCCAACATGCCATCACCCACAAGCGAACCCGGCCCTACACGCCCAAGACTAATGGCAAAGCCGAGCGTTTCATCCAAAGCAGCATCCGCGAATGGGCCTACGCAACCCCGTTCAGCAGCTCCGCACAACAACACGCCGCCATGCACCCATGGCTGCACGACTACAACACCGCACGACCACACTCAGCACTCGGCGGAAAAACGCCTGTCACAAGGCTCAACAGAGACAACGTCCTTGGCAGCGACAGCTAGCACATTGCAGCTACTCACGGTGCCGCAGCCCGGCCAGAAAGTGTTCCGGCTTCAGCCTGGTGTATGTACAGCCCGCCAGGATGCCTGCGGCTGAGCAGGATCGCAAGATGGAAGACATGCTGGCCGAGGCGCTAAACCGGTTGTTTGCGGCTTACAACAAGCCCGAGATCGCGCCGATAAGGCCGGAACTGACGAACTGGGCTTCTGGTACGCATAAGCGGACAAAAGTAGAACGGCGTGTCTGGA
>CAXTPP010000004.1:0-7292 GCA_964246185.1 uncultured Acetobacteraceae bacterium
GCATGGCGCCCACGCCGCCCCGCCCAGTCATCGGGCCGAGCCGCTCGGCCCGCGATCCCGACGAGCGCCGCACTCTCGTCGTCGGCCGCGGCATCAGCGTGCAAGGCACGGTGCAGGACGCCGAGCGCCTGGTGGTCGAAGGCACCGTCGAGGCCAGCATGATTCACGCCACCGAGCTGTCGATCTCGCCCGGCGGCGTGTTCAAGGGCGAAGTGGAAGTGGAGGACGCCGAGGTCGCCGGCACCATCGACGGAACGCTGACCGCCCGTGGCAACCTGATCGTCCGCGCCTCGGGCAAAGTGCTGGGCACGGCGCGATGCCGCCGGCTTCAGGTCGAGGATGGCGGCCAGATCACCGGCCGGATCGAGATGCTGACGGAAGGCGTCAAGCCCGCCTTGGAGCCTGCCGCAGCCAGCTAGAGCATGACCGTCGCTGATAGGCGCGCCGGTATGCTCTAGCACATTGCTTTAGCGAGCATCTTCACCGGTCAGGTGAGCCAACCTGATCCGGACATGCACTAGGGCCATGGAAGACCCGTCTCCTCCATGGGGGGACGGGTATCCAGAAACTTAAGCGATGATTTGCGCCGGCGGCGCGGCTTCGGCATCCAGGCACGCTGCCCTGAAAGCCGCGAATGCCCGTGCCCGATGGCTGTCCGCGTGCTTGGCCGCCGGGTCCATCTCGCCGTAGCTCTGCAAGCTGCCGCTGGGCACGAACATCGAGTCGTAGCCGAAGCCGAGGGAGCCACGCGGCGGCCAGCAAGTGCGGCCGTCCACCCGCCCCAGGAAAGTGGCCGTGCCGCCGCCGGGCTGGGCAAGGCAAAGTGCGCAGACGAACCAGGCCCGCCCCTCGCCGCCGGCTTCCTGGTGGACACGCTGCATCGCCGCGGCGAAGTCCTTGCCCGGCCCGGCCCATCGCGCAGAAAGCACGCCGGGTGCGCCGCCCAGTTGCGCCACGCAGAACCCCGAATCGTCGGCCAGCGACGGCATCCCGCTCGCCCCGGCGGCGGCCAATGCCTTGAGGCGCGCGTTGCCGGCGAAATCGGGCGCATCCTCCTCCGGCTCGGCCAAACCGAGCGACCCGGCCGACACCACCGCGACCCTGAAGGGCGACACCAGCGCCTGCAGCTCACGCAGCTTGCCCGCGTTGTGGCTGGCCAGCACGAGCCGACTGCCTGGCTGCAGGCGGCCCATCATTCCAGGGCTGCGCGCTGCAGGGCGTACAACTGCCCCGTGCCATGCCGGGCCAGGCGCATCAGCTCGGCGAATTGGTCGTCGCTGAACGGGGCGCGCTCGGCGGTGCCCTGAATCTCGACGATGCCGCCTTCCGTGAGCACGAAGTTCGCGTCCGCGTCCGCGCCCGAATCCTCGGCGTAGTCGAGGTCCAGCACCGCCTCGCCTCCGACCAGCCCGCAGGATACGGCCGCCACCTGGCCCAGCAAAGGCGACCGCGCGATGACCCGGCTCGCCTCTAGCGTGCGCAGGGCGAGGCTCAGCGCCACCCAGGCGCCGGTGATGGCGGCGCAGCGGGTGCCGCCGTCGGCGTTCAGCACGTCGCAATCAAGCGTGACGGTCATCTCGCCCAGCGCCTTGCGGTCCACCACCGCGCGCAGCGAACGGCCGATCAGCCGCTGGATTTCCTGGGTGCGGCCGGACTGCTTGCCGCGGGCGGCTTCCCGGTCCCCCCGCGTATGGGTGGCACGGGGCAACATGCCGTATTCGGCCGTGACCCAACCTTCCCCCTTGCCGCGCAGGAACGGCGGCACGCGCCCCTCCACGCTGGCAGCGCACAGCACTTCGGTACCGCCCATGCGAATGACGCAGGAGCCTTCGGCGTGGCGGGCGAACCCGGTGGTGAAGCTGACATCGCGCAGCATGTCGGGGGAGCGGCCGGATGGGCGCATGGGGTGGTCCTCGGGTTGGTGCGCCGTTCGTAAGAGGGTGCGGACGGATGCGCCAGGGTCAGGTTCTGTTTCGGAGGCCAACAATCCGTAGCTGGACGGACCACGCGGGAGGGCATACGTGTTTACAAATTGGGAAACTGAAGCCGGCCAGCATACTAAGGGACGTCGAATGGCTCTGGCGACTTGCCGCCGGCTGTATGGAGAGGCTCGATATCGATCGCAAGAACCCGGGGTCGAGGTTCACCGCGACGTTTTGTATGACGCAGGCGGCCTTTACGACTTCCGCCGGAGATTGCTGCCGGCCAGCGCGCATTTCCAGGGTGTCCCGTTGCTGAACTGTGCGCCAGGCGATCCGCTTCAGCGATGGATGACGGACCATGACCCAGAAATGGTTCAAGCAGAGGCGCCGGATGATTTGTATTACTGGGGCGGCCGCATGGTCAGCCACTATGGGCATTTCATCTTGGAGTCACTCGCGCGCCTGTGGATGCTGCCTCGGCTTTCGACGAGGCGGCTGAAAGTCCTGGTCTGGGGGGAAGACCCGAAACTCTGTCTCGGTTTGCCGTTCGTTGGCGACATCCTCCGGCAAGTCGGGCTTTCGGATGCCGACATCGTCAGCTTTGATCGACCGACCCGAATTCGTGAGATCATTGTCCCGGCCACCAGCCTTGAGGGCAACCACTATGTTCACGAAGTCTATGGCAGGTTCTGCCGAAGCATCGCGGAAGGCTTGACTCAAGACCGGCCGGACCGGACCGCGACTCCGGTCTACATAGCCAAAGCCCGCCTCACGTCTGGTACGGCCCACACGGTCAACGAAGACCGATTTGCCGAACGGCTGAACCGCGCCGGGATCGACATATTTTATCCCGAGCAGCAATCGATAGCCGCGCAGATCAGGCTTTGGCAGCAACGCGGGACGGTCACCGGGTTCTTGGGCTCGGCGATGCTGACGGGCGCCTTTGCGGGACGCAAGAGCATGGTGTTGTTGAACCACGAACCGCAGGTTTACAGTAATCAGATGCTCATCGATCGTTTGAACGATAGCGTCACGAGGTACGTCTATCCTTATGGAGACATGGTCGATTTAGGTCCGGATGCGAATTTCCAGTTCAACTTTCAATTCCTGGACCCTGATCGAACGGCCGAACAATTTTTGCGGATCATTGACCAAGTCACGAATGGCCCGGTGAGGCCGGGACGCCGCAGCACGGCCGAACGCAGCGTTGGGTCGCACGCCTACATCGACGGCCCGCTCGGAGCCAATCTTAGCCGCGGCCGGCCTGCCACGCAGAGCTCAATCCTGCTGCCGCACTCCCGCCGCGCAACATGTGAAGGCGATGCCAGCGCCGCAGTGAGCGGCATCTTGATGGACCACTATGCCTTCCACACCGATTTGGAAGCGGACCCGTGGTGGAGCGTCGATCTCGGGATGCTGTGCGACATCCATGAGGTCCGGCTGTTCAATCGCCTGGACATGGGTGCAGAACACAGCCGTAACTTCCGCATCTTGGTTTCGAATGACGGCGAGCACTGGCTTGAAGGCCATAGAAGGGAAAGCGAGCAGCCTTTTGGCCTGAATGGCAAGCCCTACCGTTGGCTATGCGCCTCGCCCGTGTCTGCACGCCACGTAAAAGTGCAACTGATCGGCACGACCTACATGCATCTGAGCCAAGTCGAGGTATTTGGCGAAGCTGCCGTGTCGCTGGAGCATGAGCCTTTTTCGACGGCGCAACAGGAATGCCAGTTTCCGTAAACCAGGAGAAGAAGATGCCGTCTATGCCGGGCGCCTTGACGCACGCGCCTCATGCGGGGATTCCCTATGTCGAGTTCCTGAAGCTGCTTGCCGACACCCTTGAGCCAGCCAGCTATCTCGAGATAGGAACCAATGAGGGTGGCTCCTTGACGCAAATAGAGTGCGACTGCATATGTATAGATCCCGAGTTCAAAATCCCCGGTGACCCGCTGGCGAAGCGCCGCCGCAACTTCTTCTTTCAAATGACCTCGGATGACTTCTTCACTTCCTACAAAGTGCGGGACATGTTTCCTTCAGGTCCGGACTTGGTGTTTCTTGATGGTATGCATTGGTTTGAGTACTTATTGCGTGATTTCATTAATGCTGAGGCTTGCTGTCACAGGCGTTCGCTTATATTGATGCATGATTGTTTGCCTATAAACACTCATATGGCAGAACGGGTTCGCGGCCACGATCCGAATGAAGATCAATCTACCCGCATGTGGTGGACTGGCGATGTCTGGCGGATGCTGCCCATTCTTGGGAAGTACCGGCCTGATCTGCAGGTAAGATTGCTGGATTGCCCGCCGACTGGTTTGGTGGCGATATCGAACCTCAATCCAGCCGATACGGCCTTGACCGACAATTATGCTGCAATACTGGACGAATTTACCGCATTGCGCCTTGAGGCGTTCGGGATAGATCGCCTGTTGTCCCTATTCCCGGTCATGAACAGCCGAGACATCGGACATGCTCACGTTTTAACGTCCATTTTTACCATTAGGTGATAGCCAAATACCCTCAAGAATTCGCCATACGCCATCAACGAAATCTGGCTTTGGCATCTATGGATTTTGTGAGCAGCCATGCCGCGAATTGAGACCGGATGGGTCGCCCCGCGTTACAGAAGCCATGAGATGGGAGACGGCGGGCATGGCGCTTAGTTGGATGAGCTACTGGCATAGTCCAGGAAGGCAGGCATGAACGCCGTCACAGTGGTGAGCCTTTTCGCCGCGACGCTCTCGATGGTGAGCTTCGTCCCGCAAGCCTGGGCCATCATCCGGTCGCGCAATACGGACGGCGTCTCGCTCCGGATGTACCTTATCACTGTGGCCTGCTTCGTCTCCTGGCTCATCTACGGCGTGCTGCTGATGCAATGGGCCATCATCGTGCAGAATGTCATCTGCCTGTGCCTGTCCTCGTTCATCCTCACAATGAAGCTGCTGCCGCAACGCAAGAAAGAGGTGGTGGCCGAAGCGCTGACGCCGGACTTCCTCGAAGAAAAGACCTGAAGCGGCAGACAGTGCTCAGTTCAGTGGCTGATCATCCACGGCCGCTGCGAGGGGAAGGATTTGGCTGCAGCCGGCTTTGCCTTGGACGGGCTGCAACAGCTGCATCCTGGCCGGTGCTGGCCGGCTGACGACAGCCGGGGCGCGTGGGCGCTGCGCTCGTTCGTGGCATGGGCGGTCCGCTGCCCTGCGGACATCATGGCCAGGCTCGGCACCCGCAGCAGCGCCCGCTGCGAGAGCTGTCCACAGCCGGGGCAGTCTTGCGGCAGCGCGTACTCCGCCATCGGCCGGACCGACGTGAACGCGCCGCAGCCGGTGCACAGGTAATCGTAGGCTGGCATTGCCTTAAAGGTCCGGCGCGTGGAGCACGTCCACGCCGCCCTGGAGGAACCTTGTCGGTCCGTCAACGCCGGGCCGGATGTCGAAGTCGAAGATTTCCGTGGGAATCCAAAGCGTGGCGCAGGCGTTGGGCACGTCCACCACGCCGCTGATGTGGCCCTGCACCGGGGCGGTGCCGAGGATGGAGTAGGCCTGGCCGCCGGTGTAGCCGAACTTCTTCATGTACTCGATCGCGTTCAGGCACGCCTGGCGGTAGGCCACCGCCACATCCAGGTAATGCTGCCCGCCGTTCTCATCGACCGAGATGCCCTCGAAGATCAGGTGGTCGTTGTAGACCGGCTTGATCGGGCTCGGCTTGAAGATCGGGTTCTTGATGCCGTACTTGGCCATGCCGTCCTTGATGAGCGAGACCTTGAGGTGCGCCCAGCCCGGCATCTCGATAGCGCCGCAGAAGGTGATCTCGCCGTCGCCCTGGCTGAAATGCAGGTCACCCAACGACAACCCGGCGCCATCGACGTAGACTGGGAAGTACACCTTCGCGCCGCGCGAGAGGTCCTTGATGTCGCAGTTGCCGCCATGCTCGCGCGGCGGCACCGTGCGCGCGCCGGCCGCCGCCGCCGCGTCCCGTGCGTCGCCCTTGAGCCGGCCCATGTGGGCGGTGGCGGCGAAGGGCGGGTTGGCCAGGCCGGGCACGCGCGTCGGGTTGGTGTCGATCAAGCCCTGCTCACGGGTGTTCCAGGTTTCCAGCAGCGATCGGGACGGCAGGCAGCCGATCAGTCCCGGATGGATCATGCCGGCGAAGCGCACGCCGGGCACATGACGGGAGTGCGCGAACAGGCCCTCGAAGTCCCAGATCGACTTCATCGCCTCCGGGAACTGCTCGGTGAGGAAGCCGCCGCCGTTCTTCTGGCTGAAGACGCCGTTGAAGCCCCACTCGTTGGTCTTGAACGCGCCGATGTCCAGGATGTCCACCACCAGCAGGTCGCCGGGCTGCGCGCCCTCCACGCCGATCGGGCCGCTCAGGAAATGCACGATGCTGAGGTCGATGTCGCGCACGTCGGCGGCAGATTCGTCGTTCTTGATGAAGCCGCCGGTCCAGTCGTAGCACTCGATGATGAAGTCGTCGCCGGGCTTCACGGTGGCGGCCATCGGCACGTCTGGGTGCCAGCGGTTGTGCACCTGGTCGTTCTCGTAGGGCGAGGTTGCCAGATCGACCTTGATGAGCGTGTCGGCCATTGGGCGTCTCCTTGGGGTTAGACAGCGAGGAAGCGGGCCACTTTTTCTTCGTCGATCTCCGCGCGCGGCGCTTGATGCACGATGCGGCCGCCTTCCAGCACCAGGATGCGGTCGGCGATGGCAAGCGCGAACGCCAGCACCTGCTCCGAGACGACGATGCTGAGGTTGCGCTCGTCGCGGATGCGCTTGAGCGTGCGGCCCAGCTCCAGGATGATGGAGGGCTGGATGCCCTCGGTCGGCTCGTCCAGCAGCAGCACGCTCGGCTCGGTGGCCAGCGCGCGGGCGATGGCCAGCTGCTGCTGCTGCCCGCCGGAGAGGTTGCCGCCACGGCGGCGGCGCATCTCCTTGAGCGCGGGGAACAGCTCGTACAGGTGCTCCGGCACCTGGCTCTTGCCGCGCACGAACAGCCCGGTCTCGATGTTCTCCTGCACCGTCATGGCGGAGAAGATCATGCGGCCCTGCGGCACGTAGGCCACGCCTTTGGCCACCCGCTTGCTGCTTTTCAGCTTGGTGAGGTCGGCGTCCTTGAACCGTATCTCGCCGGACTTGGTGGGGATCAGGCCGATCAGTGACTTCATCAGCGTCGATTTGCCCATGCCGTTGCGGCCCAGCACCGCCACGATCTCGCCGGGCGCCACGGTGAAGTCCAGCCCGTGCAGAACTTCGCTCTGGCCATAGGACACGCGCAAGTTGGATGCGGTCAGCATGGTGAAGCCGAAAGGGGGGGGGGGGGGGGGGCCCCCCCCCCCCCCCCCCCCCGCCCCCGCCCCCCCCCCCCCAAAAGGAAAAG
>CAXTPP010000004.1:7302-59647 GCA_964246185.1 uncultured Acetobacteraceae bacterium
GTCTGCTTGGTCACGCCTAACGGGGGGCTCTGCCCCGCACCCCGCCAGAGGACGGTCGTCCTCTGGACACCTCCATGTAAAGGGTCAAGGGAATGACCATTCCCTTGCGGGTGCAGGGCGGAGTTGGCCAAAGGTTCCGATCGCCTCCTTCGGGCGATTGGAAGGCCTTCGGAGGGAGAGCCCTGCGGAGATGAAAGTCAGAGGTTTTCAGCACTTTTTTAATGCCCAAGATAAACTTCGACGACGCGCGGGTCCGCCTGCACGTGCGCCATGGAGCCTTCGGAGATGATGCGGCCCTGGTGCAGCACCGTCACCTTGTGGGCGATGTCGGCCACGAAGCCCATATCGTGCTCGATCACCAGCACGGAGCGGTCCTGGATGATGCGGTGCAGCAGCTCGGCAGTCTTCTTGCGCTCGCTGACGCTCATGCCGGCGACTGGCTCGTCAAGCATGAGCAGCGCCGGGTCCTGGATCAGCAGCATGCCGATCTCCAGCCATTGCTTCTGCCCATGGCTGAGGTACTCCGCCTGCTGGTGCAGCATGTCGCGCAGGAAGATCATGCCGGCCACTTCCTCGATGCGGCGCCGCACCTCGGCGTCACGGCGGAAGGCCAGCGCGCCGAACACGGAACGGCCGCGGGGAAAGGAGATTTCCAGGTTCTCCAGCACAGTCAGGTCCTCGTAGATCGACGGGTTCTGGAACTTGCGGCCGACCCCGGCGCGGACGATCTGGTGCTCCTTCATCGCCGTCAGTTCGGCGCCGCGGAACTTGATCGAGCCCTCGGTGGCCTTGGTGCGGCCGCAGATCAGGTCCAGCACGGTGGTCTTGCCAGCGCCGTTCGGCCCGATGATGACGCGTATCTCGTTCGGGTCCACGTAGAACGAGAGGTCGTCCACCGCCTTGAACCCGTCGAAAGAGACGCTGAGGCCCTCGACGGCGAGCAGGAAGTCGGCGCCGCTCATCTTCCCGCCTCCGCGCCGACTGCGTCCGGGGTTTCGGCCAAACGGGCCGGCCGCGGCGCCGTGCCGAGCGCCCGGTCCACCCAGGAGTCGGCGTATTTGCGCCATATCCCAGCCAGCCCGTCCGGGAAGGCGACGACGACCAGGATGAACAACGCGCCCATGGCGAATAGCCACGCCTGCGGCAAGCTTTCGGAGAACGAGGTGCGGGCGTAGTTTACCAGCAGCGTGCCGTAGATCGCGCCGAAAATCGAGGTGCGTCCGCCGACCGCGCAGTAAATCACCATCTCGATCGACGGGACGATGCCGACCAGGGAGGGCGACATGAAGCCGACCTGCAGCGTGAACATCGCGCCGCCGATGCCGGCCAGCGCGGCGGCCAGGCAGAACACGAAGACCTTGAAGTTGGCTACCTCGTAGCCGGAGAACCGCACCCGGTCCTCCTTGTCGCGGATCGCCACCAGGATGCGGCCCAGCTTGCTGCGCCGGACGAAGTGGGCCAGCACCATGCAGGCGAGCAGCAGCCCGGCGCTGCCCATGTAGAGGATGAGCTTCGCGCCGTCGGTCCGGATGTCCCAGCCGTCCAGGGTGCGCAGGTCGGTCATCCCGTTGACGCCGCCGGTGTAGCCCTGCTGGCCGATGATCAGGATGGTCATGATCGAGGCCAGCGCCTGGGTGATGATGGCGAAGTAGGTCCCGCCGACCCGGCGCTTGAACATCGCGAAGCCCACCACCCCGGCCAACAGCACCGGGGCGCACCACACCGCCATGAGGGCGAAGCTGAGATGGTGGAACGGCGTCCAGAACCAGGGCAGCGCGGTGATCTGGTTCCAGTCCATGAAGTCCGGGATGCCGGGCGTGGACTGTATCTTGGTCGCTTCCGGGGTGGATGCCTCCAGCTTCAGGTACATGGCCATGGCATATCCGCCGAGGCCGAAGAACACGCCCTGCCCCAGGCTCAGGATGCCCGCGTCGCCCCAGCACATCACCAAGCCGAGCGCCACGAAGCCGTAGGTGATATACTTGCCGAACAGGTTGAGCCGGAACGGGTCGAGGATGGCGGGGAACACGCCCAGCAGCAGGGCGGCCAGCACCAGGAAGCACAGCAGGTCCTTGCGGGTCAGGAACGTGTTGCTGTTCATCGCCGCACCTTCAGCACGAACAGGCCCTGCGGCCGAATCATCAGGATGCCGACCACCGCCAGCAGCACGATCACCTGCGCCATCGAGCCGCTGAGGAAGAACTCCAGCGTGGAGCGCGCCTGGCTGATGGTGAAAGCCGACGCAATGGTGCCGCCGAGGCTCGCCGCGCCGCCGAACACCACCACCAGGAAGGTGTCCACGATGTAGAGCTGGCCCGCGGTCGGGCTGGTGGAGCCGATCATGGTGAAGGCGCTGCCGGCCACCCCAGCGATGCCACAGCCGATGCCGAAGGTGTAACGGTCCACCCGCTCGGCATCGATGCCGACGGCGCTGGCCATGGCGCGATTGCTCATCACGGAGCGCACCTGCTTGCCCCAGCCGGAGCGGAAGATCAGCAGGTAGACGCCCGCGGTGATCAGCAGCGACAGCACCATGACGATGATGCCGTTGATCGGGATGTCGATGCTGTCGGTGACGGCGATGGAGCCGATCATCCAGTCCGGCAGGTCCACGCCGACCTCCCGCGCGCCGAAGATGGAGCGGAAGATCTGCTGCATGATGAGGCTGAGGCCCCAGGTGGCGAGCAGCGTGTCCAGCGGGCGCTTGTAGAGGTGCCGGATCAGCGCCCACTCGACGAACATGCCCGCCAGCCCGGCGGCGATGAACGCGAGCACGATGCCGACGATGAAGCTCGCCGCGAACAGCCCCGGCAGCCAGGTCGTGAAGGCGCTGGAGACGAGGTAGGTCACGTAGGCGCCGAGGATCATGAACTCGCCGTGCGCCATGTTGATGACGCCCATCTGGCCGAAGATGATCGCCAGGCCGAGTGCCATCAGCAGGAACACCGAGAACAGGATCAGCCCGGCGAAGCCCTGCATCGCCATGATGGAGCCGAGTTCGCCGAAGGAGTATCCGAACAGCATGGCGCGCCTCCGCGGTCGCCGGGTTACTGGTAGCCGGCGGGGAACGGGTTGGGCTCGATCAGGTCCGGCGTCTCATACACGACCTTGAACTGGCCATCGGCCTGCGCCAGCCCGACCCGGGTGCGGCTCCATAGGTGGTGGTTCTTGTCGTGGATGCGGACGTAGCCTTCGGGCGCCTTGTCGAACACGATGCCGTCGGACGCCTCGGCGATCTTGTCCACGTCGAAGCTGCCGGCCTTCTCCACCGTGAGCTTCCACAGCCACGGTCCGAGATAGGCCGCCTGGGTCACGTCGCCGATCACCGCCTTCTCGCCGTACATCTTCTTGAAGGCGGCCACGAACGCCTTGTTGTTCGGGTTGTCGAGCGACTGGAAGTATTTCATGCAGGAATACGCGCCCGCGATGTTCTCGCCGCCGATGCCCACCACTTCATCCTCGGTGACCGAGATGGTCATCAAGGTCTGCTTCTTGAGGTCCACGCCGGCCGCCTTGAGCTGCTTGTAGAAGGCGACGTTGGAGCCGCCCACCACGTCGGCGTAGATCACGTCCGGCTTGGCGAGCCTGATCTTGTTGATGACCGAGTTGAACTGCGTGCTGCCGAGCGGGAAGTAGTCCTCGCCCACCACCTTGCAGCCTTCCAGGTGGCCCTCGATGTGCTTGCGGGCGATCTTGTTGGACGTGCGCGGCCAGATATAGTCCGAGCCGATCAGGTAGAAGCTCTTGCCGTTCTTTTCCTTGTTGACCCAGTTCAGCCCGGCCAGGATCTGCTGCGTCGCTTCCTGCCCGGTGTAGATGACGTTCTTGGACTGCTCCAGGCCCTCGTAGAAGGTCGGGTAGTACAGCATCCCGTTCAGCTGCTCGACCACCGGCAGCACCGCCTTGCGCGAGGCTGAGGTCCAGCAGCCGAAGATGGCGGCGCAATGGTCGCTGGCGAGCAGCTTGCGGGCCTTTTCGGCGAAGGTCGGCCAGTCGCTGGCGCCGTCTTCCTGGATGAACTTGATCTGCCGCCCCAATATGCCGCCCGTCTCGTTGATCTGGCTGATCGCCAGCTTCTCCGCTTCCGTGGCGCCCGTCTCGCTCAGCGCCATGGTGCCGCTCAGCGAGTGCAGGATGCCGACGGTCACCGTGTCGTCCGTCACCGCAAGGCCCGTGGTGCTGACCTGGGAGGTCGGCAGGCTGGCGGCGCACGCCATCCGGGGCAGCATCGCCGCAGCCGGGAGGGCCGCCATTGCCTTCAACAGGGTGCGCCTGAGCCCCGAATTGGGCAGGCTGTCGTGTGGGATGCTGGCCATGGTTGTTCAGTCCAATCACGTTTGTGGCGCATAACGTCATGCTGCAGCGCAGGGACATGTCGAATGACCCATGCCCCTGCCCAGATTGATGCATGATTCGGGCCATCACTGCTTCTGGACGGCCAAGTCATCGGAGGCAGCGCGTGGCTGGGCTGTTCCAAGCTGGCCGCATCAGGCCCAACGCCCCGCTATTTGACCCGGCACGGCCACGTTCCTAGCCTCCGCGCCGAAGCCATGGACACGCCCTCCTTCCCGCGCCGCCCTCGCTTGCCGCCGGGCCTCGATCCGCGCAGCGCCGCCGTGCTGCGTGAGATCGTCGAGCAGTTCGTGGCGACCGGCGGGCCGGTGGGCAGCCGCACCCTGGCCCGCCGCCTGCCGATGCCGCTCTCGCCCGCCACCATCCGGGCCGTGATGGCGGACCTGACCGAGGCCGGGCTGCTGTTCGCGCCGCATACCTCCGCCGGGCGGCTGCCGACGGACCGTGGGCTGCGGCTGTTCGTGGACGGGCTGCTGCAGATGGGCGAGCTGACGGAGGACGAGCGCGACCAGGTGGGCCGCGCGCTGGAAGCCAACGGCCGCTCCCTCCAGGACACGTTGGCCGACGCGTCCTCCATGCTGTCCGGGCTGTCCGCCGCGGCCGGGCTGGTGCTGGCGCCGAAAAGCGAGGGGGCGGTGCGCCACATCGAGTTCGTGCCGCTCGGGCCGGGCCGCGCGCTGGTGGTGCTGGTGGGGGAAGACGGCCAGGTGGAGAACCGGGTCATCGAGACGCCGGCCGGGCTGCCGCCATCCTCGCTGACCCACGCCAGCAACTACCTCAACGCCCGGCTGTCTGGACGCTCGCTGCCGGATTTGCGCAGCATTGTCGGCGCGGAGATGGCGGCCGACCGCACCCAGCTGGACGAACTCTCGGCCGCCGTGGTGGCGGCTGGACTGGCGACCTGGGCCAGCGGGTCCGGCGGCAGCCTGATCGTACGCGGCCAAAGCCGGCTGCTGGCGGACGTGACGCAGATCGAGCGGCTGAGCGCCATCCAGCTGCTGTTCGACCGGCTGGAGACGCAGGACACCATGCTGCGCCTGTTGGAGTTGGCTGAGCAGTCCGACGGGGTGCGCATCTTCATCGGCGCCGAGAGCGGGCTGTTTGGCGCCGCCGGGGTCTCGATGGTGGTGGCGCCGGCGCGCAACGAGGCGGACCGCATCGTCGGCGCCATCGGCGTGATCGGGCCGACGCGGATCAACTACGGGCGCATCATCCCCGTGGTGGACTACACGGCGCGGGTGATCGGGCGGCTGCTGGGCTGACCCGGCGTGGCCTTGTTCCGTTTCCGCCGCCGCCCTAACTCTGCCGCCATGGACAGCAGCGACACCCACTCCTCACAGGTCACGCCGGATGCGGCCGACCCGATGTTCCCCTCGCCGGATGGCGACACGCCCGAGCACCTGATGGCCGCCGCGACCGCGCGCATCGCGGAACTGGAGGCGGAGCGGCAGGAGTTCCGCGAGAAATGGCTGCGCTCGGAAGCCGAAATGGCCAACGTGCGGACCCGGGCCAAGCGCGATGCGGACGATGCGCGCCAGTTCGCGGTGCAGAAGTTCGCCCGCGACGTGGTGGAGGCGGCCGACAATCTGCGCCGCGGCCTCGACCAGCTTCCTGCCCTGCAGCCTGGCGAGCCGGAGATCGTCGGCAAGCTGCGTGACGGGTTCGAGGGCGTGGAGCGCTCGTTCCTGGCCGTTCTGGAGCGCAACGGCATCGCGCGGGTGGACCCGACGGGCATGCCGTTCGACGCCAACCTGCACCAGGCGATGGCGGAGCAGCCATCGGTGGAGCATCCGCCGGGCACCGTGATCCAGTCCTGGACCGCCGGGTGGACCCTGAACGGCCGGCTGCTGCGGCCGGCGATGGTGGTTGTTGCCAAGGCTGCGGAACCGCCGGCTGGGACGTAGCCCAGGGAAGCTGGCTTGAGCTAGCTTGAGGGCGGCACAAAGCTCACCGGGTCGCCCTCTCGAAACATCGCCACGGCGTTCGGGCCGGTCGCTATGACGCACATAGACGCCGTTTTATTCCCGTAATTCGTGAGCTCGGGTCCTGTGAAAGAGGACACGCCTTTTTGCTCACGACCGCGTCACCACGGCTAAAGCTGCCTTGAAGATTTCCAAGGACAAGGACCAGCCCACGTCCATGTATCAAGAATGTGCTCTCGGTGACGGCGGTCGCGTTCAGGCCATTCAGTTCGACGGCGAGGTCGTTCACAATCTTGGCGCTCTACCCCTGTGAGATGCCCCGAGGCGCAAGCATAAGCGTGTTGTTACGCGCGCAATCCCTTACTCTTCAATCAGAACTGCTGTTGCCTTGTCCGCAACCTGATGAGCTGCAGTCGCTTCATAGTAATTGTCGGGCCAGCCGATGCTGTGCGGGTTCGACCGACCAAGCTTGTTTTAAGTCCATATAGCTCATGCAGCACCGTCTTAACGGTTTCCAGGCCGGAACTAGAGGCTCCCGGACCCGTGACAAAGCCATTCTCGGCGAAGAGGGTCATGCCTGACAAATTTTGAGGCAAGCCGGGTTCATAGATGATAGTTGCTCCGCTAGTAACGACCTCGACAGAGCTGCCGTTGGCGTGTGACGCGGCCACCGGATCGAATGCCCTGCAAGTCTGCACGTTGGCGGCTACTGCGGCGATATCGGCTTCTTGCGCCGTCAGCCCAGAGCCTTGCAATGCCTTGCCGTCCAGCAACCGAATTTCTGCAAAATCCTCATGCAACGGCACATTCCGCCTTCGCGGCTGTTCATCCAGGTTAACCTACGCGCCGCGCCGCCTTGCGAGTAGGGTGAAGTCGGCAGCATGGAAAAACCGGCCGCCCCACTTGCCCCATCCCTTCCGGCTCAATACATCCGCGTCTGACATAATCCCGAGGGTCCCACGCAGTGCTTCGGGCTGCGCAGGACCGCCAACAAGGAGTTCTGAATGAGCAAGGTCATCGGTATCGACCTGGGCACGACCAATTCGTGCGTGGCGATCATGGAGGGCAAGGATGTCCGTGTGATCGAGAACAGCGAGGGCGCCCGCACCACCCCCTCCATGGTCGCATTCTCCGAGAGTGGGGAGCGGCTGGTCGGCCAGAGCGCCAAGCGCCAGGCCGTGACCAACCCCACCAACACCCTGTTCGCCGTCAAGCGCCTGATCGGCCGCCGGTTCGACGACCCGTTGGTGGCCAAGGACAAGGGTATGGTGCCGTTCGGCATCGTCAAAGGCGACAGCGGGGACGCCTGGGTCGAGGCGCGCGGCGAGAAGTATGCGCCGGGCCAGATCAGCGCGTTCATCCTCGGCAAGATGAAGGAGACGGCGGAGAGCTACCTCGGCGAGAAGGTCGATCAAGCCGTCATCACCGTGCCGGCCTACTTCAACGACGCCCAGCGCCAGGCCACAAAGGACGCGGGCCGTATCGCCGGCCTCGAAGTGCTGCGCATCATCAATGAGCCGACGGCGGCGGCGCTCGCCTACGGCATGGACAAGAAGAACCACGGCACCATCGCCGTGTATGACCTCGGCGGCGGCACGTTCGACATTTCCGTGCTGGAGATCGGCGACGGCGTGTTCGAGGTGAAGTCCACCAACGGCGACACCTTCCTCGGCGGCGAGGACTTCGACGGCCGGGTGATCGACTACCTGGCGGACGAGTTCAAGCGCGACCAGGGCATCAACCTGCGCACCGACAAGCTCGCCTTGCAGCGGCTGAAGGAAGCGGCGGAGAAGGCCAAGATCGAGCTGTCCTCCTCCAAGGAGACCGAGATCAACCTGCCGTTCATCACCGCTGACGCTTCCGGGCCGAAGCACCTGGTGATGAAGCTCACCCGTGCGAAGCTGGAGAGCCTGGTCGATGACCTGATCCAGCGGACCCTCGGCCCCTGCAAGGCGGCGCTGAAGGATGCGGGCGTCGCGGCGAACGAGATCGACGACGTAATCCTGGTCGGCGGCATGACCCGCATGCCCAAGGTGATCGAGGCGGTGAAGCAATTCTTTGGGCGCGAGCCGGCCCGCAACGTGAATCCGGACGAGGTCGTCGCCATCGGCGCCGCGGTGCAGGGCGCGGTGCTGAAGGGCGACGTCAAGGACGTGCTGCTACTTGACGTGACGCCGTTGTCCCTCGGCATCGAGACGCTGGGCGGCGTGTTCACCCGGCTGATCGAGCGCAACACCACCATCCCCACCAAGAAAAGCCAGACCTTCTCCACCGCCGACGACAACCAGCGTGCAGTGACCATCAAGGTCAGCCAGGGCGAGCGGGAGATGGCGGCGGACAACAAGATGCTCGGCCAGTTCGACCTGGCCGAAATCCCGCCCGCGCCGCGCGGCGTGCCGCAGATCGAGGTGACGTTCGACATCGACGCCAACGGCATCGTGTCGGTGCAGGCGAAGGACAAGGCGACCGGCAAGGAGCAGCAAATCCGCATCCAGGCCAGTGGCGGGCTGTCGGAAGCGGACATCCAGCAGATGGTGCGCGAGGCGGAGGCCAATGCCGAGACGGACAAGGCCAAGCGGGCCGAGGTGGAGGCGCGCAACCAATTGGAGGCGACGGTCCACTCGGTCGAGAAGAACCTGTCCGAGCACGGGGATAAGCTGCCGCCAGCGGACAAGGGCGAAGCGGAGGCTGCGCTCGCCGGTGCCAAGTCGGCGCTGGAGGGCAGTGACGCGGCGGCCATGTCGTCCGCGTCGGACCGGCTGACCCAGGCGGCGATGAAGATCGGCGAGGCGGTCTACAAGGCGCAATCCGAAGCGCCGGCGGCCGAAGCGGCCGATAGCGCCAAGCCCGGCGAGAAGGTCGTCGATGCCGAGTTCGAGGAAGTGGACGAGCGCAAGAAGTCCGCTTGAGCGGTGCGGCCAGGGGCGTCAAGCTCCTGGCCAACCTCGCATGTGACGTTTTAAGCTAGCAGGGCACTACGCCCCGGCAGGCGAGGCAATTAGGGTCCGTCCTGCGATTGAAGGAACGCAATTGGCCAAGCAGGACTTTTACGCGCTTCTGGAAGTGCCGCGCGAAGCATCTGCGGATGACCTGAAGAAGGCTTATCGCAAGCTCGCCATGAAATGGCATCCGGACCGCAATCCCGGCGACAAAGCCTCGGAGGCGAAGTTCAAGGAGGTCAGCGAGGCCTACGAAATCCTCAAGGACGACCAGAAGCGCGCCGCATATGACCGCTACGGCCATGCTGCGTTCGAGAACGGTGGCGGAGCGGCCGGGTTCAACTTCCAGGAAGGCGGCCTCGGCGACATCTTCGACCAGATGTTCGGCGAGTTCATGGGCGGGCGGCGCGGGCCCGGCGGCGCACGCACCCGCGCTGGTTCCGACCTGCGCGCCCAAGTCGAGATCGACCTGGCAGACGCGTTCACCGGCACCAAGGTCGATCTGCGCGTGCCCACCCGAGTCAGCTGCGACGCGTGCGCCGGCACCGGTTCGGCCGGCAAGCAGGCGGAGCGGGAGAACTGCGCGACTTGCGGCGGGTCCGGCAAGGTGCGGGCGCAACAGGGCTTCTTTCTGGTGGAGCGGTCCTGCCCCACCTGCGGCGGCGCGGGCCGGGTGGTCCGCAACCCATGCCGCGTGTGCAACGGCGCTGGCACGGTGCCGCGGGACCGCACGCTGTCCGTTTCCATCCCGGCCGGCGTGGAGGACGGCGTTCGCATCCGCCTGGCCGGTGAAGGCGAGGCCGGTGCGTCCAACGCCCCGGCAGGCGACCTCTACGTGCACGTCGCGATCCGGCCGCATGACATCTTTCAGCGCGACGGCGCCAACATCTACTGCCGGGTTCCGTTGCGGCTGACGCAGGCTGCGCTGGGCGGGGATGTCGAAGTGCCGGTGATCGACGGCTCCCGCGCCAAGGTGAAGGTCACGCCTGGCACGCAGACCGGCGATCAGTTCCGCCTGCGCGGCAAGGGTTTCTCCGTGCTGCGCAGCGTGGCGCGGGGCGACATGTATGTGCAGGTCGCCGTAGAGACGCCACAGCAGCTGACCAAGCGCCAGCGCGAGTTGCTGGAGGAGTTTGAAGCCGAAGCGGAGCGCCACAAGAATGGCAGCCCGGAGCACGACGGCTTCTTCGCCAAGGTGGCGGCGTTCTTCGACGGCCGGACTTGACGCCGCCGCGCATCGCCGTTGCCGGAGTTGCTGGCCGCATGGGCCAGTTGGTCGAGGAAGAGGTGCGGCGGGCAGGGCTGCCATTCGCCGGCGGGTGTTCCCGGTCAGGCACATCGATCCGGGACATGATCGCGGAGGCGGACGTGGTGATCGACTTCACCCACGCGAGTGCGGTTGCCTTTCATGGCCCGTTGCTGGCCCAGTCCGGCGTGGCCTGGGTGCTGGGCACATCCGGGCTGAGCGCGGCTGACGAAGCAGCGGTGGGGAAAGCGTCCACGGCCATTCCGGTGGTCTATGCGCCGAACTTCTCGCCCGGCGTCACTCTCGTTCTTGCCCTGGCCGAGCGCATGGCTGCCGCCTTGCCGTCCGAGAGATATGACGCCGAGATCGTGGAGATGCACCACCGGCAGAAGGTGGATGCGCCTTCAGGCACTGCGCTCGGCCTTGGCCGGGCCGCGGCGCGCGGTCGAGGCGTTCAGCTGGAAGATGTCATGCAAAGCGGCCGCGACGGCTACACCGGCGCCCGCCCACCCGGTGCGATCGGGTTCGCGTCCCTGCGCGGCGGCCAGGTCGTTGGAGAGCACACCCTGCTTTTCGCGGCTGCCGACGAGCATATCGCGTTGACCCATCGTGCATTCGACCGTCGGGCATTCGCAGTCGGCGCGGTGCAGGCGGCGCAATGGGCCGTGAGGCAGGCCGCCGGGCTTTACGACATGGCCGATGTGCTCGGGATGCGGCTGTCATAGGCTGGCACTGGCAGGGCGGCGCATTTCTGCGGTCCGGGCTTTGCTGCCAGCTTTATGCCACGAGAAAACGGACCGTCTTGCCTTCGAGCACTGCGCAGGTGAGCGGTCCGCCAGCCACCGCTCCGGTATCGATTCCGATGCGGTTGCACCTGATCTCCGGCCGCCGCACGCGCGTATGCCCATGCACTGCGGCGACATCGGGAGCGTCAGGCAGCAACGGGCCATCCCAGTCGAGAAAACCCTTGCGAATCCAAAGCATGTCCGCGTCCATCTGCAGGCCCATGGACAATCCTGGCCGCAATCCGGCGTGCACGAACACGTAGCCATCCAGCCGGTGGAACAGCGGCAACGCACACAAGAACGGCAACTCGGGCATCATCGCGGCGCTCCAAGCAGTCTCGGGCTTGTCAGAGCTGACCTTCCAGCTCCGCAGCGTCGCGTCCCCGCCGTTGCGCAGCCAATCGGCCCGGTGGCCGGTTCCGTACGCCAGGGCATCCACCAGCATCTGCTCGTGGTTGCCGCGCAGGCACACGGTGGCCATGCCGCTCACCGGCCTAGCGGCGAGGCGGCGCACGACGGCGGCTGACTGCGGCCCACGGTCGATGTAGTCGCCCAGGTGCACCAGCACAGGGCGCTCGGTCGGATATCGCGCAACGTCGCGGGCCACCTGCTGGTGCAACGCAGCCAGGCGGTCGTCGCAGCCATGGATGTCGCCGACTGCGTAGGCCCGCGCGCCAGGCAGCAGCCAGCCGGGAGCTGGGCAAGTTAACGGCTGATCAACCATCGCGGTGCATCGTAGGGCATGGGCATGGAAGCGGCGAGAGGCATGCTGGGCACGTCGGAAGGTCAGCGGAGCGTCGGCAAGCGGGTCATCCTGGCGCCAGGCAGCCCCGTCAGCCCCCTGCACCACGCCGTGGGCCTGGCGTTGGACTGGGCGGCGCGCGGCCGGGCCTCCATCTCCGTCCTGGCGCTGCACCTGTCCCAAATGCATGTCCCCGGCCCACGGCCGCATCACCGCCGGGTCGCCGCGGCCCTGCTGGACGGCGTGGTGAGGGCGCATGGCGGCCAGGTGTTCCTCTGCCCCAATGGCGACCTGGTGATGATGACCGACGGGGCTGCCGCCACGGCGCTGATTCCCACCTTGTCCCGGCTGTTCCGGGCAGAAGCGCCGGGGATGGACCGGTTGCTCGCGCTATGGTCGCTTCCAGGGGACGAGGCGGCAGTCCGTGCCTACATCAGCGCTGTCGCAACGGAGCTTCCGATGCCGAAGGACGCGCCGGTTCCCCTGGGCGCCATGGCCGCGGCGGAGGCGGTGCTGATGTCGGTGCCGCTGGCCGACCTCATGCGGCGGCAGACGGCGGTGCGGATCACCGGAGGCGGCGTCGTGCCGCTGTTCCAGGAGCTGATGGTCCCGCTCGCCGTGCTGGAGGCGCAGGCCGGTGCGGCCTTGCCCGGCATGGACGACCCATTCCTGTCGCGCCACCTGGCGGCGAGGCTGGACAGGCGCGTGCTCGACGCCGTGAACCGATTGCCGGCCGGCGCAGCCCTGCACCTGAACTTGACCCTGCCCGGCGCGTCGTCGGCCGTGTTCCAGGAGGTCGCCGCGGCAATGCCTCGCGGCGGTGCCCTTGGCGTGGAGCTGCAATTCATGGAGGCCGTGTCTGACCTGCCGCAGTTCCACGCGGCCGCCGCCCGGCTTCGGCTCGCTGGCGCCGCCCTCGTGCTGGATGGGATCGACCATGCCGCCTTGCTGCTCGCCCGCCCCGAAGCGTTTGCGCCTGACCTGCTGAAGCTGGACTGGTCCCCGCGCATGGCCGCCCTGCCGACGCGGGAGGGCCGCCAACTGGCCGCCGTCATCGCCGGGTTCGGGCCGGAGCGGATCGTCCTGCACCGGGCGGAGACGGAGGCAGCCGTCGCCTGGGGCTTGCAGCATGGCGTCAGCCGCTTCCAGGGCCGCCACGTGGATGCGATGCTGGCGGCGGAGCGCATCACGGCTTGCCAGCACTCCGCCGCATGCACCCTGCGCCAGTGCATGGACCGCGCCGCCGCCACCGGCCCGGAAGGCCGCAGCGGCTGCCAGGACCTGGCGCTGCTGGACGCGGCATCCCGGCGCGCCAGCCTGCATCCTGCTCCCGGCGCCTGAACGCCATGCGGCTGTCGCATGCGGATCGGCTCGCCGGCCTGATCGCCGATTGCGCCGCCGCCGGGGTAACCCGGCAGGCCTTGCTGCTTCGTTTGGACCGGCTGCCCCCTGCCCTGTCACGCCCGCACCACCGACGGCTCGCAGAAGCGGCCCTGACGCCCCTACTGCGGGCGGCCCGCGCCGAGTTGTTCCAGTTGCCTGGCTCCCGGCTGGCCGTGACGTGGCGGGGCGACGCCGAGACCGCCCTGCTGGAGGTGGTTGACGCGCTGGACCACATGCTGGCGGACACCATCGTTCCGGCGCCAAGCCTGCGGGAACTGGTGTTCCTCTATGATTTGCCCAAGAATGGCGATCTGCTGCTGGCTGCCAGCCTTGCCGACGATGCTGAGGCGCCTGCCTCCGCCGATCCTGGCCCGCCGCTTGACCCGGCCTCCCTCGTCTTGCTGGAATCCACGCTGGCCCATGCAGACGTCTCGCGCTTCGCCCGGCGGCAGCCCGTTTGGCGGTTCAATGGCGTGCCAGTCTTGGCGTGGGAGCAGCGGACGATCTCACTGCCTGAACTGGCTGACACGCTGTTGCCGGGCCGCGACCTGACGGGCGAGCCGTGGCTGTACCGCCGCCTCACCCGCACGCTGGACCGCCGGATGCTGGCGCTGCTGTCCAGTCCGGGCGAGCTGGCCAGCGCCGGGCCATTCGCGCTCGACCTGAACGTGGCCAGCCTGCTGGGGCCGGAGTTCCTGCGCTTCGACGACCTGCTGCCGGCGGGCCTGCGCGGCCGGGTGGTGCTGGTGCTGGACCCGGCGGACGTGGTGGCCGATGCCGCCGCCTTCGGCTTCGCCCGCGCCTTCGCCCATGCCCGGGACTACCGGCTAATGCTGCGCCACGCCACGCCTGCCGTCCTTTCGGTGCTGTCGGCCGCGGCGCTCGATCTGGACTACCTGCTGCTGCCCTGGTCCGCCGGGCTGCCGGACGATGCGCCGTTGCTGGATGGGTGCCAGCCAGACCAGCTGGTGCTGGACTGCGGAGATGACCCGGCGGCGGTGGAGTGGGGTGCCGCAGCCGGGCTGCAATTGCTCACCGGGGCGGCCGCGGATCGGGCTGCTCTTGGCGAAAGGGCGTGCGCAGCCTAATCGCTGCCGCATGGATGCCATTCGGGTGGACGGGCTGACCAAGCGCTACGGCGCGGTCACGGCGGTGGAGGATTTGTCGTTCCGCCTTGCCGCCGGAGAGACGCTGGGGCTGCTGGGCGGCAACGGCGCAGGCAAGACGACCACCATCTCCATGCTGCTGGGTCTGCTGATCCCGTCGGCGGGCAGCATCACCGTGCTGGGGCGGGACATGGCGAAGGACCGGTTCGCCGCCCTAGCGCGGATGAACTTCTCCTCGCCCTACGTATCCCTGCCGGGCCGGCTGTCGGTGGCGGAGAACCTGCGGGTGTACGGCTATCTGTATGGCGTGCGGAAGCTGGAGCGGCGAATCACCGAATTGGCGAGGGAGCTGGAACTGGGACCGTTCCTGCACCGCCCCGCCGCCCAGCTTTCGGCCGGGCAGAAAACCCGCGTGGCGCTGGCCAAGGCGCTGATCAACCAACCCGACGTGCTGCTGCTGGACGAGCCGACTGCCAGCCTCGACCCGGACACCGGGGATTGGGTGCGGAGCTGGCTGGAGCGCTACCGGGCGTCGAGCGGCTGCTCTATCCTGCTCGCCAGCCACAACATGGCCGAGGTGGAGCGGCTGTGCACCGGCGTGCTGATGCTGAAGCAGGGGTACGTGGTGGACCGCGGCTCCCCGGCCGAGCTGCTGGTGCGATACCATCAGGACGACCTGGAGGCGGTGTTCCTCGATATCGCCCGCGACCGGCCCCGTGCTGCATAATCGACGCTGCATGATCGACGCTGCATGATCGACGCTGCATGATAGGTGCTGCATGAACGCTTCGGCGATGCGGGTTTGGGGGCTGACCTACCGGCATCTGGCGCTCTACCGACGGTCCTGGCCGCGCCTGCTGGAACTCGCCTACTGGCCGACGCTGCAGATGCTGATCTGGGGGTTCACCGCCTCCTTCATCAGCGGGCGCAGCGGCGCGCCCGTTGCCACGGCGGCTGCCCTGCTCGGCGGCGTGCTGCTGTGGGAAGTGGCGCTGCGCAGCCAGATGGGCGTCGCGATCTCCTTCCTGGAGGAGGTTTGGTCCCGCAACCTGGCCCATGTCTTCGTCAGCCCGATGCGCCCGTGGGAAATGCTGGCGGCGCTGGTCGGCGTGTCCGCGCTGCGCATGTTTGCCGGCGTGCTGCCCGCCATCCTGCTCGCCTGGGTGCTGTATGCGTTCGACCTGTTCGCGCTCGGCCCCGTGGTGGTGCTGTTCTTCGCCAACCTGATGATCATGGGCTGGTGGGTGTCGCTCGGCGTGCTGTCGCTTCTCCTGCGCCACGGCGCCGGGGCGGAGGCGCTGGCGTGGTCGGTGCTGTTCGGGCTGACGCCGTTCTCCGCCGTGTTCTATCCTGTGGCGGTGCTGCCCGCCTTCGTGCGGCCGGTGGCGCTGGCGCTGCCCTCGGCGCACGTGTTCGAGGGCATGCGGGCCGCCATCGCAGACGGCGTGGTGCGGTGGGACCACATGGCCTGGGCGTTCGGGCTGAACGTCGCGTGGATGGCCGGCGCGCTATGGGTGTTCGCCGTGCAGTTCCGCCGCGCGCGGCAAGGCGGCGCACTGTTGAACATCGGAGAGTAGATGCAAGAGACCCGGTTTTGGATGATCCGCCACGCGCTGGTGGAGGAGAACGCGCGCGCCATGCTGTACGGCACCATGGACGTGCCGCTCTGCCCGGAAGCGCTCGTGGCCGACGTGCCGATGTATCGCGCCCTGGCCGCCAGCCTGCCCCGCCCGGCGCACTGGGTGGTGACACCGCTGTCCCGTACTCGGTTGACCGCGGAGGCGCTGTTCCGCGCCGGCTACCCGGAGCAGCCCTTGGCTGTGGAACCGGCGCTGGTCGAGCAGAACCTGGGCGAGTGGCAAGGCTTGGCGCACGCCGCCCTGCCGGCCCAACTGCAGCATCCGCCGCACCCGTTCTGGCCGCTTGGCGGCGAGGAAGTGCCCCCCGGCGGCGAGAGCATGGCCGGCGTCATCGCCCGAGTCGGCCCGGCGATGGAGCGGCTGGCATTTGAGCATGCTGGGCAGGACGTCGTGGTGGTAAGCCATGGCGGAGCGATCCGCGCGGCAGTGGCGCACGCGATCGGCATCGGGGCAGACAACGCGCTGCGCCTGTCGGTGCAGAACCTGTCACTGACCCGGCTGGAGCGGCACTCGGCGGCGTGGCGGGTGGTCTGCGTGAACGACGCTTCCAGCTTGGCACTGTGAGCGCTCAGAACGCGCCGGTGCTCTTCCGCTGGGCAACGATCCGGCGGTGATGAGGAAGCTACTCCGGAACGGAGTTTGATCGTAGACGGGCCTTAAGGCTTGTCGGCTACCCTCAAACCGTCACTGGACCACTCGCATGAATCTTGCCCGCACCGGACTTGCAGCGCTGGTTGGCTGCTCCCTGTTGAACCCCCGCCCGGCCTCGGCGTTCTGGTTGCTTGGTTTCGCGACCGGCGACACGCTTCCCGTCGGCGACCTGGCCGCCATAGCGGGCACCGGCGGCCAGTATGCCTCAGTTGGAAACCCTAGCCGCGACAACTATACGCCATTCCTGCCGCACGCTGGCCTGCGGGTTGGCTTCAGCGACGGCTGGGACATCGGCTACCGGCTGACCCAGGTGGCGCTGCCGTTCTCGGGCGCCGGGCCATCCCTGGGAGGCGAAATCGACGTGAAACACCGGCTCACCCCGACCGACAGCAAGTGGCAGGCAGCCATAGTCATCGGCGGCGCCTACTCGTATCTAGACATCGCCGGGCAGTCGCGCAGCGCTTGGAGCCCTGGCATCGACCTCGTTTTCAGCCGGACGCTGAACCGCCGCTACACTGCAATATCTGAGCTGCGCTACGTTTACACCGCCATACCAACGGGGGTTGGCGGCAGCAACTTCAACTACCTGCACGCGGCCGGGGTCGATCTTGGCATGCGCATCGGCCTGACGAAAACAGTGTCGCTCGTGCCAGAGGTTGGCGTCTTCGACTTCATCGGGCACTTGGGAAACCAATCCGCCAATGGTATTGCCGCACAGTATGGAGCTGTCCTCGCGTTCCGGTTCTAACCGGGACGACGGCGCCGATGGCCTCAGACACTGACCTGTCGGAGGGCGGGTCTGGGCAGGGCATCTGGCTTTGCTCGCTTGAGTGTCGCCTTAAAGGCCGTTGGCATCATTTTACCGGCTGTTCGCCCATGAATGCCGAGATGCGCTCGTTCAGGAACTGCGCGTCCGGCGGGCTTGCCCCTGCTCCCGCCGGGTGCCCCCACAGGGAGGGGATCGGCACCAGCGAGCAGTGCAGGATGAACTGCGCCTCGAACCTCGCGTCCTCCACCGGGAAATACAGGTCGGTCTCCGACGGCATGTATAGCACCGGCGCCTTGATCGAGCGCAGCGCCGCCTCCAGGTCGCCGCCGAAGGGCGCGGTACCGCCGACATCGTGCGCCTGCCAGGTACGCATCTGCAGGATCAGGTTGTTGGCATCGGCCCCGGCGAAGAACTCCGCCTTGGTATGGTCCACCGCCTGGCCGAGGGTCGTGCCGAGTGGGAACTCGGGACGCCACAGCTCGCGCCGCCACCACTCCTGGGAATAGAGCCAGCCTAACCAGACCAGCGCGGTCGCCTCGATCCCGCGCGACGGCTGGGCCGTGTAGTCGCCACCCTGGAACGTCGGGTCGAGCGTGAGCGCCGCGATCTGCCCGTCGAGACGGATGATGCCGTGGCCGTAGGTCTTGGCGGTGCCGGCGCTGGCCACCACGCGGTCCATGAAGTCCGGATAGCTGACCGCCCATTGCAGCGCCTGCTGCGCGCCCATCGAGAAGCCGATGACGGCTCGGAGGTGCTGCACGTGCAGCTGCTCCACGAGCATGCTGTGCACGGCCGCCACGTTGTCCCGAATCGTCGTGACCGGGAAGCGGGGGCCGTGGAACGGTTCGGGCGTGTTGCTGGGCGAGGAGGAGCGGCCGTTGCCGAACAGCTCGCTGGTCACGAGGAACAGCTTGGCAGGGTCGAGCGCCTTGCCGGGTCCGATCAGCCACTCGTAGCCGTGCATGTCGGCCATGTAGTGCGAGGGCAGCAAGACGGCGTTGTCCCCGGCGGCGTTCAGCGTGCCGTAGGTGCCGAAGACGATCCGGGCTTCGGGCAGGACGACGCCGCTTTCAGTCGCGAAGCCCGTGATCACGAACTCATGCTGAACAGGGTCATCCGGCGTGGGCTGCGCGGAGGCGGTTGCGGCCGTGAGCAAAGTGGACATCACGATTCCTGTGAGGCGCGTCGCAAGAGCATTCATCAGGTCATGATGGCTGCCTAGCCGCCGCAAGCCAACCGGCTCGATCCCCAGCTCAGTCCATGACGATCCGCGGTCCGGCCGCCACCGGCGCATCCAGCTTTGCCCAGAGCCGCTGCGCCAGCGCCGCGTAGGCCCGCCCGCCTGGGCTGTCCGGCGCGCCCGCCGCGATCGGCCGGCCCGCATCGCCGCTTTCCCGGATGTCCAGCAATAACGGAATCTCGCCCAGGAACTCCACGCCCAGCCGCTCGGCCTCGCGCCGCGCGCCGCCATGGCCGAACAGCTCGGCCCGGTGGCCGCACTCCGGGCAGCAGAAATAGCTCATGTTCTCCACCAGGCCCAGCACCGGAACCTGCGTCTTCTCGAACATCCGCACGCCCCGCCGCGCATCCGCCAAGGCTACGTCCTGCGGGGTGGACACGATCAACGCGCCAGCCAGCTTGAGCTTCTGCGCCACGGTCAGCTGCGCATCCCCGGTGCCCGGCGGCATGTCCAGGACCATGATGTCCAGCGCGCCCCACTCCACCTGGCCCAGCAATTGTTGCAGCGCGCCCATTACCATCGGGCCCCGCCACACCATCGCCTGCTCCGGGTCCACCAGCAGGCCGATGGACATGGCGCGCAGCCCCCAGACCTCCAGCGGCAGCATGCGCTCCCCACGCAGCTCCGGCTTGCGGTGCACCCCCAGCATCTGCGGCAGGCTCGGCCCGTGGATGTCCGCGTCCAGCAGCCCGACCCGGTGGCCAGCCCGCGCCAGCGCCACGGCCAGGTTCACCGCCGTCGTGGACTTGCCCACGCCTCCCTTGCCGGACGCCACCGCCACGATGTGCCGCACGTCCTGCAGCAGTCCGGCAGGAGCTGCCGGCGCCGCGACAGGCTTGGACGAAGCAGGCTGGGATGGCGCGCGATGGGCGGTCAGCACGGAGGACACGTTCAGCACGCCGGGCAACCGCTGCAGCGCCGCCGTGGCCCGCACGCGCACGCCCTCCATCGCCGGGGCGGAAGCGCGGTCGGCCAGCAGCGCCAGGTGCACCAGGCCGCCGCGGAAGGTCAGGCTGTCGATCAACCCGGCGGCCACGATATCCTGCCCGGTCGCCGGGTCGGGTATGGCGCGCAACGCCTGCCGCAAGGCGGTCTCGTCGGTTTCGGCCATGCGCTTGCAAACCCCCGTGGCATCATCAATATGACGGCTCAGCCAGATCGGACCTGGCCGCGCCAGATATGGCGTTTGGGCATCGTGATGCCAACGCCACGAAAGCCAACCCTGCTAGGAGCGCGGCAGCCCATGCCTTCGAACAACAATGGCAACGAGCCGACGCCAGGGCCTTGGGGCACGCCCGGCGGACGCCCCGGAGATGGCAAGCGCACGCCGCCGAAAGGCGAGAACCGTGGGCCCTGGGGCGGCAACGGACCGAACACCGGCCTGCCTGACCTGGACCAGCTGATCGCCCGCGTCAACAACGGGTTGCGCGGCATCCTGCCTCCAGGCAACGGGTTTCGCCCTGGCCTGCCGTCACGCTTCCCCCGCTCCGGCGGCCGCGGGCTGCTGCTGCTGGCGTTGCTGGCGGTGGCCATCTGGCTCGCCACCGGGTTCTATCGGGTGCAGCCGGACGAGCAAGGCGTGGTGCTGCGCTTCGGCGCCTTCAACCGCACGGCGCTGCCTGGCCTGAACTACCACATCCCTTGGCCGGTCGAGGCGGCGATCACCCCGTCGGTGACCCGCATCAACCGGGTAGAGGTCGGGTTCTCGCCCCGCCAGTCGGTCAGTTCGCAGCGCATGACATCGCGCGGCCTGGTGAATGACGGCGCACCGGATGGGGCGCAGAGCATTCCCGCCGAGAGCCTGATGCTGACCGGCGACGAGAACATCATCGACATCGACTTCGCCGTGTTCTGGAAGATCCGCGACGCCGGCGACTACCTATTCAATACGCGCGATCCGGACGATACCGTCAAGCAGGTGGCGGAGAGCGAAATGCGGGAGGTGATCGGGCGCACCCCTATCCAGCCGGCGTTGACCGAGGCGCGCGCGCAGATCGAGACCGACGTGCGTTCGGGCATGCAGGCGGTGCTGGACCAATACAGGTCGGGCGTGGAGATCACCCAGGTTCAGTTGCAGAAGGTGGACCCGCCGGCCGACGTGATCGAGAGCTTCCGCGACGTGCAGCGTGCCAACACGGATGCCGAAACCGCCCGCAACCAGGCTGAAAGCTATCGCAACGACATCGTGCCTCGCGCCCGTGGCGACGCGGCCCGCCTGGTGGCCGAGGCCGACGGCTCGCGGCAGGCCAGCGTGGCGGAGGCTGGTGGCCAGGCGCAACGCTTCGGCAGCATCTATGCGGCCTACAAGGCGGCCAAGGATGTGACGCTGCGCCGGCTCTACATCGAGACCATGCAGGCGCTGGTGTCCCGCACGCCCACGACCGTGCTGGACTCTGGGGTGAAGACGCCGTTGCCGCTGCTGAACCTGGGCGAGCCGTTAGCTGCCAGTGCGCCGGTTCCGCCGCCCGCCCCGGTGCCGGCGCAATGATGCGCAACTCAGCCCTGGTGACCGGCATTGCCTTGCTGGTCATCCTGCTCGCGGCGGCCTCGGCGCTGTTCACCGTAGGGCAGACCGAGCAGGTGCTGATCACCCAGTTTGGCCAGCCTATCCGGGTGATCGCGACGCCGGGCCTGCACGTCAAGGTTCCATTCATTCAAACAGTGATCAGCTTCGACCGTCGCTTGTTGGACTACTCCACGCCTGGTGAGGAGGTAATTCTCAGCGACCAGCGACGGTTGATCGTGGACAGCTTTACCCGCTTCCACATCACCGATCCGCTGCAATACTACCAAGCTGTCGGTGCGCAGGAGGACGCCATCCGCGCCCGGCTGAACTCTGTCGTCACCTCTGCGCTGCGCCGGGTGCTGGGCAACGAGACGCTGCTTGCTGTGCTGTCTGCCAACCGCGGCCGCATCATGGGACTGATCCGCAATGAGGTGAACACGGAGATGGCCGGATTCGGGGTGGCGATCGAGGATGTCCGCATCCGCCGTGCCGACTTGCCGGAGGGCAACACCCAGGCGATCCTGTCACGCATGAAATCCGAGCGGCAGCGCGTGGCGAGCCAGGCCCGTGCCGAGGGCGCCGAGGCGAGCGCCAAAATTCGGGCCGACGCTGAACGGGACCGCACTGTCCTGTTGGCCGACGCCCGTGCCACCGCCGACAAGCTACGGGGCCAAGGCGAGGCTACCGCCATCTCCACCTATGCCGCTGCATTCAACCAGGACCCGCAGTTCTTCACCATATACCGTACCCTGCAAGCCTACCGGGAGGGCTTCGCCGGAGGGCAGTCACGCATCGTGATGTCCACTGACGACGATTTCTTCAAGCTGTTGCGGCAGGAGCCAGCTACTCCGCCTCCATGACACCGCTTCCCAAATAGGGGGAGGCGTCCCAAGTCTAGTCTTGCCGCGCACCGGCCTGCGTGAGCATCATCGTTTGACCGACCGAGGGGTTCGACACTCATGCGTCTGCTGTCCCTGCGCGCTGCGGCGCTCGCTACGGCTCTCACGCCCATCGTCATCCCGGCGGCGCTGACCGTTCCACTCGTCGTTCCCCTGACGGCAAGCGCTCGTAGCGCCCCTGACAGCTTCGCCGATCTGGCGGCTGCCCTGGCGCCCGCGGTGGTCAACATCTCCTCGCAGCAAGCGGTCCAGGCAAAGGCTGACCGCCCCGGCGGTCCAGAGGAGCAGCAGTTCCCGCAGGGCTCTCCCTTCGAGCAGTTCTTCAAAGATTTCATGGAGCGCCATGGCGGCCCGGGTGGCGGGCCTGGTGGCGGCCCAGGCAACAACGGCCAGAACCGTGGCGACAGTGGCGGCGACGACTCGCCGCGCCGGGGTGTGGCGCTCGGGTCAGGTTTCATAATTGATCCGGCAGGATACATCGTCACCAACAACCACGTCATCGAAGGCGCCGACGAGATCACCGTCAACTTGCACGATGGCACCTCGCTGAAGGCCAAGCTGATCGGTCACGACGACCGCACCGACGTGGCGTTGCTGAAGGTGGAAAGCCCAGCCCCACTGCCAGCCGTGCCCTTTGCCGACAGCGATGCAGCCCGCGTCGGCGACTGGGTGCTGGCCATCGGCAACCCATTCGGCCTTGGCGGCTCCGTCACGGCCGGCATCGTCAGCGCCCGTGGCCGGGACATCCGCCAGGGGCCATATGACGATTTCATCCAGACGGATGCAGCGATCAACCGCGGCAACTCCGGCGGGCCGCTGTTCAACATGAACGGCGAAGTCATCGGTATCAACACTGCCATCTACTCGCCTTCCGGCGGGTCCATAGGCATCGGCTTCTCCATTCCCTCCAACATGGCCAAGCAGGTCGTGGCCCAGCTGAAAGATTTCGGCAGGGCCAAGCGCGGCTGGCTGGGCGTGCAAATCCAGCAGGTCACGCCCGACATCGCCGATGGCCTTGGGCTGCATCCGGCTCGCGGCGCCATGGTCGCAAGCATCACCGACGATGGCCCAGCGGCCAAATCGCAGATCCATGGCGGAGACGTGATCCTCAAGTTCAACGGTTCCGACGTGAAGGACCTGCACGCCCTGCCCCGCCTGGTGGCCGAAACGGAAATTGGCAAACAGGTGCCTGTCGTGCTCTGGCGGGATGGCAAGGAGGTGACGGTGCAAGCCTCTATCGCCGAGTTGCCTGACGAGGTCCAGCAAGCGAGCGCCACGCAACAGGCGGCACCCGCTCCCAAGCCGGGCAATTCCGCAATGGCGATCACCGGGCTCGGCATGAAAATGGCCCCACTCTCGGATGATCTGCGCGCCAAATACAACCTTGCGGGCGACCAAAAGGGCGTTGTCGTGACTGAGGTCGCCAACAACGGACCGGCGGCTGGTCGCGGCGTCAAGCCGGGCGATGTCGTGACGGAAGTCCAGCAGGAAGCCGTGTCCAGCCCGCAGGATGTGCAGGAGCGGGTAATTAAGTATCGAGGCATGAACCGCAAGACAGTGCTGATGCTCGTGCAGAACAGCGACGGCCTACGCTGGGTCCCGTTGCCACTGGCGAATGAGAAACCGGGCGGCTGACCGAACCGACCGTTGTCAGGCTTCCTCGGCGGACGTTGCGTCGGGGTCGCCTGAGCGCATCGCGCTGAGCCGCCGTTTCATGCTGGCAATCCGCTTCTGGTGGGCGATGCCGCGCTGCATGGCGACCCCGACGGCGAGAATGTCCACCAGCACCAGCGCAGCCAGGCGCGAGGTGATTGGCGTGTAGATGTCTGTATTTTCGAGCGTTTCTACGATCAGCAGCAGGTCGCACAACTGGCTCATCCGCCCAGCACGGCCGGAGATGCCGATCACAGTGGCGCCCATCTCACGCGCCGCGCGGATCACGTCCAGGACAGCGGTTGTTCGCCCGGTGTTGGAGATCGCCACGGCCACATCGCCCGGTTGCATCATGGACGCTGCGATGAACTGCTGGTGGGAGTCGGTATGGACCAGGCATGGCACCCCGAATAGCGGGAACTTCTGCTGGGCGTCGGCGGCGACGATCCAGGACGCTCCGAAACCAAAGAACTCGATGCGCTTGGCTGCCGTCAGCAGGCCGATTGCCTTGCCGAGCGCTTCGTGATCGAGCTGGCTGCGCGCCCAGTCCAGGCTGGTCATGGTGTAGTCGAAAACCTTGTCGGCCAGTGCCTGCGGAGTGTCGGCGGCCTCAAGCACCGACTGCGTGGCCGGCATTCCAAGCGCCACGCTGTGGGCAAGCTTCAGCTTGAAGTCCTGGAAGCCATCGAAGCCAAGGGCGGCGCAGAACCGCATCACCGTCGGCTCGCTTACCTTGGCGTGCCGAGCGGTTTCCGCCACGGTGGCCCGCAGCGCGGCTTGCGGGTCCAACAAGATGTGCTCGGCCACCCGCCGGTCCGATTTCCTGAGATTTGGCAGACGCACAAGGATCAGTTCCAGCACGTTGCGTCCCGGAATCATCGTGTGTTCCGAAGTTATTGCGCGGTCTGCGCGTCCGTCGTTCATGCCGTCCCGCTCCTGGACTCATACCAACGGCCCTTGAGGGTGACCGTCAAGCAAGGCCAGAGGCTCTATCTCTGGACGCCGCCAAAGGCAGGGCCTTTGGAATCCATTTATATAAACGGTTTCCATAAGCCTCAGGCCTTTGGCGGGTCTGGGCGGAGTGGCCTCAAGGTTCCGATTGCCTCCTTCAGGCAATCGGAAGGGCCACGCAGGGGGAGCCCAGCCTTGCTCTGCGATAAGTCAGTGTTCGAGGCTGTCGGTGTCAATTGGAACAGGCGTCGGGTGTCGGGTCGCAAAAGTCTAGGACGCCGGGTGCGCCTTGCGGCGGCGTCGATCTCCGCCGGGTCGGCGGTGTTGAACGCGAACAAGCCGAAATGGTGCGGGATCAGCGTCGCAACCCCGGCTGCGCGACACAGGTCGATGGCTTCGTCCAAGGTGAAATTACCGGGAATGCCATTGGCCGCGCGCCCGGCATCCCGCCCGTTCACCGGCAGCAGCGCCACTTCCGGCAACAGGGCGCGCACCGCTTCGGCAAGCCCCTCGTAGGGCACGCAATCGCCGCTGTGATAGAGCCGCAGGCCGTGCACGGACACGACGTAGCCCAGGAAATGATGCCGGCCGTCCCGGTCCTGCTCGAAATGCTCGTGCGCGGCGGCTAGTGGATCGAGCACCAGGTCGAGGTCGGGCAAGGGCTGCAGCCGCAACCCGGCCTCAGCCTGCATGAGCCGGCCGGCTGGCAGCCCCATCCTCTCTGCGAAGGCTGCTTCCACCGCAGGAACCACGAAGCGGCATCTAGGATGGAGCTTTGCCAAGATAGGTAGCGTGCCAGGGTCCATGTGGTCGCCATGCCGGTGCGTGCAGATGACAAGATCGACTCGCGGCAAGGCATCGGCCTTGATCGGCGCGGGCATCATGCGCGTGTGCGGGAAGCGTGCGCCGCGGTACTTCGACGCCAGGTGGTCCGAAAGGTAGGGATCAATGAGCACGACCTGCCCGCCAACCCGCAACAGGAAGCCGGCCTGCCCAAGCCACGCCAATTCCATGTCAGCGGCGTCAGGTTGCGCCAGCAGTCCCGCGAGGCCACCTGCCGGCAGCCGGACCTGCTTTATCTTCATCTACCAGGCTGGGCCGGTCTGGGATGGGGGGCCAGCGCTCCAAGCAGGTTCTCGACCGCCGCGGCGGTCGCCCGGCGCACGCTTTCCGACGTCAGGCCGCCGATGTGCGGGGTGGCGATCACCCGGGGGTGCGCCAGCAGCGGCGAAGGCTCCGGTGGCTCGGCAGCGAACACGTCGGTCGCGTATGCGCACACGTGGCCGGTTTCGAGCGCGGCAAGCATCGCGCCCTCGTCGACCAGCCCGGCGCGCGCAGTGTTGACGACATGGCAGCCGGGGTGAAGGCGTTCGATCGCCGCCGCGTCGAGCACTGGGCGGCGATCCAGTGGCATCGGACAGTGCAGCGACAGCAACTCCGCCTCCGCCAGCACCTCCGCGAAAGGCAACCAGGCAAAATCGCCGGGTGGCGCGAAGCTCGCATCCGGATAGGGGTCGAATACGCGGACACGAGCATCGAGCGCCAGCGCGAAACGTGCCACCAGCCGGCCTATGGCGCCGCAGCCGATCAGCCCGACCGTCCGGCTCTCGATCTCGAGTCCGGGCCGCCGCTGCCATGACCCGGCCTTGAGCGCGGCGCTCTGCTCGGGCACGTGGCGTAACGAGGCCAGCAGCAGGCCTATCGCCAGTTCCGCCACGCCCCGCGCATTGGCCCCGCCGGCCCGCAGCACCTGGATGCCGAGACGCTCGGCCGTCTCCATCGGCAGGTTGTCCGCGCCAGCGCCGTTACGGCTGATCGCGCGCAGCCCGGGCGCTGCCTCCAGCACTTGGGGACTAACCGGTTCCACCCCGGCGAGCCATCCGATGCAACCGGGCAGGAGGTCCAGCAGCGCGGCCTCGCCGGGCGTCTCGCCGGGCCGGCTGAACACGAGTTCGTAGCCGTGGTCCACCAGGCGCTGCAACGCCGGGTCCGGATCGCGGGTCAGCGAGCGCGGCGTGATGAGGATGCGGTTCATGCGGCATCCGCTCGGATGCGGGGCGGCCCGCCGGCCAAGGAGGACAGCGCCTCGAACGCCGGGCCTGCGGACGCGATCTCGACCGCGAACACCTCCGCGATCACCTGGGTCCAGCCGTGCAGGAAGTAGTTCCAGCCATCGAAGGTGGCCAGGCCGGATTGTTCCGCCTGGGCCTCGGCCCGGTCGAGGAAGAGCAGGTTGCCGCGGTAGTTCAGCTCCCACGCGATGCTGCCTTGGGGAAAACAGGCATCGGCCCCAAGCGGCGAGCCAGGCAGGTCCTTGCCAAGCCCGGTCGCGTTCACGATAAGCGACCGCTCCGCAAGCGAGTGCAGGATGGCGTCGTTCCGCCCGGCCGAGGCCGCAAGGACGTACTCGACCGCGATGTCGCTGCCGAGGCCGGCATGGAAGCCGCGCAGCTTGTTTAGGCGCCCGGCATCCACGTCCGACACCACGATGCGGCGCGGATGGCCAGCGGCGTGCCCTGGCTGCATAAGGTTCCAGGTGATGGCCGTCGCCGCGCCGCCAGCGCCCATCAGGAACGCGTCGCCGCTGGACCGCTGCCAGTGCCCTTCCGGCATGATGGCATCGAGCGCCAGCCGAGCCGAGATCGGGTCCTTGGCGTGGCCAATCAGCTTGCCGTGGCGCTTGGACAGGCAGCTCACCTCCCGGAGCGCCACGGCGTGGCTGTCCAGCTCATCGACCAGGTCGCTCGCCGCATGCAGCAGGTCGATCTTGTGCGCCGTCACCAGCGCGCCCAGCGAGTGCGGGTCGTCGCGGATGAACGACACCGCTTCCCGGTAGGCGGCATCCGGCGCGTGCAACGGCAGGTCGATGCCGTTGATGGCGCAGGCGCCCAGGCCGAGCGCGTCGGCCCAGCGCGGGAACACCGTCATGATCGACGACTGCGCCGTGGACACGCCGATGAAATGGATCGTGGGCACGGCGGCGGGAGCGAACCTGGCCATCAGGCCGGTTCCCGCACGGCGCGGGCGGCGCGCACGGCCTCTGTGGCCGCACGGCCGATGCCTGCCCAGTCGCCGTTGCGGATCATGCTGCGGTTCGCGATCCAGGTGCCTCCCACCGCCGCCACCGAGGGCTCGCTCAGCCAATCGGCGAGATTGCCCGGCGACACGCCGCCCGTTGGGATGAACCGCAGCCCGTGCAAGCCGAACGGCGCTGCGATCGAGCGCAGGAAAGGGATGCCGCCGGCCGGCACCGCCGGGAAGAACTTGAAGACATGCACCCCACGCTCAATCCCGGCCTGCAAGTCGGACGGGGTCATCGCACCGGGCACGTAGGGCAGGCCTATTTCGGCGGCCAGGTCCAGCATGCGCGGGTTCAGCCCGGGCGCGAGGGCGAAGCAGGCGCCAGCCTCCGTGGCGCGGCGCAAATCCTGCTCCCCGATCACGGTGCCTGCACCCACCACCATGTCCGGGTAGCGCTGTGCGATCCGCGCGATCACCTCGGCGGCCGCGTGGGTGCGGAACGTCACCTCGATCACGCCCAACCCGGCCTCGAGCAGCGTTTCGGCCAGGGCGTCGGCTTCCGCCACGCCGTCCACCTCGACGACGGGGATGACGCCGAACGCCGTCGCCTCGATCAGGGTGGATTCGAGCGTGGTTCCCGCATCGGCCATCTCACGCAGCTCCCGCCAGGGCGCGCGGCTGGCGGCGCGGCCGATAGCGCGGGTTGGGCATCCGTTGCCAGCCGCCGGCGCCGTCATCGACGATCAGGTCGCGCATCCCGCCGGACTGGGCGATGATGCCGTAATCCTGCCCAGCATCGGCGGGATAGCAGAACAGCGTCACGAAGGGTTCGACGCCGACGTTGACGCTGCGGTGAATCCAGTGCGGCGGCACGTACACCAAGCTGTTCGGCCGCATCTCCTCGGCATGGACCGTGCCGTCGGCCAGTTCCATCAGCATCACGCCGTGGCCGGACTGGCAGTGGTAGATCTCCGGCCGATCGCCGACAGCGTGGATGTGCCCGCGGGTGAAAGCGTATTCCTGGCCGACCTTGCCTGGGTAGAGCGTGCTGGTCCCGAAGATGACGTCGCCCGCGCGTTCGGACGGACGGAACTCATCGACCTGGTAGGCGATGTCCGGCCCCCGCGTGCGCGCCAGCTCGGCAAAGGCGGCCTCGTCAACGAACAGCCCTGCAAGGTCGTTGAAGCGTTTCTCGTAGCGCCGAGTCCGCCCTGCCATCTCGCCGGTGCTGGGATCGACGACGACGGACGCGGGCAGCGGGTTCGACATTGGAGGCGCCTCCCAGCGCAGCTGAAACACGGCGTGGCCACGTAGTGCTATTACGCAAATAGGGGCAAGATCAACCGGCATGTCGTTTATTGCACTGCAATATGGTGCTTTACCGCTTGCTCATTCCCGAAAGCGATGTTGTATTGCTACCATATAATGCGGCGCAGCCACGGAATCCATCCGATGACGCCCAAGGGGAGAGCAAGGTCCATGAAAGCGATGTTTGCGGCGGCGACTCTGGCCGGCAGCGTGGCGCTGGCGTTTCCGCCGCCAGCCGCCGCCAAGACCATCAAGATCGGCATCTCGATGCTGACGCAGAACGCGCCCTACTACGCGGCCCTGCAGTCGGCGATCGAGAAGGAGGCCAAGGCGCTGGGCGCCACCACGGTCGCCGCCGACGCCAACAACGACCTGGTCAAGCAGATTGCCGACGTCGAGGACATGCTGTCGCAGAACATCGACATCCTGATCATGGACCCAAAGGACGCCAAGGGCCTGGTCGGCGCCACCAAGGATGCGGCCAAGGCGCACATCCCGGTCATCATCGTGGACAGCTCGATCGACGAGAGCGCCCCGGTGCTGACCACCATCCAGTCCAGCAACGCGGAGAACGGCCGGTTGATCGGCGACTGGCTGGTCAGCCAGGTGAAAGGCAAGGACCTGCACATCGCCGTGCTCAGCGGCAGCCAGGGCAACGTCGTCGGCGAGGCCCGGCGCGACGGGGTGATGGAGGGCATCCTCGAAGCCCAGCTGCGCCAGATCGGCCACGCCGGGTTCACCGTCGTCGGCCAAGGCTGGGGCGGTTGGACGCAGGAGGGCGGCGTCAAGGCGATGGAGGACCTGCTGACCGCGCACCCCGACATCAACGCCGTGCTGGCGGAGAACGACAGCATGGCGCTGGGCGCGCTGCGGGCGATCCAGGATGCCGGCAAGGCCAGCCAGGACATCCTCGTGTTCGCCGCCGCCGACGGCCAGAAAGAGGCGGTCAAGCTGATCCAGGACGGCAAGTACGGCGCCACCGGCCTGAACGACCCGGCGATCATCGGCAAGATGGCTGCCGACCTCGCGGTGAAGGTCGTGGACAAGCAGGCGCCGGCCGACATGGCCAAGATTACCTACACGCCGCCGATGGCCATCACCAAGGCCAACGCCGCGCAATACTACAAGCCCGACGCACTGTTCTAGGCCAGTTGGCGAGGGTGGGCATCGGGCAGGACGCTTCCGGCGTCGAGATGACGGGCATCTCGAAGGTCTTCGGCGGCATCAGGGCGCTCGACGACGTGTCGTTCTCCGTGCGCGCGGGCGAGGTGCACGCGCTGCTCGGGGAGAACGGCGCAGGCAAGTCGACGCTGATGAAGATACTGGCCGGCGCCCACCAAGCAACCACCGGCGAAATACGCATCGGCGGCGAACGGGTGAGCGTGGCCTCGCCGCACGATTCCCGCGCGCTCGGCATCGGCATCATCTACCAGGAACTGGCCCTCGCCGCGGACCTGACCGTGGCCGAGAACATCTTCCTGGGCGAACTGCCGCCCTTGGTGAATGCGAAGAAGCTGCGTGAGCGCGCGGCGTCCTTGCTGCAGGACCTCGGCTTCGCGATCGACCCTGGAGCCCTGGTCGGCTCCCTGCCCCTCGCCTTTCAGCAGGCGGTGGAGATCGCCAAGGCGATGTCGCGCCGGGTCCGCATCCTGATCCTGGACGAACCCACGGCCGTGCTGGCGCCGCCCGAGGTGGAGCGCCTGCTCGACGTGGTGCGGGGGCTGTCGCAACGCGGCGTGAGCGTCATCTACATCTCCCACCGCCTGAACGAGATATTCCGCATCGCCGACCAGATCACCGTGCTGAAGGACGGCCGCACGGTCGGCACCTACGCCGCCGCCGACATGGACGAGCACCGCCTGATCCCGCTCATGGTCGGCCGCGAGGCGACGCAGCTGTTCCCCAAGGTCGCGCGCTCGGCGGGCGAGGAGTTGCTGCGGGTCGAGAACCTTTCGGCCGCCGGGCTGGTCAAGGACGTGTCGTTCACGCTGCGGGCGGGCGAGGTGCTCGGCATCGCGGGCCTGATCGGCAGCGGCCGCACCGAATTGGCCCGTGCGATCTTCGGCGCCGACCGGCTGGAGTCCGGCGCCGTCACGCTCGCGGGCCGCCGCGTCACGATCCACACGCCCCGGCAGGGCGTCGCCGCCGGCGTCGGCCTGGTGCCAGAGGACCGAAAGGGGCAAGGCCTGGTGCTGGCCATGCCGATCCGGCAGAACGTCACCTTCACCACCTTGCGGCGTTTCACCAACGGCTTGGGCATGCTGCGCCGGGCCGCCGAGCGCGCGGCGGTGGACACCATCGCGCGGCGCACCACGATCCGCGCCAAGAACCTGGACCTGCCGGTCAGCAGCCTGTCCGGGGGCAACCAGCAGAAGGTCGTGCTGGCGAAATGGCTCGACGCCGGGTGCAAGGTCATCATCCTGGACGAGCCGACGCGGGGCGTCGATGTCGGCTCGCGTTCCGAAATCTATGGCCTGATCGAGGCGCTGGCCGCCACCGGGCTCGGCGTGATCCTGATATCGTCCGACCTCATCGAGGTCATCGGCGCAGCGGACCGCGTCCTGGTGATGAGCGGCGGGCGCATCAGCGGCAGCCTGTCGCGCGGCGAGCTGTCCGAAGCCCGCATCATGCAGCTGGCGCTGCGCAACACCGCGCACGTGGGAGCGTCGGCTGCTCGTGCAGCGCCTGCCGGCAACCGGCTCAGGGAGGCTTAGGATGGACACGGCGCAGGCTGCCGAGGCGTCCGGCGGCGTTCCTCCGGCGCGACGGTTCGATGCGCGGGCGTTCGCGGCCAACTACAGCACCATCGCCATCTTCGTCGTCCTGGTGCTGATCGCCAGCTTCATCTCCACCAGCTTCTTCGGCAGCCGCAACATCGAGAACGTGCTGCGCCAGGTGGCGAGCACGGGCGTGATCTCCATGGGGATGCTGCTCGTGATCCTGACGGGTGGGATCGACCTTTCGGTGGGTTCGGTGGCAGCCCTCGGCAGCATCGTCTGCGCGTCGCTGCTCACGTCGATGTCGCTCTGGGCCGCCATCCCGCTCAGCCTCGCGGCAGGCGGCGCGCTCGGGTCGATCGCCGGGTATTTCGTGGCGGTCCGCCGGATGCCGTCGTTCGTGGTCACGCTCGCGGGCATGACCATCGCCCGTGGCCTGGCGCTGATCGTGTCGGAGGGCCGGCCGATCTTCCTCAGCGACAACGGCGCTTGGCTCAACGACGGCTTCAACCGGGGCAGCCTGCTCGGCGTCCCGCTTCCCGTGCTGCTCATGCTGCTCGTGTTCGCCGGGACCGCGTTCGTGCTGCGCTTGACCGCTTACGGGCGGCTGATCATGGCCATCGGCTCCAACAGCGAAGCCGTCCGGCTGTCCGGCGTCCGGGTGGTGCCGCGGGTGTTCTCGGTCTACGTCGTCTCCGGCGTGCTGGCGGCGCTGGGCGGCATCGTCATCACCGCCCGTTCCGGAGTCGGTTCGCCGGTGGTGGGCATCGGGCTGGAACTCGACGTGATCGCGGCCGTGGTGATCGGCGGCGCCAGCCTGATGGGCGGGCGCGGCACGGCGCTCAACACGCTCATCGGGGTGCTGACGCTGGGCGTGATCGGCAACATCATGAACCTGCTCAACGTGCCCGGCTATCACCAGGAAGTTGTCAAGGGCGTCATCATACTCGTCGCCGTGCTGCTGCAATCCTCTTTCTGGCCGCGCCGGGCGTAGGCTCCGGCATGGCGCGCGACCTGCTCCTGGCGATCGACGTCGGCACCGGCAGCGTTCGCGCCGCCCTGATGACGCCGGCCGGCGACACGGTGGCCTTCGCGGCGCAGGAGCACGAGCAGATCGTGCGTCACTTCGGCTGGGCCGAGCAACGCCCGGCGGATTGGTGGAGCGGTGCCGTCGCGGTGATCCGCCGGGTGCTGGACATCTTGCCGAACGCCGCCGCACGTGTCGCCGCCATCGGCGCGTGCGGGCAGATGCACGCGACGGTGCTGGTCGATGCAGACGGCAACCCGGCGCTGGACGCGGTGCCGCTCTGGAACGACAAGCGCAACCGAGACACGGTCGAGCGCTTCACCCGCGAGCAGCCATGGGAGGCGCTGCTGCCGGTGGCCGGCAACCCGCCCTCCGTCGCCTGGTGGGGCTTCAAGCTGCGCTGGCTGAGAACGCACTGCCCGGCGGAATACGCGCGCACCGCCGCCGTGCTGTCGGCCAAGGACTGGATCAACTTCAAGCTGACCGGGGCCATGGCGATCGACGCCCCGGAGGCGTCCTGCACCTATCTCTACGACGTGGCGGCAGGCGGCTGGAGCCAGGAACTGACGGACCGGCTGGGCATCGACCCGGCGCTGCTGCCCCCCATCCGCGAGCCATACGAGGTGCTGGCCGGCGTTTCGCGGCAGGCCGCAGCCGAAACCAGCCTGCCCGAAGGCATCCCCGTCGTCGTCGGCATCAGCGACTATCCCGGCGCCTTGCTCGGGTCGGGCGTCATCGCGCCGGGGCTGGCCTCCGACGTCACCGGCACGTCCACCTTGCTGACCTTGTGCACGGCAGCACCCGTGCTCGACCCGGTGATCAGCAACGTGCGCGGCGCACTCCCCAACTGGTCCGCCTTCACCATCCTCGATGCCGGGGGCGACGCCATGCGATGGGCCAGGCGCGCCTTCCACGAGCAGGCCTACGACTATGACCGTATCGTCTCGCTCGCCGCCAGCGCACCGGCTGGGGCGGGGATGCTGCTGTTCCTGCCTTATCTGAACGGCGAACGGCTCGGTGCCCGCACCAACGCGCGTGCCCAGTTCATCGGCCTGACCAGCAGCCATGGCGCTTCCCATCTGCACCGCGCGGTGATGGAAGGGGTCGCCTTTGCGGCCGCGCGCAACCTGCGGATCATGGAGCTGGCCGGCAACCGGCTGGACCGCATGGTCGCCGCCGGCGGTGGCGCCAAGACGCGGCTGTGGCTGGAGATCAAGGCCAGCCTGTATGGCTGCCCGATTCTCACCACGGCGGCAGAGGAGTGCAGCGTGCTCGGCTGCGCGATGCTCGCCGGCGCCGGGGTGGGCCTCTTTGCGGACCTGTCCGCCGCGGCGTCCAAGCTGGTGCGTTTCACGGGCGAGGTCCTGCCCAACCCGCGCTGGGTGGACACCTACGCGCATCTGACGCCGGTGTTCGACCGAGCCTACGAGAACAGCCAAACCTACTGGACCATGCTTGAGGCGGCGGAGGCGGCAGGCAGCCTCGCGGCGCGATCGAACGTCTGAATGCAGGAGATGCAGCTTCGTGCCGAGTGGATACCTTAGCAAATACGACCTCACCGGCCGCATCGCGGTCATCACCGGCGGCGGGCGCGGCATTGGCCATGCCTGCGCCGAGGCGCTTGCGGAAGCCGGCGCCCGCATCGTGCTGCTCGAACGCGACGAGGCCGCCGCGAGGGATGGCGCGGCGAGCCTGGCGGCGGCCGGCGCCGACGTGTCGTGGCGTCTCGTGGACGTGACTGACCCGGCTGCCCTCAATGCTGCCGCGATGGCCATCGAGCGCAACGTCGGCGCGGTGGACATCCTGGTTTGCTGCGCCGGCATCGCCATCAGCGGCGTGTCCGCCGAGGCTGCCACGACCGAGCAGTGGCGTCAGGTGATCGACATCAACCTGAACGGCGTGTTCTGGTCATGCCAGGCCTTCGGACTCGCCATGCTGGAGCGGCGGCGCGGCGCGATCGTGAACATGGGCTCCATGTCCGGGCTGGTGGTGAACCGGCCGCAGGAACAGGCATCATACAACGCCTCGAAGGCAGCCGTGCACCAACTGACCAAGTCGTTGGCGGCCGAGTGGGCCTCGCGCGGCATCCGGGTCAACGCCGTCGCGCCAACATACGTCGACACGCCGATGACCCGCTACGGCCTGCAGAACGAGACGCTGAAGCAAGCCTGGCTCGACGGCACGCCGATGGGCCGCGTGGGCCGCACCGACGAGGTTGCCTCAGTGGTGCTGTTCCTCGCCTCCGAGGCCGCGAGCCTGCTGACCGGCAGCATCGTCGTCGCCGACGCTGGCTACACCTGCTGGTAAGGGCTCCGCAGGGCGAGCATTTGTGAACAGCTGACCAACTGGGGTCAGCCCCGCCCGGTAACGCGCGGCCAACTCGGCATAATGCACGGCCGTCTGGTCCCAGGACGCGCGCTCCTCCGCATTCATGACGCGCATGAGGCGGGCGGGGCTGCCGGCCCACAGCTCGGCGCGGCCGATCCGCTTGCCCGGCGTCAGCAGCCCGCCGGCCGCCAACATGCCGCCCTCCTCGATTACGGCGCCGTCCAGCACGGTGGCACCCATGCCGACGAAGGCATGGTCCTCCAAGGTGCAAGCATGGATGATGCAGGCATGGCCGACCGTGACGCGCTGCCCGATCAGGCAGGGGAAGCGCGTGCGATTCACGTGGACAATGGTGCCGTCCTGGATGTTGCTGCCGTCCCCGACCCGGATGTGGTTGGTGTCGCCGCGCATCACGCAATGCCACCACACGCTGACGCCCGCGCCGAGAATTACGTCCCCGATCACGGTGGCGGTCGGGGCCACCCAGGCATCAGGCGCCAAGCGGGGCGCAACCCCGTCCAGCGCCCAGAGCGGACCGTCAGCCATGCGCCGTCTCCAACCCGAGCATGAGCCGCAGGTTCTGGACGGCGGCGCCGGACGCGCCCTTGCCGAGGTTGTCCAGCTTCGCCACCAGCACGGCATGCCCGTGGCCCGGATGGGCGAACACCCGCAGCTCCATGCCGTCCGTGCCGTTCAGCGCTTCCGGCTCCAGCATACCGCCTGGCTCGGCGGGCAGCACGCGGACGGTCGAAGCATGGCGATAGTAAGCGGCCAGCGCATCCGTCAGATCCTGTCCGGACGGGCGGCCCGGCAGCGTGTCGAGGTGGAGCGGAACCGACACCAGCATGCCCTGCCGGAAATGCCCGACGGAGGGCACGAAGATGGGCCGCCGGGTCAGCCGGGCGTAATGCTGCAACTCGGGAACGTGCTTGTGTTCCAGCCCCAGCGCGTACAGCTCGAATGGCGGCCCGCCCGCCGCCTCGTGCGCCTCCACCATGGCCCGCCCGCCGCCGGAATAGCCGCTGACGGCGTTGACGCAGATCGGGTGGTCCGCCGGCAGCAGCCCGGCAGCGACCAGCGGACGCAGCAGGGCGATGGCGCCGGTCGGGTAGCAGCCGGGGTTGGCGACCCGGCTTGCGGCGGCGATCCGTGCCGCCTGCCCTGCCTCGAGTTCCGCCAAGCCATAGACCCAACCGGGATCGACCCGGTGCGCGGTGCTGGCGTCCAACAGCTTCGGGGCGTCCGCGCCGAGGGAAGCGGCCAGGGCTGCCGACTTGCGGGCAGCATCGTCATGCAGGCAGAGGATGGCCAGGTCTGCCTGCGCCATCATCTCCTGCCGGGCGGACGGGTCCTTGCGGTGCGCCGGGTCGATGGAACGAACAATGACGCCGGACGTGCCCATGAGGCGGTCACGGATGCCGAGGCCAGTCGTCCCAGCCTCGCCGTCGATGAAGATGACATGGGCCATAGGCGATCCCTCCGGCAGGATCGTGGCGTATCGGGCGTGAGTAAAGTTACCGCTTGGAGAACTGGTAGGACCGGCGGGCCTTCGCCTTGCCGTACTTCTTGCGCTCCACCACGCGGCTGTCCCGCGTCAGGAACCCGGCCAGCTTCAGGATGCCGCGCAAATCCGGCTCGTAGTAGGTCAGCGCCCGGCTGATGCCATGGCGGAGTGCGCCGGCTTGACCGGACAACCCGCCGCCCGTCACCGTGCAGAACACGTCGAACTGGTTGTAGCGGTCCGAGATCAGGAACGGCTGGGTGATCAGCATCCGCAGCACGGGGCGGGCGAAATACGTCGTCACCGTCTTGCCATTGACGTTGATGTCGCCGCGGCCGGGCTTGATCCAAACCCGGGCGATGGCGTTCTTGCGGCGGCCGGTCGCGTAGGAGCGGCCCAGCGCATCCCGCTTCGGCTCGACCCGGATCGTGGGCGTTTCCTGGGTAGGCAGGGCGCCCGATGCGGCAAAATCCTTGAGGTCGGCAAGCGTGCCGGTGCGGCCGTCTTCCTCGATGGTGTCGGACATCAAACCCTCGCGTTCTTGGCGTTCATCGCGGCCACGTCCAGCTTCTGCGGCTGCTGGCCGTCGTGCTTGTGCTCAGGCCCGGCATAAACATACAGGTGCCGCATCTGCTCGCGCTGCAGCGGGCCACGGGTGATCATCCGCTCGACCGCCTTCTCGATCACGCGCTCGGGATGCCGCCCGGTCAGGACCTGGCGCACGGAACGGCCCTTGATGCCGCCCGGGAACCCGGTGTGGTAATAGAACACCGACTGGTCCGCCTTGTTGCCCGTCACGCGGACCTTCTCGGCGTTGACCACCACGATGTTGTCGCCGCAATCGACGTGCGGGGTGAACTGCGGCTTGTGCTTGCCGCGCAGCCGCAGCGCGATGATCGACGCGAGCCGCCCGAGCACCAGGCCGTCCGCGTCGATCAGAGTCCAGCTTTTCGTGGCATCCGCAGGCTTGAGCGAGATGGTCGTCTTCATGGCCGCATGTCCGTCTGCATCCTGCCGCGTCGTATCGCGGCGAAAGGCCGGCAAGTCAAGGCGCTGCCTATGTGGTATGTCAATACCACAGGGTTCCGCAGGCCCGCGCCGCCGGTATGATGCCTTCGATGGAGACCCCCGCAAGCATCTATGTCATCGGCGCATCCGGCCGGTCCGGCGCGGCGCTCTGCCGGTCCCTGGCGGCGGACGGGATGGGTTACGTTCCCGTCGTGCGCAACCTGCCGAAGTGGCTGGCGACCGGGCTGCCGGGCGATCCCGCCGTCGCGGACCTGCGGCACGGCCCGATACTGCGCGAGGCGTTGCGGGGGGCGGCGGTTGTGGTGTCCTGCGCCCATGCCCGCCACGCCGCAGCGATCCTGGACGCCGCCCCGGCGGATGCACGCCATTTCGTCCTCCTGGGCAGCACCCGCAAGTTTACCCGCTGGCCGGACGCCCATGCGCAGGGCGTGCTGGCGGGAGAGGCCGCGTTCCGCCATTCCGGCCGCTCCGGCGTGATGCTGCACCCGACGATGATCTACGGCGCGGCCGGCGAGAACAATGTGCAGCGCCTCGCCCGCCTGCTGCGCCGCCTGCCGCTGGTGCCGTTGCCGGCGGGCGGGCGGGCGCTGGTGCGTCCTATCTACCAGGACGACGTGACCCGCAGCCTGCGCGCCGCCATCGACGCCGAGTGGCGGCAGGCCGACTCCATCGTGCTCGCCGGCGCGGACAGCGTGCGCTACGCCGACCTGGTCCGGGCCGTCGCCGCCGCCGCCGGGCTGAGCCCGCCCCGCATTGTCCCGTTGCCGGCCAGCCTGCTACGCCTCGCCGCGCCCCTCACCCGGCTGGCGCCGGGCCTGCCCACCATCCGGCAGGCGGAAGTGCAGCGGCTGCTGGAGGACAAGACGTTCAGCATCGACGCGATGCAGCGCCAATTGGGCGTGACGCCGGTCGGCCTGGTGGAAGGGCTGGCGCGGACGCTCGGGCCGGCCTGAGTGCGGCAAGCGGCACTTAGCCGGCCGTCAGCGCGTTTTCGAGCGCCGAGAGGTCAGCCGGGGTGTTGACGTTGGCGAACGGGTCGCCCTCGAACGGCACTGCACGCATCGCCAAGGTGTCCGCGAACGCGCGGACGCTGCGCGGGCCAGGCCGGCCGAGCCAGCCGCGCAAGGCCTCCCGCGCCGCCACCGGCCAGAGCGCCACCAGATGGTGCCGCCGCCCGCCGCTTGCCGCCACCGATGGGGCAGGTTCCAACATGCGGGCAAGCCCGGCGGGAATCAGCGGCGTGTCGCCAGGCACGCTCAGCAACGCCGCCGCGCCGAGGCTTGCGGCCCAATCCAGCCCAGCGAGCACGCCGGCCATCGGCCCCTGCTCCGGCTGCCGGTCCGCCAGCACGGGCAGTTCCGTGATGAAGCGCGCCGGGTCGCCGTTGGCGCTGATGGCGATGTGGGCGTGGTCCGGGGACAGGGTGGCCAGGATGCGGGCCAGCAGGGTCTGTCCGCCCAGCAGCAGCAGCGGCTTGTCCCCGCCGCCCATGCGTCGGGCTTGGCCGCCGGCCAGGATGAGGGCAGGAAGGCCAGGGCGCTGCCCTGGACCCGGAAGGGAACGGTTGTTTCCTTCACCCTTTGTTGGGAGCATACGGCGAAAGGCTTTCGGGTCGTGCCGATGACTGGCGATGCGTCATCCTTCACGCTCCGCCGGCTTGGATCAATCGCCAGCGCGGCCTTCAGCTCATAGGACTCCGCAAATATTTGAAAGCGTTCGAAAACTCCTATTACGATGAACTGTTGATGGAACTTGCCCTATCCGGCCCTTCCGCAGTGATCTGGCTGGACCCTTTGAGGGTCGGCCACGCGGAAGGCATGTTCACCGGGCTTTCCGACGCAGCAGCCTACGTTTACCTGCCCGACGATCCGCCCATAAATGTCGAGTGGTTGCGTGACCGCTACCGCCACCAAACAGTCGGACACTCCAGCGATGGATCAGAACTATGGTTCAACTGGATCATACGGCGGGACGACGGAACGTTCCTGGGCTACACCCAAGCGACCGTCGTGGCCCGCGAGGCACTCGTCGCCTACCACTTGTTCCCGCAACATTGGCGGCAGGGGATCGGATCGAAGGCCCTGGCCGCCACGCTTGATGCGGTGTTCGGCATGGCAGGCGTCACCCTGGCGCGAGCCCTGGTCGATACGCGCAATGAGGCATCCCGGCGTTTGCTGGCGTCCCTTGGCTTCGTGGCCGTCCGCATGATCGAGCAGGCAGACTTCTTCAAAGGCTGCGTGAGCGACGAGATCGTGTTCGAGTTGCAAAACCCCATTGTCCACTCACGCTGAACATGCCAGGACCGGCACGCGCATCTCAGCCGATTGCGGCAAGGTTGCGGGTTGGCACCCATCCAGCGTCGCCGCTATCGGCAACGCACCAACTCCATCCAGCCACGCTCTCTAGCACGCTTACAGCTTGCCCTTCGAGAACTGTGAGTTCCATCGCGCTATAGTCCTGCCGAATGACTGCCGCCAACTGTTCTTCATCCCTGTTGAGGAGATGTTCCGGCACCCATCCGGAAAGACTGGAGGCCATGTGGTCGCACCAAATCCAGCCGGGCGCATCATCGTCATGGCGGCCGAGCTTCACTCGATCGCCTGCTACGGCGAGGATCGGCGTATCGTAGATGCGCTTCCAACTGGAAACCACTCGGTAGCCAGGCATGGCGCTGTTCCCGCCTCTTGAGATTATTAAATGTCCAACATCTCTCAATCCAGGTAAAGTCAAGAGCTTACGCTGCTTTTTGCCTTGCATTCCCCCGCAGGAAACGCTGCCCTCAACCATCCGTTGGGACGCGCAGGCAACCCCTTCGGAGCGACGTCATGGCCTCGCACAGCGACTCGACGACCGACCACAAGGTGATCCAGCAGTGGATCGAGAGCCGCAACGGCAAGCCTGCCAAGGTGGCCGACACCGGGGACAAGCGCGGCCCCGGCATCCTGCGCATCGATTTCGGCCAGGACGACGACAAGCTCCAGGTCATCGGCTGGGATGAATTCTTTGCCGTGTTCGACGAGCACGGCCTGGCCTTCCTGCACCAGGACGGGAAGGCGGACGGCGAACCCAGCCGCTTCAACCGGTTCGTCAAGCGCCACGAAGCGGCTGACCGCATCGACCTGGCGGGCGCGGCAGCGTAAGGGCCGCGCGTGGACCAGCCGCAGAAACTCCCCACCGCCGCCGCGCGCAGCCTGGATGTGCTCGCCGCGTTCTTCCGCAGCAACGTGGCCGGCGGGCTGGTGCTTATGGCATCGGCCTGCGTGGCGCTGGCGTGGTCCAACTCGTCGGCCGCCCCGTCCTACCAGGCGTTGCTGGCCTATCCGCTGGGGATCAGCGCCGGGCCGGCCAGCTTCATCCTGCCGGCGCACGACTGGGTCAACGAAGGGCTGATGGCGCTGTTCTTCCTGCTGATCGGGCTGGAAATCCGCCGGGAGGTCACGCAGGGCCAGCTGGCGTCGGTGCGCCTGGCGACCGGCCCGCTGGTGGGCGCGCTCGGCGGCATGATCGCGCCGGCGCTGATCTACGTCGCCGTCAACCACGCGAACCCGGCGGCCCTGCGCGGCTGGGCGGTGCCGGTGGCGACCGACATCGCGTTCGCCCTGGCCGCGCTCAGCCTGCTGGGCAAGCGGGTGCCGGTGGCGCTCAAGGTGTTCCTGACCGCGCTCGCCATCCTGGACGATTTCGGCGCCATCGTGGTCATCGCGCTGTTCTACAGCCGCGGGCTGGACTGGGCGGCGCTGGGCGTGGCCGCCGCGGTGCTGGCAGGGCTGTTCGGCTTGCGGCTGGCCGGCGTGCGGGCGCTCAGCCCCTACCTGCTGGGCGGCGCGGTGCTGTGGGCCGCCATCTACCGGTCCGGCATCCACGCGACCCTGTCCGGCGTCGCTCTCGCCTTCGCCGTGCCGATGGGAAACGAACCCGGCGAGGGCGCATGCCCGGCGGAGCGGCTGGAGCGGGCGTTGGACGGTTGGGACGCCTACGCCATCCTGCCGCTGTTCGGGCTGGCGAACGCCGGGCTGCAGTTCAGCGCCGTCTCGCTGCGCACTGTCATGGACCCGGTGTTCATCGGCATCGCCGCCGGGCTGGTGCTGGGCAAGCAAGCTGGCGTGTTCGGCGCCACGATGCTCGCCGCCAGGCTGCGCCTGGTCCACCTGCCGCCGGAGCTGACGGCGCGGGTGCTGTACGGCGGCAGCGTGCTGTGCGGCGTCGGCTTCACCATGAGCCTGTTCATCGGCAACCTGGCGTTCCCCGGCCCGGGGCGCGAGGCGGAAGTGAAGCTGGCGATCTTCGGCGGGTCGCTGCTGTCCGCGCTGCTGGGCCTGCTGGTGCTGCGCCGGGTTACGCGGCGGCGTTCTGGGAAGCGGGCCTGACGCCCTTGCGCCGTCCGCCGCGGCGATGGCAGACACGCTGCCAGATGCGCCAAACCCCTCCCGCATGAGGATCGTGATCTTCGGCCTCGCCGTCAGCTCCTCCTGGGGCAACGGCCACGCGGCGCTTTGGCGCGGGCTGATCAACGGCCTGCTGGAGGACGGCCATGTGGTCGCGTTCTTCGAGCGGGACCAATCGTACTACGCGCAGAACCGCGACCTGACGGAACTGCCGCCGGGCGGCGAGCTGGTGCTCTACCCGGACTGGCCCAGCGCCCTCCCTGCGGCCCGCCGCGCCCTGGCCGGCGCGGACGTGGCGGTCGTCACCTCGTACTGCCCGGATGCTTTGGACGCCGCCGCGCTGGTGGGGGACGGCGTCGCGCTGTCCTGTTTCTACGACCTGGACACCCCCGTGACCCTGGCCCGCCACGCCGCCGGTGAAAGCATCGCCTATATCGGGCCAGAAGGGTTGAGCCGATATGACTTGGTGCTGAGCTACACCGGCGGGGCCGCGCTGGAAGCCCTGCGCCGCAGCTTCGGGGCACGCCGGGTGGCGCCGCTGTACGGCTCCGTGGACCCGGCGATGCACCATCCCGTCGGCCGCGAAGGCGACCGGGCGCTGCTGTCCTACCTCGGCACCTATGCCGAGGACCGGCAGGCGGCGCTGGAGGCGCTGTTCGTCGAACCGGCGCGCCGCCGCCCGGCAGACCGTTTCGTCATCGGCGGTGCGCAGTACCCGGCGCAGTTCCCCTGGACCGCCAACACCTGGTTTGTGCGGCACCTGCCCCCTGCCCGACACCCGGCGTTTTACTGCTCATCCCGCATGACGCTGAACGTGACGCGGGCGGCGATGGCGCAGATGGGCCACTGCCCGTCCGGCCGCCTGTTCGAGGCGGCTTCCTGCGGCACACCCATCCTCAGCGACCGGTGGGACGGGCTGGAGCAGTTCTTCACCCCGGGCGACGAAATCCTGGTGGCGTCGAGCACGGCGGAGGCGATGGCGGCGCTGGACACCCCGGATGCAGAGCTTGCTGCCATCGCCCGCCGTGCCCGCGAGCGGACGCTGGCCGAGCACACCGCCCAACGCCGGGCGCGCGAGATGGTGATGGCATTCGAGGCCCTGTCCAAGGCGGGCGCCTGATGTGGGGTATCATCCCCGCCGCCGGGCAGGGCACGCGCATCCAGCCGCTGGCGTTCAGCAAGGAGCTGCTGCCGATCGGCAGCCGGGTGGACGAACGCGGCGTGGAGCGGCCACGCGCGGTCAGCGAGTTCCTGGTCGAGCGCATGGTGCGCGGCGGGGCGGACAAGATCTGCTTCGTGATCTCGCCGTGGAAGTCCGACATCCTACAGTACTACGGCGGCAGCCTGGGCGACACCGCCTTCGCCTACGTGGTGCAGAACCACGCGGCCGGGCTGTGCGATGCGATCTTCCGTGCCCTGCCGCTGGTCGGGCCGGACGAGCCGGTGCTGCTGGGCCTGCCGGACACCGTGTGGTTCCCGGTCGATGCGCTGGCTGGCCTGCCGGATGATCGGCTGAGCTTCCTGCTGTTCCCGGTGTGCCAGCCGGAGTTGTTCGACGCGGTGCTGCTGGACGCGGCAGGCCGGGTGATTGCGATCGAGGTGAAGGCTGCCGTCCCCCGCTCGCACTGGATTTGGGGCGCGTTCAAGCTGCCCGGCGCGCTGCTGCACCGGTTGCACGCGCTGTGGCTGCGGCGCGAGCGGCAGGACGAGTTCATCGGCACGCTGGTCAACGCCTACCTGGGCGAGGGTGGCGAAGCGTGGGGCGTGCGGTCTGGCGAGAGCTACGTCGATGTCGGCACGCTGCACGGCTACCGCGAGGCGATGCGCGCGCTGGTCGGCCCGCACGAGGGCGCATTTCTGCAGGGAACGGAGCGGTAAGCATGAGCGGGGCAGCGTGGACGGCGGAGCGCGTGCGGCAACGGGCCGCCGAGCTTGGGCCATGGTTCCACAACATGGACCTCAAAGGGGTGCGGACGGCGCCGGACCATTTCCTCGGCGACTTTCCCACGGTGAAGTGGCGCAGCTTCCAGCACGCGGTGCCGGCGGACCTGACCGGCAAGACCGTGCTCGACATCGGCTGCAACGGCGGCTTCTACTCGTTGGAGATGAAGCGGCGCGGCGCGGCGCGGGTGGTCGGCATAGACTTCGACCCGGACTACCTGGCGCAGGCCCGCTTCGCCGCGGATGTGGAGCAACTGGACGTCGAGTTCCGCGAGATGTCGGTGTACGACGTGGCCGCGCTGGGCGAACGGTTCGACGTGGTGTTCTTCATCGGCGTACTGTACCACCTGCGCCATCCGTTGCTGGCGCTGGACCTGATTCACGCGCACGTCACGCGGGATCTGCTGGTGTTCCAGTCCATGCAGCGCGGCAGCCCAGCGATGCCGGCGGTGGCCGAGGATTACGAGTTCTGGGATGCCGAACACTTCGACGATCCGGGCTATCCGAAGCTGCACTTCATCGAGCGCAGCTACGCCCGGGACAACACCAACTGGTGGGCGCCCAACCGGGCCTGCTCCGCCGCCATGCTGCGCAGCGCCGGCTACGACATCGAGGCGACCCCGGAGGAGGAGATGTTCATCTGCCGCCACCGCGACGGCGGGCAAGCACCGGCCTACCCTGCGCAAAGCCCGCTCGCATGATCGAGGCGGCGATGATCTGGAACGAGCCGAACAACAAGTCCCACTGGGATTTGGAAGCCGACCCCGGCTGGACGATCTTCGCCGAGACGGCAAAGCTGGCAGGGCAGGCCATCGCGGCGGAAGCGCCGGGGCTGCCGCGGGTGCTGGGCGGCATCTCGCCGATCGATCCGGACTTCATCCGTTGCCTCATCGGGCACGGCGCGCTGGAGCACCTGGACGCGGTGGCGGTGCACGGCTTCCCGCTCGACTGGAACAACTGGCTGATCGACGAGTGGCCGGCCAAGATCGCCTCCATCCAGGCGGTGACGGCGCTGCCGGTGTGGGTGTCCGAGGTGGGCGTGTCCACATTCGGCGCCGAGGAGGTGCAGGAGTTCGGCGTCAAGCGCACCGCAGAACTGTTGCGGGGCCTGGCGCCCCGCGTGCACTGGTACAGCCTGTATGACCTGCCTGCCGCCTGGCCCGCCACGACCCGGCATCGCGAGGCCGAAGGTTCGTCCTATTATCGCCATTTCCACATGGGCCTCTATGACGAGCACGGCCGGGCCAAGCGCGCCGCCAAGCATTTCGCCGACTGCACGCCGGAGTTCGGGCTGTGCCAATGGTTCCATTTCGAGGACCACCGGTTGGACGATGCGGTGGCCAAGATGCGTGACCTTGGCGTGACATACCTGCGCACCGGGCTGAGCTGGGCCGATTTCGACCGGCCGAACGCGCTCGACTGGTTCGATCGCCAGATGCGCGCGCTCGAGGAGTTCGCCGTCACCGTCACCTTCTGCTTCACGCCGGAGGACAAGGGCACCTGGGCGCACTACACCGCCCCGCCGAAGAACCCGGCCGAGTTCGCCGAGTTCTGCGCACTGATGCTGCGCCGCTATGCCGTCCGCGGCTGACCTGCTGCGCCGCCTTGCCGCGCGCGCATCGGTCGAGGAGGCGGTGGCCCTGGTCGTGGCGCATCCAGACGACGAGACGATCGGCGCGGGGGCAGTGCTGCCGTTATTTCGCCGGCTGTTGCTGGTGCACGTGACGGACGGCGCGCCGCGCGACGGGGCTGACGCGGCGGCACACGGCTTCACGGCCACGGCCGGCTACGCTGCCGCGCGACGGGCCGAGTTGGCGGCGGCGCTGCGGGTGGCGGGCGTCGAGGCCATGTGCGTCACGCTGGGAGCGGCAGACCAGGACGCGTCCAACTGCTTGCCTGAGTTGGTGCAGGCGCTGCGAGCTTTGCTGGTCCAGCATGACATCGCGACGGTCTTGAGCCATCCTTACGAGGGTGGCCATCCGGACCATGACGCCGCCGCCTTCATCGCTGCGCAAGTGTCCACAGAATTAGGGCGGCTAGAGTTCGCCAGTTACCACGCTGGGGCAGATGGCGGGATGGTAACGGGCCGCTTCCTTGCTTCTCCTGCACCTGTGGAAGAAGGTCGGGGTGAGAGTATCGTGATGCTCACCCCTGCTGAACAGGCTAGCAAGCGCGCCATGCTGGACTGTTTCATCTCGCAACGAGCAACCCTGACGCCGTTCAGCACCGCATCCGAGTGTTTCCGCGCAGCCCCGGCCTATGACTTCACGCAGCCGCCCCATGCCGGGCCACTGCACTACGAGCGTTACGACTGGGGCATGACCGGCGTACGCTGGCGCAGCTTGGCGGCGCTGGCGACGTGCTGACGGTGCTAAGTGTCGCCTACCCGCTGGCGCCTGTAAGGCCGGATGCGGTGGGCGGGGCGGAGCAGGTGCTGGCGGCGATTGACCGCGCGTTGACAGCGGCGGGCCATCGCTCAATCGTGGTAGCCTGCGAGGGCTCGAAAGTCATGGGCGAACTGGCCGCCATCCCGGCTGCGCCGGCGCCGTTCAGCAAGACTGCGCACACGCAGGCGCAGTCCGCCATAGGTCACGCCTTGATGCCGTGGCTCGACCGGGTGGATGTCATGCACCTGCACGGCTTGGATTTCGACGCATACTTGCCGCCGCACGGGCCGCCGGTGCTGGCGACGCTGCACCTGCCGCCGGCATGGTACGCCCCGGCCGCGCTGTCTCCGGCCCGGCCGCGGACGTGGCTGCACTGCGTGTCGGCCTCGCAGCAACGCGCGTTGCAGGCGCTGCCGCACACGCCGCACGTGCTGCCGCCGATCGAGAACGGCGTGGACGTGCCGGCGCTGGCAGCGTCCCGGCACGGCCGCCGCGGCTACGCGGTCATCCTGGGGCGAATCTGTCTGGAGAAGGGCCAGCACGTGGCGTTGCAGGCGGCGCGCCGCGCCGGCATCGGGCTGCTGATCGGCGGCGTGGCATTCCCCTATCCGGCGCACCAAGCGTATTTCGCTGAGCAGGTGTCGCCCTTGCTCGACGCGCAGCGCCGCCATCTCGGTGCGCTCGGCTTCGCACGCAAACGCCGGCTGCTGGCCGGGGCGCGTTGCTTGCTGGCGCCCAGCAGCGCGCCGGAAACCAGTTCCCTCGTCGTGATGGAAGCCTTGTCCGCCGGCACGCCGGTCATCGCCTTCCCATCCGGCGCGCTGGCCGATCTGGTCGAGCATGGCCGCACTGGATTCCTGGTGCGTTCGATGGAGGAGATGGCAGACGCGATCCATGGGGCAGGGTCGATCGATCCCGAGACGTGCCGTGCCGTCGCGCGCGAACGCTTTTCGGCAAAGCGCATGATGGCGGAATACATGCAAGCCTACCAACGGATCGCCCGGGCGTGATCGCGTCCCTTGTCGGCAACGACGCGGAGTTCCGCGCGCTGCTGCCCGAGTGGGACGCGCTATGGCGTCGCGCCGGCAGGCCGCCATTCCAATCGCCCGCATGGCAGCTGCCGTGGTGGGATGCGTTCGGACGCGGCCAGCTGCGCGTGGCGGTGGTGCGGGTCGGCGGCGTGCTCGCGGGAATGCTGCCGCTCTACGTGCTGGGCGAGGGGACGGAACGCAAACTGCTGCCGGTCGGCGTGGGCCTCAGCGACTACTGCGACGCGCTGCTCGATCCCGCATTGCCACTCGCTGCCATAGACATGCTGCTGCAAACGGCATTACCGAACGCGGGTGCCGTCACGTCCTGCGCGCTGCCGGAGCTGCCGCCGGACGCCGCGCTGCGCCGAGCCGCCTGCCCGCCTGGTTGGCGGGAGACTGCGATGCCGCAGACGCCCTGCCCCGTGTTGACATTGTCGGACGCCACGCCGCTTCCCGCCGGCATGTTGCGTAACCTGCGTCAGGCGCACCACCGGGCAGACCGCCGGGGCGGTTGGCGCGCCACGGTGGCGACGGCCGAACAAGCGCCGGAGGCTTGGCGAATGCTGATGCAAATGCACCAGCGCCGCTGGAGCATGCTGGGCGAACCCGGCGGCGTGTTGGCCGACCCAGCGGTGCTGGCGTTCCATGCGGCAGCGATTCCTGCTCTGGCTGCATCCGGCATCTTGCGCTTGCATGTGCTGCATATCGGCGGGCGGGTTGCCGCCGTGTACTACACGATGACCGCGCCAGATCGCTTGCTGTTCTATCTCAGCGGGTTCGACGCAGCGGATTCGTTCGTCAGCCCCGGGACGTTGCTGCTGGGCCATATCGTCGAGCAAGCCCGCAACGACGGAGTGCGCGAACTGCATTTCCTTCGCGGCGGCGAAAGCTACAAACACGCCTGGGGCGCACAGGACCGTATGAACATCGGCCGCCTGTTCCTGCCCGGCTGAACCTGCCTTGCCATGGGCAGGCTCAGCCTAATTTGTCCGGCAAGCCTGCACACGCCTGCCATTTGTTGTGCGCCGTCGACAAAAATTAGGTTCTTCGTTGCAAGCCAAGCACTATATGTGCGACTCGATGACATGAGTCAGTCGAATCGGAGATCATATGCTCAAGCCAGATACTGCATCAGGCCGCGCGCCTCGCGGCACCAAGCCCGTCAGCCAAGCGTTTTTTGCGGCGCTTGAATCCATTCCCGAATCCTCGCGTTCAGCCGTGGCAAAGGCTGCGCAGGCGATGATCCGGGACGAAATCAAGGCCCGGCGCGAGAAGCTGAAGATCGCCGCCGCAAAAGAAAAAGCCCGCCAGCCTGTTGCGGCGAAAGCGGCAGCTTCGAAGCCGGTTGCGGCAAAGGCTTCTTCTGCGAAGGCCAAGGTCTCTAAACCTGGCCCTGCTAAGCGGAACGCCGCCAAGCGCGCTCTCAAGGTTGCCTCGCCGGAGGTCACCGAAGAGGCGGTTGAGCAGCCTGCGCCGAAGCGTCGTGGACGCAAGTCAGCCGAGGTTCCGGCAAGCTGAGGCGAACCGTCGCAGCCGCCAGCGCCTGACCGGACGCTTCAGTCGATCAGGCGCTGGCGAAGTCCTCCATCACCGGAACGCCACGACCTATCGCGAAGTATCGCAGGCCGGCTTCGCGCATCGCCACCGGGTCGAACACGTTGCGAAGGTCCACGACCACGCCGTCCTTCAACGAGGCGGCAAGCCGTTCTGGCGCGATGGCGCGAAATTCGTTCCACTCCGTGACCAGCACCATCGCATGCGCTCCGTCCAGCGCGTCGGCGGCATCACGGCAAAAAGTCACCGTTTCCGGCAGCATCGGGCGCGCTTGCTCCATGCCCTCGGGATCGAACGCGCGAATTGCCGCGCCCGCTTCGACGAGCCGGTGTAGAATTGGCAGGCTGGGCGCATCGCGCATATCGTCCGTCTCAGGCTTGAACGTCAGGCCCAGCACCGCGACCGTCTTGTCGCGCACGCTGCCGCCACATGCCGAGATGACCCGCGCCGCCATCGCCGCCTTGCGTGCGTTGTTCACCGCCACCGTCGCTTCCACCAGGCGGGATGGCGCGCCCCAATCCTGCGCGATGCGCATCAGCGCCAGCGTGTCCTTCGGGAAGCATGAGCCGCCATAGCCCGGGCCGGGGTGCAGGAACTTGCGGCCGATCCGCCCGTCAAGGCCGATGCCCCGTGCCACGTCGTGCACGTCCGCGCCGACCTTCTCGCACAAATCGGCCATCTCGTTGATGAACGTCACTTTCATCGCCAGGAACGAGTTGGCTGCGTATTTGGTCAGCTCCGCCGTTTCCAGCGCGGTGAACAGGATCGGCGCTTCGATCAGGTAGAGCGGACGGTATAGCCGGCGCAGCACCTCGCGCGCCCGCTCGCTCTGCGTGCCGATCACCACGCGGTCCGGCCGCATGAAGTCCCCGATGGCGCTGCCTTCGCGCAGGAACTCCGGATTGCTGGCGACATCGAACTCAGCTTCAGGAGCGGCGTGCGCCATGATCTCGGCGATGCGGCGGCCCGTGCCCACCGGCACCGTGCTCTTGGTGACGATCACGGCATAACCGGTCAGCGCGCGTGCCACCTGCTCGGCCGCCGCGTTGACGTAGCTCACGTCCGCGTGGCCGTCGCCGCGCCGGGTGGGCGTGCCGACGGCGATGAACACCGCTTCCACGCCCGCCACCGCAGCCGCGAGGTTTCCGGTGAAGCTCAGCCGGCCGGCCGCCGTGTTCTCGTGCACCAGCCGATCCAGCCCCGGTTCGTAGATCGGCATCTTGCCGTCATGCAGCAGGGCGAGCTTGGCCGCGTCCCGCTCCACCACGCAGACGTCCACGCCGAGATCGGCGAAGCACGCGCCGGACACCAGGCCAACGTAGCCGCCGCCAATCATCGCGATCTTCATCGGTGGTCCTCTGCGGAAAAAGAATTAGGCTGCGCCGACCGTGGCCGTTAGCGGCTCGTCGCCACGCTCGGCGAGCAAGCGGGCGAAGTAGGCGATGGTGCGTTGCAGCCCGTCGTCCAGCGCCACTTTCGGCTCCCAGCCGAGCAGGCGGCGCGCCAAGGCGATGTCCGGGCAACGCTGCGTCGGGTCGTCCTGCGGCAAGGGGCGATACACGATGGGCGAGTCGGAGCCGGTCAGCCGCACGATCCGGTCGGCCAGCTCGCGCACCGGTATCTCGTGCGGGTTGCCAAGGTTCACCGGGCCGGTCACCGCATCCGGCGTCGCCATCAGCCGCACGAAACCGTCCACCAGGTCGCTCACGAAACAGAACGCGCGCGTTTGGCCGCCATCGCCGTATAGCGTGATCGGATCGCCCCGCAGCGCCTGGACGATGAAGTTGGACACCACCCGCCCGTCATTAGGATGCATGCGCGGGCCGTAGGTGTTGAAGATGCGCGCGACCTTGATGTGAACCTGATGCTGGCGGTGGTAGTCGAAGAACAGCGTCTCCGCCGCCCGCTTGCCCTCGTCGTAGCACGCGCGCGGGCCGAGCGGGTTGACGTTGCCGCGGTATTCCTCCGTCTGCGGGTGCACCGTTGGATCGCCGTACACCTCGCTGGTGCTGGCCTGGAACACGCGCGCGCCGGTCCGCTTGGCCAGGCCCAGCATGTTGATGGCGCCGATGACGCTGGTCTTGGTGGTCTGCACCGGGTCGAACTGGTAGTGGATGGGCGAGGCCGGGCAGGCTAGGTTGTAGATTTCGTCCACCTCGGCATACAGCGGAAACGTCACGTCGTGGCGCATCGCCTCGAACTGCGGCAGGCCCAGCAGGTGCGCGATGTTGTCCTTTCGCCCGGTGAAATAGTTGTCTACGCATAATACGTCATGGCCTTCAGCGATCAGCCGCTCGCACAGATGCGAACCGAGGAAACCGGCGCCGCCCGTCACCAGCACGCGCTTACGGGTCAGGCTCATGCTTTGACTCACTTGCTGTAAGGGCTAGTGTCTTAGAAGAAGCTTACCATCCCATCAATGCCGACGCTCTCATGACCGATCTCGACCTACCCGTGCGCGATGCGCTGCCGGCGCTCGAAGCGGCGCTGGCGCTGGGCAATGCCGTGCTGGTGGCGCCGCCGGGTGCCGGCAAGACCACGCTGGCGCCGCTGCACCTGCTGGGCCGCCGCGCCGGAAAGATCGTGATGCTGGAGCCGCGCCGCCTGGCTGCCCGCGCCGCCGCGACCCGCATGGCGTTCCTGCTGGGCGAGCCGGTGGGGCAGACCGCCGGCTACCGCACCCGGCTCGACTCCGCCGTCTCCGCCGCCACCCGCATCGAGGTGGTGACGGAAGGCCTGCTGGTCCGTCGCCTGCTGTCCGACCCGGGGCTGGACGGCGTGGGCCTGATTATCCTGGACGAGGTGCACGAACGCGCGCTGGCCGCCGATCTCGCCTTGGCGCTGTGCCTGGACCTGCAGCGCCAGCTGCGCCCCGAGCTGCGGCTGCTCGCCATGTCCGCCACCGCCGACGGCGCACGCCTCTCCACGCTGATGGACGCGCCCGTCATCGAGAGCGCCGGCCGCATGTTCCCCGTGACGGTCGAGCACGCCAAGCGGGACCTCGCCTCCCCGCGCGACCTGCCTGGCGCCATGGCGTCCGCCGTGCGGGAGGCGTTGGCGGCGCACGGCGGCGACATCCTGGCCTTCCTGCCCGGCATGGGGGAAATCCGCCGCACGCAGGCTGCCCTCGAAGGCTGCGGCGCGCTGGTGCTGCCGCTGCACGGCGACCTGCCGCCCGCCGAGCAGGATCGTGCGTTGCGCCCCGCCGACGAGGGCCGCCGGGTCGTGCTGGCCACCAGCATCGCGGAAACCTCCCTCACCGTGCCCGGTGTGCGCGTGGTGGTGGACGGCGGCTGGCGGCGTGCCCCGCGGCTGGACTCGGCGACCGGGC